>URBG01000001.1 GCA_900546055.1 uncultured Mycoplasmatota bacterium
ATAAATATAATTTGTTTTTTTTGCTATACTTTATATTAAAAATACGATATAATTGTAATGTATAATAAGGAGTTGTCTAATGAAAAATACAAATAAAAAGAAAGTTTTATTTATTTCAAGTACGGGGGGGCACTTAACGGAACTTTTACAATTACAACCTTTGTTTAAATATTATGATTATCATATTATTACGGAGAAAACGCCTGTAAACATTGCTTTAAAAAAGAAATATGATAAAAAAATCAACTATGTAATTTATGGAACGAAAGATCATAAATTTACATATTTATTTAAACTTCTGATTAATTGTTTTATTGAATTGTTTTTATATTTAAAAATAAGACCGAGATATATTGTTACTACAGGGGCTCATATTGCTGGCCCTATGTGTTGTCTTGGTAAAATTTTTGGTTCTAAGATTATTTTTATTGAAACTTTTGCTAATATGTCATCGAAAACAATTACTGGAAAATTAGTATATAAATTTGCCGATTTGTTTTTGGTTCAATGGGAAGACATGCTTAAGTTATATCCTAAGGCTAAATATTGGGGTAGTGTTTTTTAGGAGGTTAATATGATATTTGTTACGTTAGGTACACAGGATAAAAGTTTTGAACGATTGTTAAAAAAAATTGACGAACAGATTCAATTGAGTAATATTAAAGATAAAGTAGTAGTACAAGCGGGCTGCACTGATTACAAAACTAAAAATATGACTGTTTTTGATTATATCAATACTGATAGATTCAACGAGATTATAGATGAGTGTGATTTAATTATTACACATGGTGGCGTAGGGAATATTTTGTCAGGATTAAAAAAAGGCAAAAAAATAATTGCAGTTCCAAGACTTGCAAAATTTAAAGAACATACTAACGACCATCAGTTACAGATAGTTGACAACTTTTATAAAAATGGTTATATATTGAGACTGATGGAAAATGATGATTTTGGTGAAGTGTTAAAACAGGCAGAACAATTTGAACCAAAAAAGTGGCAAAAAAATAATGGAATGCTAATAGAAAATCTTAAAGATTATATCGATAATAATTAGCGTAGTAGAGAGGGAAAAAACATGAAAGAAAAAATTAAAAACAATTATATATATATATTAACTTTTGCATTTTTTGTAATTATTTTATTGTTGGCACCAATAAGTGGTGATGATTGGGGAAATTATCCCGTTGGACAGCAAGGACTTCATATGGTTTTATCGGCCGCTAAGGGGATGTATTTTTCTTGGGAAGGAAGGTTTATAAGTCGAATTTTTATTTACATATTGACTTATCATCACATTCTTTTTGTAATAGCGACATCTGGTTTACTTACTTTAGTAGTTTATATTGCTAATAAAATTCTCGGAAATGTAAAAAATAAAGTCGTATATTTTATTCCGTTAATATTGCTTTTATTATTAAATACATCTAGTTTTTCGCAGACATATACATGGGTGGCTGGAAGTGTCACTTACTTATATCCAGCAGTTATTGTTTTAGCTTATTTTTACTATTTATATCAAAAAAAAGAATTTAAGTTTAGTAAGATAGAATATTTTATTTTGTTAGTAGTTAATATAATAACGCCGATGTTTGTTGAAAATATTGGACTAGCTTTTGTTTTTGGAAATATTTTATGGTTAATAATGAATAGAAAAGCCGATAAGCGAGAATTAGTAAAATTTTCAATTTTAACAATATTTTCTATTGCTGCATTAGCAATAATGTTGTTGTCGCCTGGAACAGCTTCAAGGACAACAACTGAGGCAGAGTTTTATAGTTTGAGTTTAATAGGGAGAATTGTTTATAATATTCCTAATCTTATAGGCTATGCAATTACTAGAAACATTGTAGTTTTAATAATGATGAGTTTAGCGATAGTGTATGTTTTAAAATTAAAACAGGTAAAACTGTATAAGATTATATTATTTTTGATAATTCCTATTTTAGGAGTAATTCAAAATATTTATATGATGATACCTTTTGATTTTAATAGTTATTTTAATAAATATGTAGAACTTTGGGGAGCATTCAATGTTGATAGATGGTATTTTATTTTTTACTGGGTGTTCTTTGTTGGGTTATTCTTTTATTCAATTATTTACTTGGTGAAAAATGAAAAAGAAAGAAATTTTTTGGTTTTTCTTGTATTAATAGCTGGGTGTGCTTTAGGTTCAATGCTTGTGGTGCCAGTTTGGGGTGAAAGGGTAGCAATATTTACGGAAATAATTTTCTTAATTGTTTCGCTTAGAATTTTAAAAGATAGTTTTAACCCAAAATTTAATAAATTAATATATGCATTTTTAGTAATTTTACTTATTTATTTTATATTTATGTTTAGCCTGATTTTTTCGATGAATAAGGATCGTGAAGATTATATAGAAAAACAACTACAAAATGAAAATGTAAAGCAAGTCGAAGTTTATGATCAAATTATTTCATATATTTGGACAAGAGGACCTTGGGGTGAATACCATAGCAAAGTTTTCAAGACATATTATAATATTGATCAGGATATAGAACTAGAAATTGTTAATCATAAGATAACATCGGCGATATATAAAGCCGTTGGAATACAAGGAAGTTGATATTATGCATGATAAAATTGATTTTGTAATAGCGTGGGTTGATGGTAGTGACCCTGCTTGGTTAGAAGAAAAAAATAAGTATTCTCCTAAGAAGGAGGATGTTACTAACGCAATTAATAGATACCGCGATATGGGCGTTTTAAGATATTGGTTTAGGGCAGTTGAAAAATTTGCTCCATGGGTAAATCAGATTCATTTTGTTACATGGGGTCACGTACCTGAATGGCTTGATATTTCAAACCCTAAATTAAATATTGTAAAACATGAAGATTTTATACCTTCTAAATATTTGCCTGTATTTAGTTCTCATCCAATTGAGCTTAATTTATTTAGAATTAAAAATTTAAGTGACAAGTTTGTTTATTTCAATGATGATATGTTTTTAATAGATAAAATTGCTCCCGAATATTTCTTTAAAAACGGACTTCCCTGTGATATTTGGCGTGATAATATTCCGTATTGTGATGAAAATACGGATCCTAATTTTGAACGTATATTGCTTAATGATAAAATGCTTATTTGTAGACATTTTAATAAACGTAATGTGATTAAAAAGCAAAGAAACAAATGTTTTAACTTGAAATATGGAAAGAGAAATTTACGTTTTTTGCTTTTAAATAAATGGCCTTATATGGCCGGTTTTGATAATTCACATACGGCTGCGCCATTTTTAAAAAGTACATTTGAGGAATTATGGAAAGTTGAAAAAGAAGCATTAGATACAACTTGTTTATCTAAGTTTAGAAGCGATACGGATGTAAATCAGTATGCATTTCAATTGTGGCAAATTTATTCTGGAAATTTCGAACCAAAATCATATAAAAAATTTGGTAAATTTTATAATTTGTCTGATCATAATGAAGAATTATTTAGATGCATTGAAAATCAAGAAGTTGAACAAATTTGTATAAACGATAGTGATACAAGTATCGACTATGAAAAAGCAACCAAAGAATTAGCAGAGCATTTTGACAAAATATTACCTCAAAAATCTTCTTTCGAAAGGTAGGAAATTAAAATATGCCAAAACTTACTGTTATTGTTCCTGCATATAATGCAGAATCGCTTATCGAAAAAACTTTAGATAGCATATTGAACCAAACTTTTAATGATTATGAAATTTTAGTTGTTAACGATGGCTCAACAGATAATACTCTGGAAATATTAAACTCATATGCTTCAAAAGATTCTAGAGTTGTTGTTATTAATCAAACTAATGGTGGAGCGGCTAAAGCTCGAAATACTGCTTTGCAAAAAGCTAGTGGTGATTATGTTACTTTTGTTGATAGCGATGATTATATAGATAAAAAGATGTTTACAATTTTATATGATAAGGTGACAGAAGAGGAGCTTGATTTGTGCATTTGTGATTATTATTATGAGCAAGGCAATGAAAAAAAATATTATTCTGCAAAACCAAATTTGTCGAGTGATTTAGTTGAAGAGTCTATTCTTTCTTTTCCGGCACCTTGGGGCAAATTCATTAAACGTAAATTAATTGTTGATAATAATTTATATTTTTATGAAAATGATTTTTATGAAGATGTTGCTGTTGTTCCAGCATATGGACTTTTTGCTAAAAAAATTGGTTATGTTGATAAACCGTTATATATTTATTATCAAAGAACAAACTCATTAATGAATCAACTAAAATATTCTGGTAAGATGGAAGATATTTTTTCTTCTTTAAATCACTTAATTTCAATCTTTGAGACCAATGATAGGTTTAATTATTTTCATAATGAGATTGAATATTTATATATTACCCATTTACTTCACGATGCCTCTTTGAGATTTTTACCTTTTTCGGAAGCTTCTGATAGTCTTGTTAAGATTAATAAAACGATGATGGGTATTTTCCCTAGTTGGCAAAAAAATAAATATTATAAAAAGCAATCTTTGAAATATAAAATTGTTTGTTATTTATTATATAAAGGCAAATATAAATTGTTAAAAAAAATATTAAATGTTTAGGCGGTGATGTTAAGTGAAACCTAATTTGTTAATAGTTGTTGATGAAAGAAAAATGGGTGGGGTATCGATTTTGCTTGAAGATATGATAGAACTTAATATTTTCTCAGATTATAATACTGATATTTTAGTTCTTCACAATAATGGAACTAGATTGGAACAGCTCGAGGATAAAGTTAATATTATATATGGGTCTAAATATTTTGATGGTGTAGATATTACTATTAAGGAAGCTTTCAAATCAAAAAAAATTAGTTTAATTTTTCGTAAGTGTTTATTAGTTTTTGAAATGAAAACAGGTTTAATTAAAAAAAGAATAAAAAAAGAACGTAAAAAAACATTAACTAAACATTATGATATCGAATTAGCTTTTAAGGATGGCTTTACTGCTATATTTACTGCTTTTGGTGATAGCAATAAAAAAATTCATTGGCTTCATTACGAATATGGTGAAAATAATCCAAATAATAAATATAATAAATTATTTAAAGAGGTAATACCAAAATTTGATAATTTTGTTGCTGTGTCAGAGGGAGTAAAACAAGCTTTTACTGAATTTTATACAGTCAATAATATAACAGTTATCCCAAATATAGTGAACGCTAATAAAATTATTACTAAAGCAAAGGAAAAACCACAGATAGTGTATTCTGAAGATAAGATTAATGTTGTATTAGTTGGGCGAATTCATCAGGTTAAAGCTTATACTAGGTTTTTGGAAGTAGTTTCTTTATTAAAAAAAGAGGGGCTTTCTAGCAAATTAGTAATCAATGTTATTGGTGATGGGCCTGACATGAATAATGTTTTGGAATTAAATGAAAGATATGAGTTAGGTGTTAAGTTTTGGGGTAAGATGGATAATCCTTATAAGGAAATTAAAAATTCGGATTTGCTTGTTTTACCTTCAAAATACGAAGCGTTTGGGCTTGTAGTTTTGGAATCAATGATTTTGCATGTTCCAGCATTGGCAACTAAAACTGCTGCAACTGAAAGCATAATTAAAAATGGTGTTAATGGAATCATTGTTGAAAATAGTGCAGAAGGTTTATTTGATGGACTTAAAAATTTAATTATACATCCGGAGAAAATAGTTGATTTAAAAAAGAATTTAGATAACTATGAATATGATATTGAAAATATAATTGTAAAAATAAAACAAGTGTTAAAGGAGAACTAATGTGAATAGATTAACAGATGAGAAAATTTTAAAGAAAATTTTATTAGTATTTTTAATAATTCAACCGTTTTTAGATTGTTTTCTTTTATATACGGATGAAGTTATTAACTTTTTTCATTTTTCGCCAACAACGATTATTAGAATGATAATAATTGCCTTTTTGTTTTTATTATTGTTTTTTAATAAAAATCAGCGGGAAAATCGGAAAAATGTTATTATTTATGGACTTATTATTGTTTTGTATGTAGTATTTCATCATTTCGTTAGTTTAGGAATTGATAATACAGGATATAAGACATTTAGCTATAGTGTTGTAACAGAATTATTTTATATTATTAGGATGCTATTACCTTTAGCTATTATTTATATAACATATAGCTTAAAATTGAAAAAACAAGAATTTCTAAAATTATTTTTAATTGTTAGTGCAATAGTGTCTATAATTATTGTAGGTTCTAACGTTATTGTATTTTCACTAGCTTCTTATGGTGGTGGAGTTATTAAAGGAAATATTTTTGATTGGTTTTTGAACAATAAATATCCACCCCAGGATTTAGCAGGAAAAGGTTGGTTTAATTCGGCAAATCAAATTAGTGGTCTGACCTTTATATTGTTACCGATTTGTATATATTCTATTTTTGATAAAATTACTAAACCTAGAATTATGATAACTGTTTTAATGGTTGTTGCTATGATTATTCTAGGAACTAGAGTGGCTTCTTATGGATGGGCTTTAATATTTGTTATGATGTTAATTTTATATTTATTTTTTGTTTTTATTATTAAAAATATAAAATTTGATTTTAAGAAATTCGGAGTAGTTATTTTAATTATGATTTTTGGCTTGCTTATTATATCGCATGCTCCAATTGTAAATTCTAATGGTGTTCATAATGAAAAAACACCTCAAGAGTTAAAAACTATGAAGGATAATAATGTTCCTACTAAAAAAATGCTTGAGTATATTGGTATGAATGAAATATATTTTAATGAAATTTACCCATATGAAGATCATAAGGAATTTTGGCAATATGTTTTGGATGATGTGTCACCAACTGATAGAGTTGGAAATAGGAACTCTCAACAATTGGTTACTGATGATGTAGCAGATACTTATGAAAATGCATCACGTTCGCTATTTGGTTTAGGGTATAGTCGCTTTATTAATGCTAAATTGTATTTAGAGAAAGATTTTGTTGTGCATTTTTATACTATTGGAGCAGTAGGCATAATTTTATTTTTACTTCCATATATATTGATTGCAATTTATGGATTCTATAAATCTATTAAGACTAGAAAATTTAATTTGTTTACAGTGACTACTTTGGCGATGCTTTTATTGCCACTTGGTGTTTCTTATTTTAGTGGGCACATTATTGATGAGTTAATAATTACTTTATATTTAGGATGTATTGCAGGTTTTGTTCTTAGCTTTGCTAAGAGTGGGGAAGACGAAAATGAAAGTTAGTGTGGTTGTACCTGTATATAATGCAGAAAAGTATATTGAAAAGACTCTTACCTCGTTATTGAATCAGAGCCTTAGAGAACTGGAAATAATTTTAGTTGATGATGGGTCTACTGATAATACATATTCAATATTAAAAGAGTATGCGAATAATAATCCTGGGGTCATTAAATTGATAAAACAGGAAAATGGAGGACCTGCAGCAGCAAGAAATAAAGGCCTTTGTGCAGCAGTTGGTGATTATATTGGATTTGTTGACAGTGATGATGTTATTTTAGAAAGTATGTATGCCGATTTATATAATAAAGCATGTTCTGGTAATTTTGATATTGTAGAATGCAATTTTTGGTATACTAATGAAAGCAAAAAATGGAATGGTAAAATTGATTTAAATGAGGATATTATTTCAGATTTGGCTAAAAAAAGTTATATGGTTAGAATGTTCCCTGTTTTATGGAACAAAATTTATAAACGTGAAAAAATTGCCAATATATTTTTTAAAGAGAAAATTTTTGCTGAAGACGTAGAGTTTTTATATCGTGTTTTACCAAAAATCGAGACTATTGGTTATATAGATAAACAGGAATATTATTATTATCAAAGGGATAATTCTGAATCTAGAAATTATGATAAGCGAATATATGACTATATTTCTAATTTCGATGGTTTAATTAAATACTATAAAGATAACGATTATTTCGATCAGTATAAGGAAGAAATTGAATTTTGTTATGTTAGATATTTGTATGCAACTTTTATAATACGAGCTTCAAATTTTGATAGAAGCGAATATTTAAATGCTTTAAATTTAGTTATTCAAAAAGTTCATACTAATTTTCCCAAATATAGAAGAAATAGATATTTCTATAGAAGTGTTAAAGGTTTGTATTTATTATTATTTAATAAATTTTGGGGTAAAGTTTTATATTTGTTTTTTCATAAAGAGAGGTAATGGATGTGAATTTAGAAAAATATAAGAAAATAGATAGGTTAATGTATATTTTAGGTTTTTCCTTTTTTGCTATACCTCTTTTTATATTTTTACTTGGCTGGTATAAACTATATATATCAATTCCTCTTTGTATATTGTTAATTATTATTTTAATTATTTTCTTAAAAAAGATTAATTATAAAACAGAGGAACAGTATAAAGAAATTTTTAATTTTAAAAAATGGATTATTGTTGCTTTGTTACTTATTGGTTTTAATCTTTTATCTGGTATAGGTGGCTATTTTTTCCAAAATTGGGATCATAATGCTAGAAATGCAGTGTTACATGATTTAATAGATTATGATTTTCCAGTTAAATATGATTATGATGATAGAACTGGGATAGAGGCTATTGGTGACGAAGGATATCTAAGTTATTATTTTTCATATTGGTTACCTTCAGCTATGGTTGGTAAAGTTTTTGATTTTGATGCTGCTAATTTATTTTTGTTTATATATCAATTAGTTGGACTTATTATATTTTATTACTTTTTATGTCGTTTATTTTCTAAAATTAGAATTAACTACTTATTTATTTTCATGGCTTTTAGTGGTTTAGATGTAATCGGACAATTTTTAACTGATCCAACTAAACTTGATTTTATTACACATATTGATACATGGTCTAAATATTTTTGTACCTCTTCTACTATAACTCAATTGTTTTGGGTTTTTAATCAAGGAATATCTACTTGGATTATTGTCTCCATGCTTTTAAATGAAAAAGGTTTTTATAATGTTGGAATATATATGTTGTTTATTTTATTGTTTGCGCCTTTTCCAGCGGTTGGATTATTTTTAATATTATTAGTTTTTCTTGTTTTTGGATTTTATAATTTTAATGGCGAAAATTTAAAGACTAAGGTGTTTGACAATTTCAAGGAATTATTTTCAAAACAGAATTTACTGGTGTTGATTGTAGTTTTATTTGTGGCTTTATTCTTTTTAATAAATCCAAGTGGTCAGCCTAAAGGACTTATATTTTCAAAATATGGTGTATTTGGCGATATTTTAAGAAAATATATTTTATTCTGGCTATTAGAATTTGGAATTATTGCTTTCTTAATTATCAATAAGAAAAATTATAAACATATAATTGGTTTATTACTAATATTATCTATTATTCCATTTTTTTATATTGGCAGTGGTAGTGATTTTGTAAATCGAGTATCGTTGCCAGCGTTGATGGTTTTAGCAATATTTGTAATTGAAAGACTAAATAATTTTGATATTAAAAAAATGTCTTGTTATCTTATTGTTATTTATCTTCTTTTGTCATCGGTAACAGGGATTCATGAAATTAATAGGTCTATACAGTATACTTTTAACAATGGTAATTATGATATCAATAAAAATCGAAGTGATGCTTGGAAAACTTATGGTGAATTAGAAGGTAATGGGGCGAGACTTTTTGCATCAAATTTTTCTACAAAGTATGATGAGGAAAATATTATTTTTAAGTATATTTTGAAATAAAATAGGAGTGTGTGTATGAGAGAGTATTTTAAGTTAATTAGGGTAAAACATTATTTGAAGAATTTGCTTATATTTTTACCATTAGTTTTTAGTTGTAATTTTTTTGATAATGAATTATTTTTTAAAGCATTTTTCGCGTTTTGTTCTTTTTGCTTTGCGGCTAGTATCATTTATGTAATAAATGATATAAGAGATGTAGAAAAAGATCAAAAACATCCGACAAAGAAAAATAGGCCACTTGCCGCTGGGCGGATTTCGATTAGGAATGCTTATTTTGTAATCGTTGTTTTAGGAATTTTGTCTATTTTATTCTTCTATTTTTCTGGATGTGAAATTTATAATTTAATATATATTTTGATATATATAATTATTAATGTTTTATATAGTTTAGGCCTTAAGAATATTCCGATTATTGATATTTCTATTTTAACAGCTGGATTTTTGATAAGAGTATTATTTGGTGGCTCAGTAATTGATGTTGAAGTTTCTAATTGGCTTTATTTAACTGTTGTGTCTTTTGCTTTTTACTTTTCTTTAGGGAAGAGACGTAATGAAATTAATATGACTAATAATGAAACCAGGGAAGTTTTAAAATATTATTCAAAAGATTTTTTAGATAAAAATATGTATATGTGTTTAGCAATCGGAATAGTTTTTTATTCGCTTTGGACTATGTCTTATACAATTTTACCTTTACTTGTCTGGACTGTGCCGTTGATTATTATTATTTTAATGAAGTACAGTATGGATGTTGAAATAGGTGGAGATGGCGACCCTATTGAGGTTGTTTATAATGATAAAACTTTATTGGCATTAATATTAGGATATGCTATAATATTAATGACACTTATTTATTTTCTATAGAGTAGGGGACAATAGTTTATGTATAAAAATATAATGAAAACTTTGTACAATAGTGGTGTTTATCTTATAATTACTTTAGGAGTTTTGGTTTTATTAACGTCGCTTTTGTGGTTATTTAATATACCTGTTTCTTGTTTTCATCTACCACTTAGTTGTATTATTAGTGGTGTAATTTTTTATTTTATTTTTGAAAAAAATATAAAGAGTCTTATTTTGACGTTTTTTATATCAATAGTTGTTTTAATTGTTTCGATTTTAGCTTCTGGTCATGTATATGATCAATCTGATGATGGGAATTCGTATCATAAAGAAACTGTAGCGGCTTTGACTACTGGTTGGAACCCAATATATGATGATTACAAAGACTTTGCAGAAGCTCATGATTTAACTGATAAACATCAATTGTGGGCTGAACATTATCCAAAAACAACCTGGATTCTTGCAAGCGATATATATAAAATTACTGGCGATATTGAGACTGGTAAATTTTATAATTTATTATTAATTTATATTGCTTTTACAATTTTTTCATACATTCTTCACCTTTTGCTTAATAAGAAAATTTTGAATATTATTGTTGGATTATTGGTATCTATTAATCCAATTACAATGTCACAGGTCTTTTCTTATTATGTTGACGGCTTCTTAGGTTTGCTTTTATATTTAATTATTTTGTTTATGTATTTGTTTATAAGAAAAGATGATGATTGGAAGATTAAAAGCATTTTAACTTCTTTAATAATTTTGATAGTTAATGTGAAATTTACAGGACTTGCTTATAGTGGCTTGTTTTGCTTAGGATATTTTATTTATTATATTATTTTTAAAATTAAAAATAAAGAATATGACAATTTAAAAAAGAATACAATATTTTTTGTTATTGTAGCAATTGTATCTATTGGGCTGGTAGGCAGCAATTCTTATATTAAAAATACAGTTACTAATGGTAATCCACTTTACCCACTAATGGGTAAAGATAAGGTAGATATTATTACTTATTTACAGCCAAAATCTTTTGCGGATAAAAGTCCTATTGAAAAAAATTTTTATTCAATATTTTCTTGGAGTGAAAATATTGGAGCATATAATGGAGGAGAGCCTAAGCTTAAAACTCCTTTCGAATATAGTTATAATGAAGTAAAAAACATTGGCTATGATACGAGAATAGGTGGATATGGAGTTTTATTTAGTGGTATATTTATAATTTCATTAATTGTCATAATATATATGATTGGATACGATATTTATACAAAAAATAAAAATGCGTGGTTTTATGTTATTCCAATAATTATTACTGTATTATTAATGTTTTTCTTGTCAGATAGTTGGTGGGCTAGATATGCGCCGCAATTATATTTATTTATTATAATTGCTATGATTTTACTTGCTTCAAAGGATAAAATATTTTATAAACTTGTTTTATTATGTTTTTCGTTTATTGTATTTAGGAATGCCGTTCTTTGTTTTTCTAGCTTTTGTTATAATGATTTAAAATCAAGCGGTTATTCTAGAATGGAGTTAAATAAGGTTCGAGGCGAGAAAATAGATGTATATATAGCGTATGAGCGTTCTACTGGCTTGCTGGCTAATTTGAGAGATAAGGATATTGATTATAAAATCGTTTCTGAAAAATCTGATGATATGATTCCGTTATATGGGAATTTTGTATTTTATTCTAAGAGATAGGAGAAAAAATGAAGAAATTAATTTGTTTATTGCCCTTTTTATGTATGTTTTTTATTTGTATGGGCAGTGTTGATGCTGCTCCCGCACTGGAAGATGGCGAATATAAAATTAAAAGTGCGGTATCTGATAATATGGTAATGACTATTGAAGGTGGAGATTTTACTAAACCTTCTAATGTTAATTTAGAAAATGATAATAATTTAAAGACGCAAAGATGGAATGTAAAACATCTTGGCAATGATTATTATGTTATTTCTAGTTCGGCGGCATCTTATGCTGTTTTAGATGTTAAAAGTGCTGGGAAAGTTAATAAAACGAATGTTCAAATTTATAGTTATAATAATACTAGTGCTCAAAAATGGCTTGTTAGGTATGCGGGAAATGGATATTATTATGTAATTTCAAATTGTAATAATTTATATTTAGATGTAGATAGTGCTAAAAATTATAATGGAGTCAATCTTCAGATGTATCAAGGTAATGGGACTAATGCTCAGAAATTTAAATTTATCCCGATAGTTGATTCTAAACAATCATTAGCAGATGGTTCTTATATTATATCTACAGCTTTGAATAATAATTCTGTGTTAGATTTAACGAGTGGGAGAACTGCAAATAGTACTAATGTGCAATTATATAGTTCTAACGATAGTTGGGCACAAATTTGGGATGTTAAATACTTAAATAATGGTTATTACTCAATAACAAGTCATTTAAATTCTGAAAAATCTCTTGATGTTTCAGGTGCAAAGTCTATGAATAGTGCGAATGTACAATTGTACCAAAGTAACGGAACTGACGCTCAAAAATGGATATTAAGGGATTTAGGTAATGGTTATTATAATATCGTATCGAAGCTAGACAATCTATTTTTAGATATAAGTGGGGCAAAAGACTCTAATGGTACGAATGTTCAATTATATCATGCTAACGGGACTAATGCCCAAAAATTTAAATTTAATAAAGTAGAATTTAATATGTTGAGCGATGGTTTATATACAATTAATAGTGTTTTAGATTCAAACATGGTTGTTGGTTTAGATAAAGATATTTCGGTAAATAATGCAAATGTACAATTAGAAAAAAATGCTAATTTAAATTCACAAAAATGGTGGATAAAATATATTGGAAGTGGTTATTATACTATACAAACTGCTTTGGATGATAGTAAAGCTATAGATGTGCCAGGGGCTAAAACATATGATGGTGCTAATGTTCAGCTTTATGCGTCAAATGGCTCGAAAGCTCAGAAATGGATAATAAAATATCTAGGTGGTAATCAGTATTCTATTATCACAGCTTTAGATGGTCGTCATGTTGATGTTAAAAGTGGTCACACATCCGAAGGGACTAATATTCAATTATATTCTAGTAATGGGACTAATGCTCAGAAATTTACTTTTACACCTGCGGTAAAAAATGAGCAAGGTCGTTCTTATGAGGATGGTTATTATACAATTTCTTCGACAATTAATACTTCAATGGTTCTTGATGTTTCATCGGGTGCTAAATATAATGGAGTAAATGTTCAACTTTATAAATCAAATAATTCTAATGCACAAATATGGTATTTAAAATATTTGAATAATGGTTTTTATTCAATTGCCAGTGCAATTAATCCTGATCTTGTTTTAGATGTTGCTAGTGGTGGAATGATTAGTGGGACAAATGTTCAAATGTATAGATCTAATAATAGCGATAGTCAGCAATGGATGATTAGAGACCTTGGTGATGGTAATGTTTCTTTAATATCTAAAATAAATGGTCTTTCGTTAGATGTTACTAACGGTACATTAGTTAATGGTGCGAATATTCAAGTTGCCAATTCTAATGGTGGCAATGGTCAAAAATTTAAGCTTTCAAAGAATACAAATAATAAAATATATACTGGTATCGATGTTTCCTATCATCAAGGTAATATTGACTGGGAAAAAATTGCTAAAAGTGATTTGGGTTTTGTAATAATAAGAGCTGGCTATGGTGGTGATTGGAACGATCAAGATGATTTGATGTTTGCCGCTAATGTATCAGCATGTGAAAAATATAATATTCCATATGGGCTTTATCTTTATTCTTATGCTAGCGATATTGACAATGCTAATGGTACTGGTGCAGTATCAGAAGCTAAACATATGCTTAGACTTATTAATTTAATTAAAGCTAATAATTATCATCCTAATTTGGGGACGAAAGTTTTTCTTGATATTGAAGATAAGAGCGTGGCTAATGTGGGTAAAGAAAAACTGACTTTAGTAGCAGATAAATTTTGTTCAACGATTGAAAATAACGGATATAGTTGTGGGATCTATGCTAACAAGATGTGGCTTACTGATAAATTAGACTCTGTGGCTTTATCTAAAAAATATGAAATATGGTTAGCGGAGTGGCCTAACGGGGTGAATACATTTGCGCAAGCGATAAATACACGTCCTACTTATAATCTAACCCCATATAAGTATTGGCAGTTTGCTTCAGACGGAAACATTAATGGTATTTCTACTAAGGTTGATATGGATTTGGGATATAATATTTTTGAATAAAAAAGTTATTTTAATATAGCTTTTTTCTAGTTTGTCTTGTACCTAAAGTATTAAAATGTTATACTAGTGTTAGTTTTGAGAGGTGTTTTTATGAAAATTTCATTAGTGGTTCCTTGTTATAATGAAGAAGAGGTTATTAAATTATTTTACAAGGAAGTATCAAAAGTTGAAAAAACTATGCCAAAAGTTTCTTTTGAAATAATTTTTGTTAATGATGGTAGTGTTGACCACACATTAGATTTAATGAGGGAATTATCAAGCAATAAGAATGTTCGTTACATTTCTTTTTCACGTAATTTTGGTAAAGAGTCAGCGATGTATGCTGGATTAAAAGAGGCCACTGGTGACTATGTGGCTATTATGGATGCTGATTTACAAGATCCTCCATCATTATTAAAGGAAATGTATGAAATCTTGCAAACAGGTGATTATGATAGTGTAGCAACTAGAAGGGTTTCCAGAAAAGGGGAACCGGTCATTCGTAGTTTTTTTGCTAGAACTTATTATAAAATTATTAATAAAATTTCGAAAACAGAAATTGTTGATGGAGCTCGCGATTTTAGACTTATGTCACGACAAATGGTTAATTCTGTTTTAGAGTTAACGGAGTATAATCGTTTTTCCAAAGGAATATTTTCATGGGTAGGATACCGTACAAAATGGCTTGAATATGAAAATATAGAAAGGGCTGCAGGAACAACTAAATGGTCGTTTTTTAAATTGTTTTTGTATTCTCTTGAGAGCATAGTGGCGTTTTCCACAGTTCCATTAGCAATTGCTTCAGTAATGGGTATTTTATTTTGTATCATCGCGTTTTTAATTATTATTCTTATTATTGTAAAAACTTTAATTTTAGGTGATCCAACTAGCGGATGGCCAAGTATGGCTTGTATAATGTTTTTAATTGGAGGTAGTCAATTACTGTGTACTGGAATTATTGGACAGTATTTAGCAAAAACTTATCTGGAGGTTAAACAAAGACCGCTTTATATTATTCAAGAGACAGAGAAGGATAAGCGAGGCAGTAAATAAAAATATGTTTTACTTAAACATATTTTTATTTGGAATTTTCACTAAAATGTGATAATATATTAAGCGGTGATTAAAAGATATGTTATTGAGGGTTTGTGATGAAAACTTTTTATTTTTTATTAGTCATACAAAGTATGTAGATATTTTTTGCTACTTTGTGATTTTTTTGTGTCTTGTTTTGACCTATGTAATTCAGAAAAAAACAACTAATGAAGTAAATAATATTTATGTAGGAATTAAAAAGTATTTAGTTTTTTTATCTTCATTTGTGTTTCTGATTTTCGTAGTGTTTATATTTTTTACGATTATAAATGGTAAAAAATATGAAGGTTGCCAATGTGGTGTACCTGAGTATTTACAACTTCAAAATAGGAAATATGAAGTCAGTGAAGATATTAAATTAAAAGATATAACCAAAAATAAGGTAATAATCGTGGGCGATTCTAGGATGCAACTAATTGAAAAATCTAAAGATGAAATAAATATTCCAGTAAATTTTAGTTTTATAGCTCAAATTGGTGCTGGTAAAGATTGGTTTAATAAAGAAGCGTTGCCCAAATTGTTAAAAGAATTAGACTCTAAAAACAGTGAATATAAATATCATGTAGTGATTAATATGGGAGTTAATGATATTCAATATTCTAAAAATGTTGATAAAGAAATAAACTACTATTTAGAAGAATATAATAAATTATCAAGACAATATCCTGACGTACTGTTCTATCTGCTATCTATTAATCCAATTAATGATAAAAAACTTAATATTAGTCAACCGTATAATGTTCGTACTACCGAAATGGTGGAATATTTTAATAGGCGATTAGATTATAATATAAAGGCAAACAAATCAAAAAATATTACATATTGTGATTCATATCATGAAATTTATTTTAGAACAGTGGACGGCATTCATTATACAAACAAGACAAATCAAAATGTTATAGATTATATTTCAAATGATTGTCTTGAATATTAAAAAGCTTGTGTAGCAAACACAAGCTTTTTTAATTCATCCCCCATACAATAGTAGTGATAAAAAACGCAACTATAACTAAAAGCATTACCCAGACAGTAATTTTTTGTACTTTTTTATTCATGGTTTCACCTCTTTATTAATTATAATATATTTTTTCGTTTTTTGGAATATTATTTTTACAAAACAATATAATTTATTGAGGAGATAAATTATGAAAAAATATATGGACAAGTTAAAAAATAGTATACACATCAATAAGAATCTTTTTGTTTTTCTATTGGTCATTGTAATAGTTGGAATAGTATCGGGATCAATTTTTTCAGCCATAATTGATGCAAATGATAAAAAATTAGTTGTAAGCTATTTGAATGATTTTTTTAATAATGTGAAAAGTGGGAAATTGAGTTATGACACTTCAATAATTAATACATTATTTTTTACAGTTGGTTTTGCTGTTATTATTTGGTTATTAGGAGTTTCGGTTATAGGCTTTTTTATAGTTATATTTATGCTTTTTATGAAAGCGTTTGTTTTAGGATTTTCTATCGGGAGTATAATAATTAACTTTAAACTTAAGGGAATTTTAGTGGGAGCTGTATATGCGTTTCCTCATCAAATTATTAATATATTGATATTTATGCTTTTAAGTGCCTTTGCTTTAATTGTTTCTTTTAAAATAATGAAATGTATGTCTGCTAAAAAGACTTTAGATTTTAAAGGTGTTATGAATAGATATGTAACCGTTTTGATTTTTTCTTTAGTAATGTTAGTTATAACTAGTGTTTATGAGGTGTATTTAATGCCTAAAATATTAAATATCGCATTGTCGCTGTTGAAATGATGGATTTTCTATCATTTTTTTTGTATAATGTATACAGGTGGTTTATATGAAGAAGAAAGTAGTAGTTGGTATGAGTGGGGGAGTTGATAGTAGTGTAGCTGCTATTTTGCTAAAAAGACAAGGATATGAAGTTATAGGGCTTTTTATGAGAAATTGGGATACTAGTGTCAATGGTGATTTTTTAGGCAATCCGGATTTAAATAATAATATTTGTCCTCAAGAACAGGATTATAATGATGCTTTAAAAGTTTGTGATAAAATTGGAATTCCTTTATATAGAGTAGATTTTGTGAAAGAATACTGGGATTATGTGTTCACTTATTTTCTGGATGAACTTAAAAATGGAAGAACCCCTAATCCGGACATAATGTGTAATAAATATATAAAATTTGATATGTTTGCAAAAAAAGCGATAGAATTAGGTGCTGATTATATTGCTACTGGACATTATGCAAGAATAAAAAATGGTAAGTTACTACGAGGGGTAGATTCTAATAAGGATCAAACTTATTTTTTGTCACAAGTATCTAAGAAACAATTAGAAAATGTTTTATTTCCTATTGGTGAGCTGGAGAAAATTGAAGTTAGAAAAATTGCTCATGAATATGGTTTGATTACTGCAGATAAAAAAGATTCAACTGGGATTTGTTTTATTGGTGAAAGAAATTTTAAAAAATTTCTCGAAAATTATTTGCCTAATATCCCTGGAGATATAATTGATATTTCTAATGGTGAGGTATTAGGAAAGCATATAGGGCTTATGTATTATACTATTGGCCAAAGAAGGGGACTAAATATTGGCGGAACACCGGAAAGGATGTTTGTAGCTAAGAAAGATTTAGACAAAAATATTTTGTACGTGGCAGTTGGTGATGATAGCAAATACTTATTAAGTACTTCCTGTATAGTTGAAAATGTTAATTTGTTAGAGGAACTACCAAAAAAATGCACTGCCAAATTTCGTTATCGTCAAGCTGATAATCAAGTTATAGTGGACAATATTAATGATGATGAGTTACTAGTTAAATATCCTCAAGGAATTAAGTCTGTAACGCCTGGACAAGCGTGTGTATTTTATGATGGTGATATTTGTTTAGGCGGTGGTATTGTTAAATCAATAGCTTTTGAAGATGGTGAGTGTTATGAATAAGAGATGTGTTTATTTTGATGTTTTAAAGGTTGTGGCTATAATTGCGGTTATTATCAATCATTCATATTGGTATTTAGCTTCAAATGATATTATTTCTTTTTCAATTAAATCTTTTATATTAATATTGGTTAAATTTGCTGTTCCAGTGTTTGTGATGGTTTCTGGGGCATTGCTTTTGCAAAAAGAACATAGCTATAAGGAAATTTTTTCTAAAAGAATATTCAGAGTTGTAGTTCCTTTAGTCGTGATTTCATTTTTATGGGCTATATATAGACATTTTAATTTGTCAGAAGTTGTGGTTTATATAATTAGAGGTAATTTAGATAATTATTCTCCATATTGGGCTTGGTATATTTATGTTATAATAGCACTTTATATGGTATTGCCATTTATTAAAAAAATGATAAATAATTTTTCTGATAAAGATTTTAAAATTTTTATATTAATGTTTTTATTAATCCCATCATTTATTTCTTTTGGAACAATTATTCTAGAGGCATTTTTCCATAAGAGTTTGTATCTAAGTGGATATATTACCGGTATATGGTTTTCACAATATATTGGTTTGTTTATAGCTGGTTATTATCTAGCTAATAAAGAAGTAAATACTAAAGAAAAAAATATAGCCACTATTTCTTTAGCTGTTACGGTATTAATAGCAACGATTATTGAAATACTAAATCATACAATTAATAGTACAAGTTTCTTGTTAGATAATTGTCTACTGATAACTACTATTATTCCAGCATTAGCTTTGTTTATAATAAGCAAATATTATCTATCTAACGGTTTTAGAAAAGAAAAAACTAATAAATTGTTTGCTAATTTAAGTAATTGCGTATTTGGTATTTATTTATTTCATGTGTTTGTTATATCTTTGCTAGTGGCTATGCCTATTTTTACAGATTTACTTAGTTGGAATTCGTATCTTGGCGTTATAGTTATTGATGTGATTACTTTAATTGTTTTAACGATAGGTGTTCATTTTGCTAAAAAAATACCAATTGTTAAAAAGTTTCTTTAATAAGTAATTATAAATTTTATTATATACTTTTTATTTACATTTTACTTGACATTTTATGACTGTATGATAAAATTATAGTAGGAGGTTTTAATCATGGAAAGATTGAACGAAATATTAAGAGAATTAGGTATATCAAAAGTAAAATTAGCTAAATGTTTAGGCGTTTCTAGACAGATGATTTATAATTATTTGGAATTAGATGATATCAATAAATGGCCAAAAGATAAAAAGGTTATTTTATTAAATATATTAGGGATAAAATCCGCTGAGGAATTAGATGAAATTAAAGTTGATACTGATTATATAATGGATGTTGAAACCCGTATTAACAGTTTATTTGAAAATACATCTAAAAGTGATGTTGGTGATTCTAATGTAATATTTGACGGATTGGGTCAAAAACAAAAGGAACTTTTACATAATATTGTCGATGAGTTAAAAGAACGTTTAAGCGATGACAAGGACGATGTTGCATATAATTCTACATTATATTTATATCATTATTTACAGACGATGGAAAATTCACGTGAGCTTAATTATATATTAGCTTATATGTCAAAAGCAGCAGGTTATACTAAACCTTATGAATTTGTATATGATGAGAATGAACAGTTTATCTTTGAGAGTATTTTATTCTCAGCTATGACATTATATCATAGTGGTGGCGCTAGTAAATCTAAAATAGCAGCTACACATAAACGTTTTGTAGAAAAGATTGAACAAAAAATGGAAGATAAAATGAGCCGTACATTAGAGATCAATGCAGCAAAGGTTCAAGCTTTAAAAGAATTAGGTTATACTGAAATTACAACTAATAATGCATCAGAAGTATTAGCTAAAATCGTTGAGATACAGTCTAGAAAAGTTAACAATTAATTATTCCTATAATATATATTATGTTAACTAGTAAATTATAATAATTATGCACTTCTAACTAATGAGGTGCTTTTTTATTAACTCTATTACTCTTTTTTGTGATATAATTTGTTTAAGGTTTTAAAGGGAGGTTTGTTTATTTGTCAAAATTAGATGAAGAAAAAGCAAAATTTATTAAAAAAGAAAATTCTAATTATTTATATTGTTGCAATATGCTTATGTATTACTATTTTAAATCTGCGAATCAATGTATTGATTTGAAAGAAGTTTTGAATGATATGGATGGTGATTACACTGAAAACAAAAAAATACTTTTAAGATTACTTAACATGCTAGGAAAAAATAGAATGTTTTATAAAGTGCATTTAACATACTCTGATTATTTACGATTAGAAGAAATCGTAAATAATTATAAAAGCTTTAATTTTCAGCTTGCACCTTATATTACATCTGTATGCGCTATGATTCTTGCATATTTAGCTATTTTTAAAGATATTGTATCCTCTTTTGTATTGTGCTATGGTGCGGTGATTGTAATTATTATTTTTGTTTATTACTTATTTAAAATTAAATAACAATGTACTTTGGAATTATTTGTCTCCTCTATTTTGTAATATAATAGAGTAGCACTATTAGTTAATATAGTGTTAAAGGAGTATATAGAATGAAAAAAGAAATTTTACTTAAGTGTTATCTTTTTTCGGTTATTGCTTTAGTGTTTTCGAGTTTGGCTGTAGTCTTGTGCATTGGTTTGTCAGATATAGAACCTATTGTGAAAATTTCGTCAATTTTAGTATTTGTTTTGGGCACAAATATTCTGATGTATAATATATTTACAATATTTAAGAAAAGAGAGAGATAATTTTATCTCTTTTTAATTGTTCATTAGTAAATGACTAAATAACATAAAAATAAAGCCTATAATGAAAAATAGAACGGTTCTCCCCTTCCCTTTATATTTTAAGGCGGTAGGTAGAAGTTGTAGTGAGCCAATATGAATCATTATTCCAGTAATTATAGATAATATACATCCCATGATGCTATCAGTGATAATTGGTTTTAAAAATAGAAAAGCTAGAAAGGCGCCAAGTGGTTCAGCCATTCCAGATATTAAAGTATATCCTATAGCCTTTTTTCGGCTTCCTGTAGCTTTAAAAACAGGAATAGAGATACTTATCCCTTCGGGAATGTTATGTAATGCAATAGCGATAGTTAATGATACGCCAAGGGTTAAATTAGCACTTGAGGATAGAAAGGTTGCAATCCCTTCGGGTATGTTATGAACGATAATTGCAATCATGGAAAATATACCTACTTTGTAAAGCTTTTTGTCATAGACGTTTCCGTTGCTTTCAGGAATTAACTTATCAATTAATGATGATATTATTAACCCAATAACAACAAAACTAAGTGTAAGGGCAAAAGCGTTTGTTTTATCATTGCTTTTAAGTAGTAATTTTAAACCTTCTGGAAGAAGATCTGTAAAAGAAACACTTATCATAATACCGGCAGCAAAAGCTAAAGCATATTTTGTCAATTTATTTATATCTATTTTTAAGAAAATAAAAATAGAGCCAATTAAGGTTGATAATCCGGCAATAAATGTTAGGATAAATGGAATTATTGTATCAGTCATAAGTTTCACCTATATAAACATATGAATTTTGTTACAAAAAAAGTATGACAATGTCATACAAATATTTCAATTATTAAGCCAACTATAGCTCCTATTAGATATAATAGGCTTATAATTTGTAGATTTTCCTTTATGTTTTTATTAGCTTTAAATAAAACTAGTAATGCTACGCCACTTCCGGTTAATAAGCCTGCAATAGTTGGTCCTAGGGTTAATATACCATTAATATATAATTCGGTGATAACCACACTAGCTGCACAGTTAGGAATTAAGCCAATTAAACTGGTTATAAATGGAGTAAACCAACTGTTTTGAGTGAAAAGATTTTTTAAAGTATTTTCACCAATATAATAAAAAGCGGTGTTTAAGATAAAGGTTATAATAAATATAAATATAAACGTTTTTAAGGTGTGTTTTAAACTTGATTTTATGAGACTATGCTCACAATCGCAGTGGTCGTGTTCACAAATATGATAATTGACTTTATCTTTCTTCTTAATAACTAAATCAATTACAAAGCCAAATATTATACCAATGATTAATTTAATTAATAATATTTGCAAAATAATATTAATGCTTGCATGTTCAGCAATTAAAATTGGTAACATTTCGTCACTTGTTGAAAGATAGACAGCAATTAAAGTACCTAAACTAATAATTCTTGTGACATATAGATTTGTAGCCACAACTGAGAAACCACATTGGGGGAAGATTCCTAGTATGCTACCAATAATTGGTCCAAATTTTCCGGACTTTTCGATTGTTTGTTTACTTTTTCTTGATAGTTTATGCTCAATTAGTTCAATTATTAAAAATGCGATGAATAAAAATGGTAATAGTTTTATGCCATCAACAATTGTATCTAATATAACATCTTTCATACTCTCTCCCCTATCTTCTTAAGGATTTCAAATAATTTTTATCTTCTTTACTGACTTGATAAGAATCACAAATTTTACTAATTGTTTTATTGAAAGTGAACTTGTCAAGATTATTATTCATTAAATATTTCAGTGTTTTTTGTGAAAATTTAATATAGCAGATAGATAATAACCAAGCGTTTGCCATTTTGACATAGTAGTCATCATGTTTTACATTATCGCATATTTTTAAAATTTTATCAATATTATCTTCGTTTATATAATGACTTATTAATAATGTTAAACCAAATCTTGTTTCCCAAGGATTATTTGATTTCAAGTATTTGTCAAGATAATCTATAGATATATTTTTAAATATTTTTAAATTATTGGTTGTAGTATCATTTATAGCCCAGTTATTATTATGAGGCATAAATTCATCAATTAATTTTAAAACTTCTTCTTTATCTATTTTTAAGTATCCTAAGATAAGGCCGTGCAAAAGTTTCTCTTCATGAGTGGTATGACTATTATACTTAATGAAACCTTTATAATCGTTTTTAACGATGTATCTGGCGATTTTTCGGAGTTTGGGTATTCTTATACCAATGACTGTAGTTTTATTGTCATTTAATAGCTTTCTAGTGAAATCACGGTATGTCTCATCAGCATTACTGTATAAGTACTCTATAAGCTCTGCATACGTTTGTTTATTCCATTTCATAGTTTACTCCTTAGTATAGATTGGGGTTTTCTTTAAATTCATCAAATGTTTTAATTGTCTCTTCATGATCTATTTGTATTAATTTTAAATCTTTTTCTGGATTTTTTAGTAATTCGTAAAGATAGTCATCGCGAAATCCTATTTCATCGGCGTCTTTTTTAGTGTTTCCATAATAGATAGTTTTAATGTTAGCCCAAACGATAGCTGCAAAACACATTGGACAAGGATAGCAACTTGTATATAAAGTGCATCCTGATAAGTCGTTGGTGTTTAAAATTTTACAAGCCTTTCGTATAACGTTTATTTCGGCGTGAGCGGTTGGATCAGTGTCTTTAAAAACACTGTTATGATCTTGAGCAATAATTTGTCCTTCTTTAACAATAACGGCACCAAATGGGCCACCATTTATAAAATTTTCCTGGGCATTCTTTTTAGCTTCTTCATGAGCTATTTGCATATATTTATTCATTATTAATTCCTACTTTCCATGAGGGTGCGCTTCTTTATAATTTTCTTTTAATTTTTCATTGCTTATGTGGGTATATATTTGAGTTGATGAAACATCGCTATGACCTAATAATTCTTGAATGCTTCTAAGATCAGCACCGTGTTTTAAAAGATGTGTTGCGAATGAATGTCTTAAAGTATGTGGTGAAAATTCAGTTTTAATACCTTGTTCTTTAGCTATTTTCTTTAATATTTTAAAAAAGGCTTGTCTTGTCATTTTGTCACCGCGACTGCTTAGAAAAAGATAGTCACTGTTTTTCTTTTTTAAAAGGCTACCTCTGTAATATGTTATATAATCTTTTAAGGCTAAACTAGCATAAGCTCCTAAAGGAATGATTCTTTCTTTTGAACCTTTACCAAAAATTCTAACTACTTCTAGTTCTAAATCGACATCGGTCATTTTAAGGTTAATTAATTCACTTACGCGAAGACCACTACTATACATGAGCTCTAGCATGGCTTTGTTGCGATAACCATAATTATCGGTTATTTGAAAATCTAAAAGTTTGATTACTTTTTCTTCCGAAAGAACTTTTGGTAATTCTTTTTTAACCTTTGGATTAACAACATTTGTTAATGGACTTTTATTAACATATTTTTCGATCATTAAAAATTTATAAAAACTTTTTAAAGTACTGATATTTCTTGATACACTTTTTGCGCTCATACTTTTGTTAATGCTTTGAACATAAGCTTTTAAATCATTATTATCAAGTGATTTTAATGTTTTTTTTTCTTTGATGAAATGTTCTTTAAATTTTGAAAGGTCATTTTGATATGAGACAATGGTATTTTTGCTGTATTTTTTCTCTAACAGTAAATAACTTTCAAAGTCTTCTATTTTTTTTTCATACTCTGTTTCCACATTACCACCCTATATTAAATTTTAACAGAATAATTTTTAAAATTCAACTTAATTACTTTATTGTTATGTTTTTTGCTGTGTTTGTGATATAATTACATTAATAATTTAGATGAAGGTTTGGTGAGAGTATGTTTTGTGAAAAATGTGGTTCAAAAATTCAAGAAGGTTCAAGATTTTGTCAAAATTGTGGCCATTTATTAGAACCAATTAACCAGATTCCAATGTCACCTAGACGTCAAGGAATGAGTACAGGCGCAATTGTGGGATTGGTTATTGGTGGAGTATTTGTTTTTATTATAGCAATGAGTTTTATATTTTGGGCGGTTGGGTTAACAGCTTATGTAGGCAATGAAATTGAAACAGAGGAAACAATGGATAAAGGATACGTCAATTTAACTTTAGATAATACAAAGTTATCTTTTAGACTTCCTAATGGATATCATGAATCTGATGGCAATACGGAAGATTATAAGGAATATGAAAACGTATTTGGCGATTACCTTATTTATTATTTGGATTATGCTTATGACGATTATTATAAAAATGAGAAAATATACATTAAAAAGATATATGATACGCAGTATCCTAACCAAAATACTTTAAATGAGTATAGTACGAAAATTAATGGAAAAGATACAATGGCATTTTATATTGATTATAAAGAGGATGGCTTTACTTACAGAGTTACTTATGTCTTCTACCCTATTAATGATGATTATTATGCGACTATTGTTCTTGGAATTGAAGATTTATCAAAAGACGATTTAGGTAAGTATATTAAGCTTGAAAATATGAATTTATAAAGCGAATATATTCGCTTTTTAAGTACTGTTTTAATTAGACATATTATATTTTGGGATTTAAAGTAGAAATGGAAGTAAGTTATATGAGAGAAAAATTTAAAGATTATTTGAATAAGGATCATACTTTTGATAAAAGTACAATGGTTGGAATAATTTGTTTAATCGTTGTTATTGCGGGAGTGTTTGGATTTTTATATGAATTTGTTTTTTACTTTTTTAATAGCGGCATGAAGGAATTTTATTGGCGAGGCGGTAATTTTTTACCTTGGATTAATATATACGCGATTGGTGCGGTTATGATATTTTTGTTAACTTATAGATTTAGGAAAAAACCATGGCTGATTTTTTTAATCAGTGTTGTTTCTAGTGGTATATTAGAATATATTGGTGGCTGGGGCATGGAACAGTTTAATGATGTTAAGTGCTGGGACTATGATTCAGAAATTTTAAGTTTTGGAAGTATTAATGGTTATGTTTGTTTACGAAGTGTTTTAGTATTTGGTTTTTCTAGTTTGCTATTAATGTATTTGATTGTTCCCTTTTGCTTTTATTTAGCAAAACATATCGATAAAAAAGTTTTTTTAGCGTTTAGTTATACTTTGTGTACAATCTTTTTACTCGATGAACTTTATAATTTAGTGTTTGCTAATTTGTTCTCATTACCTAGAGCATCAGTTATTTATAAAGCTTTGGGTTTCAAATATTTATATTTTTAGCTTTTAAAATATATAAAAAGCATAGTTTTAGTTTACTATGCTTTTATGTTGGGTAAATTTTATGGTTATTACGTTTAAAGAATATTTGCTTAATTTACTTATTATGTTATAAATGTTATAATTTATAAAGGTGATGTTTATGAAACCTTTAGCGGATATGCTTCGTCCAAATACTTTAAATGATATTGTTGGACAAAGACATCTTATTGGAGAAAACAAAGTTTTAAGAAATTTAGTTAATAATAAAAAAATATTTTCAATGATTTTATATGGCCCTTGTGGAACTGGAAAGACAACTTTGGCTTATACAATTATTAATGAATTAAATTTGGAATATGGTTTTTTAAACGCGGTTATAAATAGTAAAAAGGATTTTGACGAAATGGTAACTAAAGCGAAGGAAATAGATGGCTTTGTTTTAATTATGGATGAAATTCATCGTTTAAATAAAGACAAGCAAGATTTGCTTCTTCCCTATCTTGAAAATGGAATTATTACTTTAATTGGAATGACAACGGCTAATCCATATCATTCTATTAATCCAGCAATAAGAAGTAGATGTCAACTATTTGAACTTAAACCTTTAGAAATTTCTGATATTAAGGAAGGACTTAAAAAGGGATTTGAGCATTTGGATAAATTATCAATTGATGAAGATGCTTTAGATTATATTGCTTCTTTGGCTGGTGGCGACCTTAGATTTGCATATAATTTGCTTGAGGTGGCATATTACTCTTCTTCGGATTTTAAAATTGATTTAGAGTTACTTAAAAAGATAAATAATAAACCTAACCTCTATATTGATAAGAATGATGATGGTTATTATGATGTAATTAGTGCTTTGCAAAAATCCATTCGTGGTAGTGATGTTGATGCAGCTCTTCATTATTTAGCAAGATTAATCGAAGCTGATGATTTAGATATTATATTTAGACGTTTGAGTGTTATTGCTTATGAAGATATTGGTTTAGCGAACCCAAGTATTGGTCCAAGATTAAATGCTTGTATTATGGCGTGCGAACGTTTAGGTCTTCCAGAAGCGCGTATTCCTTTAGGTGAAATAGTTATTGAAATGGCTTTATCGCCTAAAAGTAATAGTGCTTATATGGCAATTGATGCAGCATTAAATGACATTCGTAAGGGCAATGTTGGTAAAGTTCCATCACATATAAAAACTAATTCTAAGGATTATAAATACCCACATAACTATAAAGGGAGTTTTGTTAAACAGCAGTATTTACCGGCTGAGCTAGTTGGAAGAAAATATTATATTCCTAAAAATACTAGTAAATATGAATGCAGTATTAAAGAAATTTACGATAAGCTTGAAAGAGTAAAAGAAAATTAAAAAGATAGAGATTTCTATCTTTTTAGTATGAATAATTCTAAGGCTAGATCTTTATCGGTTTTGCCAGTTTTGATATCGATATCAATATTGGCTAGTTCTGACAAATAAGTTAGTAAGGTTTTACTATCGTAACTTCGACTATTTTGAATTGCTAATTTAACACGGTAAGGATGTATTTTTAAAATGCTAGCAATATCTTTTTCTGACAATCCTTTTTTTAATAATTGTTTTGATTGATACATGATACGAAATTGGTTAGAAAGCATAATAATAATTTTTATTGGTTCCTCATTAACTTTTAGCATTTCATAATATATTTCTAAGGCTTTATCTTTGTTATCCTTGACAATATAATCAATTAGTTTAAAAATATCAATATCGATAGTTTTAGTAGTTAGATTTATAATGTCATCGTTTGTAATATTTATATCACTGTCTTTATATATTTTAATTTTATTTATTTCATTTTCGAGAATTAAGGGATTGGCGCCTACTCTATCGATCAACAAATTGATTGTTGCTGGTGAGATGTTATAATCTTTGAAATTTCTTTTAACAAGATCTATGGCATTAATATTGTCATTAAAACTTTTAACGGTCCCCTCTTTTTTGATAGTTTTAGTTATTTTTTTGCGCTCATCAATTTTTTCGTTGTTGACGGTGAAAATTAAGGTGGTGTTAGGATTGGAATTTTTTAGATATTCCTCAATTATCTCGGCATCTTTACTTGTACTACCAGTAAACATATTAGCGTTTTCACATATTACTAGTTTTTTTTCATCAAATAAAGAAATTGTTTGACAATCATCTATAACATCTTTAATAGAATTATTATCTAAATCATAGTAACTGATATTAATTGGGTTGAATGTTTTTTGAATTGTTTCTATCTCTTTTTTTATTAAAAATTGTTTAGTTCCGTAAAATAAATACAACATTGTAATCACCTAAATTTTCTATTTAATTTATTATACCAAATTTTTATATACTTGGTCTAGGGTATGTTAAAAAGTCACTAGAAAGTGACTTTATGATTTATCAATTTCAAAATAGAATGTGCTTCCTTTTGATGAACTACTAACACCATATTTGCATTTATGATTTTGAAGAATGTTTTTAACGATGGATAGACCAAGTCCGGTTCCATATTCATTGCGCTTATGTTTTTTATCGCTATGATAATATTTATCCCAAATATATTTTAAATCTTCTTCTTTAATGCCGGCCCCAGAGTCTGCAATTTCGATTAGATATGTATTTTCTTTTTCGGTAATACTGACGGTAACTTTTTTATCTTTTCCAGTATAATTGATGGCATTATTTATTAAATTGTAAATAACTTGATATATTCTTTTTTTATCAGCTAGAACATTCGCTTCTTTTGGATGCTTGAAAACAAATTTATAGTTTTCTTTTTCGGTTAAAATAGCAAATCTTTTGATTATTTGATTAGTTAATTCTACGAGATTAAATTCTTCATATGTTAATCCTGATTCACTGTTTTGCAAAGCTGATAAGTCTAGAATATCATTAACTAATAGATTTAATCTATCGGCTTCATTAATAATGGTATTAAGATTTTCTTCGCGTTTTTTCTTATTTTTATAAGTTAAATCACGAACCATTTCGGCATAGGCTTTAATCATGGTTAATGGTGTTTTTAAATCATGAGAGACATTGGCCATCAAGTCACGTTTTAGTTCTTCTGTTTTTGATAATTCTTGTCTGGTGTAGTTTAAAGTATCAACTAATTCATTTATCTCATATATATCTTCATTTGATGAGAAAATTACATTGTAGTCGCCTTCTGCTAATTTTTTGGCATCTTTACTAATTTTAGTAATTGGTTTTGAAAGTTTTTTGGAAATGAAGTAGCCAATAACAAATGAGAGAATTAAAACAACTAAAGTAACATATATTAATTGACTTTGAAGGATTGTAATTGTACTATCCATTGGAACTAGTGATGCATTAACAAAAGCGTAAGTACTATTGTCTAATTTTAAAGCGTATATTAACGTTTCGTTTTGAAACTTGTTGTTAATTAGATTGTACTTTTTTTGGTTTTCTCCGCTTCTAATAAAATCTTTTTTAACATCAAAATTTCGATTACCAAATTCCATACAGCCTTGATTGAAATATGTTCCGTTGTAATTATTGGTGTTTTCGTTATATATTTCTATACAAATGCCATTTTTCATAGCAATGCTTTCTAATGAATCGAGGTTATTTTTTTCATAATCTTTTTTTAATTCCTCTGCAGCGTTGTTTAATTCTTTGGTCTTATAATGTTCATAATAACTATCTAGGAATACTATTTGGAAAAACCATAGAAAACCTAAAATTAGTACAGAAAAAATAATGAGAAAAAGCCAGATATTAGTGGCCATACTGTTTTTCTTTATTTTTTGACTAATAAGGCTTTTAAATTTTTTTAAGTTAGTTTTTATCTGTGACAAATTTATAACCTACTCCTCTAACGGTGATAATTAAATCACGGTATTTTCCTAAATTATTACGAAGCATTTTAATGTGAGTATCGACAGTGCGGTCATCCCCGAAGAAATCATAGCCCCAAAGATTACTTAAAAGTTGTTCCCTTGATAAAGCAATATTTTTGTTTTTAACAAAATGACAAAGCAGTTCATATTCTTTTGGCGTAAGTTTTAGTTCTTTATTGTCAATATAGACACTATGAGCGTCGTAATTAATGGTTAGGTCATCATACACATACATATTGTCTAAATTGGTTCCACAGCGCTTTAAAATGGCTTTTATGCGAGCAATTAGTTCCTTTGGACTAAAGGGCTTTGTTAAATAATCATCGGTGCCTAAATCGAAGCCAGCTAGTTTGTCATATTCTTCGGTTCTTGCAGAAAGAATAATGACGGGAATATTATTAATTTTTTTCATTTCTTTTAAAAATGTTAAACCGTCCATTTTTGGCATCATAATATCTAAGACGACTAAATCTATTTCATTGTTTTTTATTATTTCTAGAGCTTCTTTACCATCTTCAGCTTCTAAGGTTTCAAACTTTTCATTTTTAGCGTATTCAGTAATAACGTCTCTAATTAGTTTTTCGTCATCAACAATAAGTAGTTTCATAATCTTACCTCCTAATATAATTATATATTAATACTGTGATTTTTTAGTGAAAAGTACTTTTTTTATAAGTTTTTTCAGTGTTTGGGTTACTACTTGTACTGAAATTAAAATGGTTATGGCCGGCTTTTATTATTTGGTTATTTAGAATAAGATACTGTGTAAAAGTGACCTTATGGAATCTTCCTGTGCTGTCTAATAGAAAATCACCGCTGACAAAGCCTGGAGGAAAGCCGTCTTTTGTTTCATCACTTAATGTCATACAAAACATAGTTGGTGTATAATTATCTACTTTAAATTGGTAACGGTGACCATGGGCAGAAACTTTGCATGTACCATCAACTGATTTTAAGTCTCTAGCTTGATGAGCCATTGTTATTTCATCACTGCCAATTCTTAAGCGTTGGACACCAAAACCCAGAGATATTATATCATCTCTTTCAGCAGTTTCATTTAAAAGTGTATGGAGATCTATACCAAGACTTCTTGTAAAATCTCCTTCATGGTTTCCTAATACATTTATATTAAGAATTCTTTCATCTTTTGGATAATTTTCTAAAAAATAATATAGTTGTTCTAAATGGGTTTTGTGCATGTGAGGGTTTAGCAGTCCTTCTACTATGTCCCCTAAATTTATAATTATAGAATATCCGTTGTCAACTGCAAATTGATATAAAATTTTTGCATAATCTAAGTTTTCCTTTTTACTTCCAATGTGTTGATCGGCGGCAAAGAGAAAACTAACCTGATTACCAGGAACGCCATAAAGTGTCGTGAAGGCGTTTGTTAGTTGTTTAGAAACTACAAATTTTTGCGTACCATTATAATATATTTGCCTATTAATGTTATAACCATATCTTTTTAGCGTTTCTAATCTTCGTTTAAAGCTTTCTTTGTTTATCCCTAATTTTTTACAGATTAATTCATTTGGTGTTCCTTTGATTAATAAATCGATAAGTTGTTTATTTGTTTGTGATAGTTGTTCCATGTTGTTTCCCCCTATACTGCTTAATTAAATTGTAATTCCTTACTACGACTTTGTCAATATACAAACAAAAAGAAATGGTTTGTTTTCCATTTCTTCTATAAAAATAATATAACTAATGCGCCTGCAATAATACAGTAGTAAACGAAATATATAAGTTTGCCTTTAAGCATTATATTTCTAAACCATTTTGTTGCGAAGAATGTAACTATACAAGCAGCTATTGCTCCTACGATATAGCACATTAATAAGTTAGGCTCAATTCCTGTTTCAGCGATATCTTTTACACCTAAAGCCATAGTGGCTAAGGTGATTGGAATATATAACATGAATGAGAATTTGAAAGCGGTTTCTCTTTTTAAACCTGAGAACATACCACCTACTAAAGTAGCGCCACTGCGGCTAATTCCTGGAAGTAGTGCGACTACTTGAAATAAACCGATTTGTAAAGCATCTTTAAAGGTAATTTGTTCATCATCTTTACGTCCTTTTAGTTTTCTAATTAAGAATAGGAATAAAGCGGTTATTAGTAAAGCAACTCCAACAAATTTTACATCACTTAAATGTTCACTAATAAAATCTTTGGTTAATACACCAACAATGCCTGCTGGAATTGTTCCAATAATTATTAACAAGCAGTATTTAAATCCACTTTGGTATTCGGCTTTTTTCGTTTTGATATACATAAAGAAGTCTTTAATTAATTTAGCAATGTCTTTTCTAAAAATAATAACAATTGCAATAAAACTACCAAAATTAGATATAATTTCAAAATTCAAATCATTTAAAGCTTCAACATTAAAAATGTTTTTAAATATTACTAAATGCCCACTAGATGAAACGGGTATTGGCTCAGTAAATCCTTGGATTATTCCTAAAATTAAATATATAAGTAACATAAATCATCCTCCACTATAATTAAGTATATAATAAATACTAGTTAATTATATCATTTATTTTTGACTTTCACAATTAAAAGTTCTAAATTAGATATTAATTTTACATCATCTTCTTTAGTTCTTTTTTTGGGTCCTTTTATTTTAAAACCTTGACGTCTTAATCTTTTATTCATATGACGAGATAGCATTAGACTATCAATATTTGAATCATCGTAAATTAGCCCTTTGGGATTTATGGCATAGGCTTCTTTGGCTAAGACAGTGGTTGCTACTCCATAATCTTGAGTTATAACAATGTCATCTTTTTTAACGGTATTAGCAATATATAAATCAACGCTGTCATTTCCTTGATCGACATATATTATTTTACTGTAATCAGAGTTTAATATTCTATTAGGGTCACTACAGATTAAAGTTTTAATTTGATGTTTTTTAGCGGTATCTTCGATTAATTTTATGCTTGGGCAAGCATCAGCGTCAATTATTATCATATTGTTCCTTTCTATAAGAAAAAAGCCTTAAGCGGCTTTATCAAATACTTTTTGATGACTAGGAGTATCTATTTCGACACTTATAGTTGTTGCTTCCCCTGTTGGATAAGCAATGTTGTAAATGTTTTTCCATTCTCCCTGAGCGTCTTTAATCCCCTCAAAGTTTTGGACTTTACTATAAGGTACCATGTTATCGATATCTTTTTGGAATGTTGCCTGAGTTCTATTTAAACCAAAGCTAACACTATAGATAACGGTTTCAGTTTGTTTTTCGATAGGTTCATCAATACTTTGCCATTCGTTTAGAAAACGGGCTAGAACTTCTTCTTTTGAGCTTGAATTAGCCAATTCTTCTTTAAATGCTTCTAAAGTATTTCTATCCATTATATCAATTAAATTTGGCATATTCATTCCTCCAATTCGTACTTTTAGATTATACACTCTTTTTAAAGATATGTCAAATGGTGTACAATTATGATTTATTTTGCTATTTCTCTTGATTTTTTTGATAAGTCTTTGTAAGAGTGTAGTGATTAGGGATTGGCTCATTTTCTAAAAAACTCTCTTCTAAGTTTGAATTACGGTCTAATTTATCATTAGCTATTTTCCAAGTATAATCCCGCCATTTCTCAATGGAAATCGGCATGTGCATGTATGGATTTTCAAAATGAGTGCATTCACATAAAACTACACTAAAAGGAAGCGATTGTTCATTTGCAGCTTGAATAATCGAAGTGGTTGCATCACAAGGTTTAAATCCAATAATTGTATCATATCCGGTGATATCCATAGCTTGAGTAAATTCGGCTTTTACAAGGCGAAGATTCGATAATTTATCAATGGTTAAATTAGGATCCATGACTGTTACGCTTTTAACTGAGGGTATTTGAATTAACTTTTGGGCAAGGGCTGGATAATAGCCGCACCCTACTTCTAAAATATTACCACTTAGTAAATTTTTTTGTGCGAGATGTTTGATAAATTTTAAATATAAATTTTCGTCGTCTCTAATTAAACTCAGCCCGCTTTTTAACTGTAATATTATGTCCGGAATTACTTTAAAATCTTCTTCATAAAAGCAAAAATTGTCATATATAAATTCTAATGCTTCATCTGGATAATTATCTATATCGATTCCTAACTTTTTTATCATCTGTTTTAACTTTTTTACTTTTACCATTTTATCACTTCACTTATATATTAATATTTTAACTATTTTTTGTTTTTTGTCAAGCAAAAAGAATAGTAAACTATTCTTCAAATTGTGAATTATATAGTTTAGCGTAGAAACCACCTTTTTTAAGAAGTTCTTCGTGATTTCCTTGTTCAACGATATCGCCTTCATTTAGTACTAAAATAAGATCAGCGTTTTTTATTGTCGATAAACGGTGAGCAATTATAAAGCTTGTTCTTCCTTGCATTAAATTATCCATGGCTTTTTGAATTAAAACTTCTGTTCTAGTATCAACACTACTAGTGGCTTCATCTAATATCAAAATTTTTGGATCAGCAAGGATTACTCTAGCAATTGTTAGTAATTGCTTTTGCCCTGAGGAAATGTTACTTGATTCTTCGTTAATTTCCATTTTATAACCATCTGGTAATGTTTTGATGTAATGGTCGATGTGAGCAGCTTTAGCTGTTTCAATAACTTCGTTATGGGTAGCATCTAGTTTGCCATATTTAATATTGTCTTCTATACTACCGCTAAATAACCAAGTGTCTTGTAATACCATCCCAAAATTGCTTCTTAATTTACTACGCTGATAATCTTTAATGTTGTGTCCATCAATAGAAATTTCGCCTTTATTAACGTCATAAAAACGCATTAATAGTTTAACCAAAGTTGTTTTACCAGCCCCGGTTGGACCAACAATAGCGACTTTAGTTCCGGCTTTAATATTAGCACTAAAATCTTTGATAATGATTTTGTCTTCGCTATATCCAAAAGATACATGGTTGAATTCGATATTACCTTTTATTTGTGAACCATCTAAAGCGTTTTTAATGTCTTCTGGTTCCTCTTTTTCATCTAAAAATTCGAACACTCTTTCACTTGCGGCCATTAAAGCTTGAATTAAATTAGCAATTTGTGATACTTGGGATATTGGTTGGGTAAAGTTTCTGATATATTGAGTAAACGAAACAATAGAACCAACTTCAAGTTTATTTTTGATTACTAAGAATCCTCCCAGAATAACGACTACAACGTAACCTAGATTACCGATGAATTTCATCATTGGTTGCATCATGCCTGATAGGAATTGACTTTTCCAACCTGATTCATATAAAGTGTCATTTAATTCTTTAAACTGTTTTGAAGCCTTTTCTTCGCCATTAAACGCTTTTACAATGCTATGCCCACCATAAGTTTCTTCGATGTGACCATTTATTTTTCCTAAGTAGTTTTGTTGAGTCATAAAGTATTTTTGTGATTTACTGACAATGATGAACATGATTAAAACGACAATTGGAATAATGGCTAAAGCGGCTAAAGTCATAATGCCACTAATAGAAAGCATCATGACTAAGACACCAATCATCATAGTTACTGAAGAAATTAGCTGAGTTAAAGATTGATTTAGATTCATACTTATAGTATCAACGTCGTTAGTAATTCTAGATAAGATGTCTCCAGATTGCTTTTTATCAAAATATTTCATTGGTAATTTGTTTATTTTTTTGGCAATTTTTTGTCTTAAATCGTAAGAAAATTTTTGAGAAACACTGCTCATGATGAATCCTTGTATAAAGTTAAAAATGGTACTTAAAATATATAAACCAACTAAAAGTAAAATTATATTACCTAGTTTGGTGAAATCAATACCACTACCACCGGATACTTTAGAAATTAGTCCATTAAAAATTTCAGTAGTGGCATTTCCTAATATTTTAGGGCCAAATATACTAAATATAACACTACCTATGGCAAATATAATAACAAAGAAAATTCCAATTTTATATTTACCTAAGGATTTTATTAAGCGTTTAAATGTTCCTTTAAAGTCTTTGGCCTTTTCGGTAGTCATTGCACGGCCACCACCCATAGGTCCTTTTGGAGCAGATTTACCATTCATATTAGACCTCCTCCTTTGATAATTGTGATAGAGCGATTTGCTTATAAATTTCACAATTTTCCATTAATTCTTTGTGAGTACCTTTACCTACTATTCTTCCTTCATCTAGAACAATGATTTGTTCGGCAGTCATAATGGTACTGATACGCTGAGCGACAATGATTACGGTTTTGTCCTTGGTAATAGTTTTCAAATCATGACGAAGTTTAGAATCAGTTTTAAAGTCTAAGGCTGAGAAACTATCATCAAAGATGAATATTTCGGGATTGGTAGCGATAGCTCTTGCGATTGAAAGGCGTTGTCTTTGACCACCAGATACGTTTTTACCGCCTTGAGAGATTGGTGATTCAACACCTTTATCTAATTTACTAACAAATTCTTTAGATTGTGATATTTCTAAAGCTTTATCGATTTCTTCATCACTAGCGTTTTCATTGCCATAAGCAATATTAGATTTAATATCTCCAGAAAATAAGACACCTTTTTGGGGAACAAAACCAATTTTTGATCTAAGGTTATGCATGGTTACATCTTTAATGTTAACGCCATCAACAAATATTTCCCCTTCTGTAGTATCGAAAAATCTTGGTATTAAATTAATTACGGTGCTTTTACCACTCCCTGTTGAACCAATTAATGCAGTTGTTTCTCCAGGTTTGGCGGTGAAATTGATATCAGTTATAACGTCGTAATCAGCATCCGGATAGCGGAAGCTAACATTTTTGAATTCAACGTAGCCTTTTTTGTCTTCAATAAAATCTTTTGGATTTTTTGGATCAACAATAACGTTTTTAGTTGTAATAACTTCGTTAACACGGTTTAATGATACTACGGCTCTTGGTAATACTACTGAGACCATAGAAATCATTAAGAATGACATAACTATTTCCATGGTATATTGCATGAAGGCCATCATGTCCCCTACTTGCATACTTCCGGTATTAATATAACCAGCACCTACCCAAACAATAACAACCATAATTAAGTTCATAATTAACATCATTATAGGCATCATTAGAGCCATGGTACGGTTAACAAAAAGGTTTGTTTTCATTAAATCAACATTGGCTTTATCGAATCTTTTTTCTTCATGTTTTTCGCGGCTGAAGGCTCTGATAACGCTTAATCCGGATAGTATTTCTCGAGATACGAGGTTGATTTTATCAACTAATTTTTGAATTAGTTTAAATTTAGGCATGGCGACAATAAATAGGACCATAACAACGAAGAATATTAAAGCGACAGCTACAGCTATAATCCAAGTCATTGAAGTATTAGTATTTAAAACTTTTATTACACCACCAATGGCCATGATTGGGGCATAGAAAACAACACGTAAAAGCATGACTGTTAACATTTGAATTTGCTGAATGTCATTGGTGCTTCTTGTTATTAGTGATGCAGTCGAATAACGTTTAAATTCACTTGATGAAAAGTTAAGAACCTTATTAAATACAGAATCGCGGAGTCGTTGTCCTAAAGAAGCTGAAACTTTTGATGATAAGAAGGCAACGATGATTGTTAAGATCATACTTATCATGGCAATACCAAGCATGAGTAATCCTGTTTGGATAACATAATTGGTTTGAATATCACCAGTATCAACACCAATGGATTCATATTCAGCTTTAACTAAGTTAATAGAAGCTTGGGATATAATAGATGGCTCCATTTTTTCTAATTCTTTATTTACTTCTTTTAGTAATTTATTAATGCTTTCCTCTGGCATCTGTTTTAAAATTGTATAGATATCAACTTTATCTAGAGCACCATCATTTGGCATATTTTCTAAAAGTTTTTGTTTTATTTGAACGGCAGTTTTTTCGTTAGTTAAATAACTATCAATCATTAAGGCACGCTCAAAAAAATCATTTAAGATGTTTTTATCATTAGTTTTTTGATCTTTGAGAATATAAATATCTTCTTTTTCTAATGCTGGATATTTATCAATGTTCTCTTTATTTTTATCTAATTTTTTATAATTTTCTTTAACGCTTTTCTTTTCATTATCGTCAGCAAAAATAAGCAAATTATCTAATTTACTTTGACGAATAACGTCCGGAATTGAATTTTTAATTCCAGATTGCTGAATACCAACGTTAACCATATTTGAAGTATATTCAGGCAGTGATAGGTCGCAGTAAGCTTGGATTACAAGTAATATGAAAATGAAAAGGATTGCTAATTTAGATTTTTTGAGATATTTAAATAGGTTGTTCATGGTTCCTCCTTTTTAGAAAATAAAAAGCTTTATTATAAGCTTTTTTAAGTATATTCCATTTAAAATTATATGTCAACTGGTATAAAATAATTTTGGTTATTTAGTTATTTATATGGTGTCTAATTGACATTGTATCTTTGGTTATTCTAGCGAATGTATAACCGTTTTCTTTAGCGTATTTAATGATTTCTGGAAGTGCTTCAACTGTGGATTTTTTAGCGGCTGTATCATGCATAAGAATAATATTAGTCCCATGATGTAAGTTCAGTTTGGTATTATGAATGATTTGATCTTTGGTTAATTTGCCAGAGGCATCACCTGAATCTACATTCCAATCAAAATAATAGTAGTTATTATTATTTAAAGTTGTGGTTATTCTAGTGACGATACCTTTATTATATTTTTTACTTACGGTATTAGAACTGCCACCAGGGAGACGAACAATACGTGAGTGGTGTCCAGTAATATTATAAACTTTATCGTTTATTTGTTTCAGATCATTAAAGTAATTGTCATCGCTGGAATAGACATATTTATAATTATGAGTAAATGTGTGAAGTCCAATAGTATGACCTTCATTATAAGCGCGGCTAACAGTATTTGAATATTCATCTATATGGCTGCCTATTACAAAGAATGTTGCCGGAACATTTTCTTTATTTAAAATATTTAATATGTCATTTGTTAAATAACTTGGTCCATCGTCAAAGGTTAAATATATTGTTTTATCAGATACTATTGAAGGAATAATTTCTTTTCTTTCTTCTTTTGGACGATGTTTTTTGATCGGAAGATCGGTACTGGGATTAACGAAGGCTTTAGGGATTTCTTCATTTATTTTTTTTATGGTTATTTTAGGACTTGAAAGATAAACGATGTTTAAAAAAATTAAAATTAGAAATGTTGCAAGAATTGTAAATTTTGTGATTATCTCTTTATGCATAGTACTTCACCTTATATTTATTATATCATTTTTTCTTCAAAAAAACCACGATTGTAGCCTTAATTGTTGATGTGATGATGATAAGGCGTGGTACTTGAAGTTATACGGTCAAATGTATAGCCATTTTGTTTACCATATCTGATGATATTTCTTAATGCGTCCTTGGTATAAGTGTTGATGTCGTGCATGAGAATGATATTAGCTTTGTTTTTACTTAGGCCTTTAACGACATTATTATAAACGCCACTGGCGGTTTTGGTTTCACCAGCATCACCGGATGAAACATTCCAATCATAATATTGATATCCCCTATTTATAACCTCTTTTGAAAGAGTCGTCATAATGCCTTTGGAGTATTTACGACTAACTGTATTAGAAGATCCCCCGGCAAATCTAATTATTTTCGGATCATAGCCTGTGATATTTTTAACACGGTCTTCGGCTTTTTTAATATCATTAAAGAAACCTTCAACTGAAGAATAACATGTTTTATAATTATGAGAAAAAGTATGGATTGCAACGGTGTGTCCTTCATCGTATTCGCGTTTAATTAAATTATCAGGGCCATGTCCAGTTATGAAAAATGTGGCTTTAACATTTTCCTCTTTTAAAATATCGAGGATAAGATTGGTCGTTCCTTGTTTTGGACCGTCATCAAAAGTTAAATAAATGGTTCCGGCTTTACCTGTACCATTTGCGACAGCGCGGCCAATTACTTTAACGGTTCTAGTAATGGTTGCTTGATTATTTTTACTATCAAGAACACTGTAAGTTATAGTATAGGTTCCGATTTTTGAAGTATCAACGCGGCCACTTGTTACAATTTTATTACTGATATCGCCATCGCAGTTATCAATGGCTGATACTCCAGGATCTTTATAGTTAGTGCCAACTACTATTTCAGTATGTTGACTTCCTTTTAATGTTAAAGTTGGAGCTGTTTTGTCATCATATGTAAGTTTCCTGCTCTTTTTGGCTTTATTACCTGATGAATCTTTAACTGTATAGATAACTTCGTCTTTTTTTAAGTTAGCTTTTATTTTACTGCTGATATCACCATCGTAATTGTCATTTGCTTTAGCGCCTTCATCTTGATATGTTTTATTAGGGCAGACTAATGTTTCTTCGTTTCCGTTTAAAGTGATCTCTGGCGCTTGTTTATCAATTACTTTTACTGATTCGGTTTTAGTAAATTCTATAAAACCAATTTTTACTTTATATGTAATATTATAACTTCCTAATTTGTCAGTTTTTACTTTACTAATAACTTTAGTTTTTGGGGTATAGTCAATACCAAATCTTGTTACTTTTAAATCTTCTTTATATTTTTCTCCAATATTTACTTCATGATTTTTTAAAGTAAATGTTGGTGGAACAAATAAATATATCAATGTTCCGATTATTAATAAAGAAATTACTGCAATTATTACATACTTCCACTTCATAGCATACCACCAATTTTAGTATACCACGTTTAAATGCTTTTACAATTATTTTAAAAGAAAAGTTCATAATAAATGAACTTTAATTAGTTATTTTAAATTTTTCTTCCATTTCTATTTTGGAATATTTACAACCACAATAATTTTGACGATATAAATTGTATTTTTTAGCTAATTCTGTACTACGCTTATAGCCTTCTCTCTTTTTGAAATCAGAATATAAATAATTTATTTGATATTTTTCAGATAATAATTTTCCGATTTTGTTTAGTTTTTCTGAGTCTTTATATGGACTTACAGAAAGTGTGGTACAAAAGTAATCATAGTTGTTTTCTTTGGCTAATTTGGCGGTTTGTTCTAATCTAAAATAATAACATTTTGGGCATCTTTTACTGCCTTCTTTTTCGTCTTCTAAACCTTTAGCGATGTTATTAAAATCTTCTTCGTGATAACCTATTTCTAATAGTTTTACCTCTGGAACCATCTTGCCAATAATTTCTTTTTGCGTTTCTAGCCTTTTTTGATATTCAGCTTCAGGAAATATATTTGGATTATAATACAAAACAGTTATTTCAAAATAATTGGTAAGGTATTCTAGGACATAGCTGCTACATACACCGCAGCAGGCATGTAATAATAATTTAGGCCTACCCTCAATGTTTTCCAAAATTTCATCCAATACTTTTTGATAATTAGTTTTCATTTGTTTCACCTAAGTACTGATTAACAATGTTTTCTAAAATGCTTTTTTGAAATAATCCACTATTGAAATTACTATTTTGTAGTGGTCCAATTATATTAGCTTGAAGACTATATATTTTTGAAATCGGTGTTAAAAGTTTTTTGTGAATGGAAATTAATTCAATATTAGAAAACTTAACAACTGTTGTTTTTTTATTAATTATTCCATTTTGAATAACAATCATATTGTTATCATAACCTATTTCTTTGGTTTTATATTGAGCAAAAGCAATGACAATTAGGAAAATGGCGCCAATTATAAACCAAAAACTTAATGCGCAAAGACCTAAAAATACTATGATTAATGGTAATTTGGCAAGCAAATAATGTACTAGAGCTTGCTTAGTTTGATTTTCTAATTTAATTTGGTTTTGATATTCAGGAACTATTTCATTTAAGATAATATTTTTTTCTTTTTCTTTTACATAAAGACTGATGATAGTTTTTTCATCTTCGTTTTCATTACCACCGAGTCCGGCATTTACTACTTCAATTTCATAGTAATTGGCGATTCTAGCTTGAATAGTTTGCTTAATAATTACTGCATTTATACGATTGATTGGTAAACTATATTTATAGTTTGTAAAGGCACCATAAGATAATTTTATGGTATCTTCTGCTCTCGAAACTTTGAAATTATAATAGCTCAAATAGCTTTTTACTAAACTCCAAATTAATGGAACGACAGCAATAATTCCAATGATTATTATAAAGATTAAGCCTTGAGCTAATAAGTCATTGATTCCGGCAATGATAATGAAACCATAAACTGCAATTAAAACAATAAAGGCACTGATGTCAACAGAAAGCCACATATGTCTAAAGACGTCTACTGGTTTATAAGAAACGACGCTATCAATTTCTTTGTTTTCAAGTTCGATATTTTTCCCCATATGTTTTAATATATCGTTTTTTAAATTAATAGCAACATCTTCTTTAAAAACCAGTTTACTGTTAAAGGAATTAGCCTCGCTCATGTTTAAATCGAATTTTAAGTTTGAAGTTCCTAGTAATTGTTCGATAATGTTACGTTTTATATTAACAGCAGCAATATCTGATAAATGAATAGTTGTTATTTTTTTGAAGATTTTCCCTTTTTCGATAATTAGATTTGTTTTTTCAATATAAAGGTAAGTATTTCGCCATCCAAAATAGAAAAATATTGCAAAAACAGCTAATGTTAGAATGAAAACTATAACAGCAGTTAGAATAATGTTGCCATCTAGGCTAGTAATATATGATGAGGTTTTTTCAATTCCTTTTGTTCCTTCGTCTTGGAATACTTGAATGAAAAAGTAACCAGCAATAACAATAATCGCACCTAGGCTACTTAGAAGCCTTTCAAAGATGATAGATGGATGCATTCTAGTTTTCATTTGGATTCTCCAATTTATGTTTTAATAAAGTGTTTACTTTGCTAACTATATCTTCGGCTTCTTTGGCGTTTAAAAATTTAATGTCAACAACACCTGCGGCAGTGAATATATTAACATTGGATAACTTAAACTGACGGTCGATCGGTCCGCTACTTAGTTCAATTTTTTGAATTCTTTTTATTTGAATAATAGATCTCGTTATTAGAAATAATCCTTTTTTTACTTCTACTTTTTCATCAGTAACTAGATATTTATAACGACTATATCTGATTTTAGGATAAAGTAAAATATTTAATAAAACGTTGATTAAAATAAGGGTTCCTAGGGTTATAGTTATTGTATTACCTAGAGTCCCAATATCTCCGGTTAAAAGGAAATACATTATAATACCGCTTATTATAATAATAATTGCACCTGAGATTAATGCGTTAATACGCATAACAGTAATGCCTTTTTTGTCTAATGATTGATACATTTTATCACTCCCTACTTGTAAAAGCAAAGACAATGTTGCTTTATAATTATATTATAGCAAAAAACACTTGTTTTACAAATGTTTTTAAGAAAATAAAGGAAATTTGCATTTAGGTGTTGACAAGGGCTTTTAAGGGGATTATAATTTATTTTGCGTAAAGGAGGAATAACATGAATTATAATGGTTTAGATGATTTTTCTTATAATGATTTGATTTCGTTTAAAAATGTGTATAAAACTGTACGAAATGTTAGTGTAAGTGTTCTTCCTTTTACTTTAGCATATGCAACTTTCAGAAATGACGAAATTGGTGTCTTTCTTTTTGCTACAAATGCTTTATTGGCTGGAACGTGCGCAAAAACTGTTAAAACAGCAAATAATAAAATTGCAGAGAGGGATGCTTGTAAGTATAGTTTAGTTAAAAGACATAGAGCACATTAAAAAGTCAGAATTCTGACTTTTATTTTTTTATTAAACGTTTTGATGAGTGTGGTACACTTTGAGTATCAATTTTAGTATAGCCTAAGAGATTAAGAATGTCATCATTAGTATATGGTGATTCTATACTATCTAAAGCGAGATCAGCTTGAACTAATAGTTCTTCACGGTCAATAGTTTGTTTTATTGCTTGTGATACGTGATTAGCATCTAACTGTTCTATATTACCAGCAATTTTTTTATTACCTTTAGCATATTCGTAAAGGGCCATGCGTAATTGAATTCTAGTAATTGGGTCCATAATGAAACCAGTTATATCAATATCAAATTCATCAGTAAAGTCATGGAAACAAGTATGTAAATCCTCAAATTCGAAAGCCGGTTTATCTCCCATGCTTGCGAGCCCAAGGTATTTCCCCCATTCTGACATTTCTGGCATTGCACTTAAGCCACTGATAGTATCGGTTAGATTTACTAGAAAAGGAACTTTTCCTCTTGGGATTTTTGTAAGATTAAGTGGCCACATGTGATTTTCAATACTGCTTTGGATTGTTCTAGTTGTAAAGGCTGGGAAGAATTTTGCAGCATTTTGCGAAGCTTCTTTAGCATGGGTAAATCCATGTTTTTTAAACAACTTATCATTTGCTCTTTCTTCATTAAACTTCCATTTAAATGGGTAGAAATCATGAAGGATACCAGCGTAAGTAGCCTCAACTTGTTCTTTGGTACTAAGGCCTTGCTTTTTGGCTTGTAAATAGTCAGAATAAGCATTATCTAGGCAATGTTCATAAACTGATAAGTCCTCATGATGCTCATAGGTAATTCTTTTTTTAAATTCTGGGTGTTCTAAAATAGGTTTTATTATTTTTAAAAATTCTAGATCTTTTAAAGCATCTTGAATATTTTCGCGAGCAGTTTTTTTCATAGTGTATACTCTCCTTTGATGATTGTTATCATATACTATTTCTATGTTTTTGTCAAATAAAAAGGACTAATTATAGCCCAAAAAGGTTTTTATAGTTTCAAAGTCTAATTGTAATAGGACAATAATAATGGCGCCGGCGGCTAAAAATGGACCAAAGGGTATTATATGTTCTGAGTTTTTCTTTAATAGGATTAATGATATTGGTAAGCCAATAAGTGAACCTAAGAAAATAGAAAAAATAGTCATTGGATAACCTAAAACTAGTCCAAAAATGGCCATTAGTTTTATATCTCCCCCACCCATTGATTCTTTTTTAAATAAAATATCACCAAATTTTTTTATAGCCCACATTGTGAAAAAAGCAAGAATAGCACTAACGAGACTTGGTAAAAGAGCGTTGAATCCATTTACAAATAAAATTTCAAAGCCTAGGAGAATTCCGAAAGTTAATAAAACACTATCAGATATTATCATATAATTATAATCACTGACAACGATTATAACAAGCATCGAAATAAATGTTAATGGAATAATTAAGTCTGGCGTTAGGCCATATATAAGGTAAGCTAAAGTGAAGAAAATACCTGTTAGTAATTCAAAAATAGCGTAAAAAGGGGAAATTTTTGTTTGACAGTGTTTACATTTCCCTTTTTGAAAAAGAAAAGATAATATTGGAATTAATTCACTAGCTCCTAGTCGAGTATTACAGTTAGGGCAATGGCTTGGAGGGTTTACTATCGATTCCCCTCTTGGAAGTCTAAAGCCAACGACATTATAAAAGGAACCTAGGATGGTTCCTAGGATGAACATAACTATACCATAAAATACTTCCATAAGTTCCTCCTTATTGTTGAATAGCGCTATACATGTTGAACATTGGAACAACGATGGCCAGAACGATAACACCGACCATAACAGTTAGTAAAATAATCATTACTGGCTCGATAAAGGTTTTTATACGGCTAACGGAATTTCGATGTAAATCTTGATAATAAGTTGATACTTTTGCCATCATTTCAGGTAATTGACCAGTCTTTTCACCAGTAACTATCATTTCATAAGCTGGGATTGGAAATGCCCATTGATCTTTAAATGCAGATGAAATTTTATCACCTTTAGCAATGTTGGTAATAGCGTCAATAATCATCATTTTGTATATTTCGTTATTAGTAACTTTATTTAATATATCCATACTGTCAGTGATAAAGACATTGTGCGCTAGTAATGAAGAAAATGTCTTGGTAAACATTGTAACTTCATTATATATAATTACGTTTCCAAATACTGGAAGGTGCATGCCTATCCATTGAACTGTGGCTCTAAATGATTTTACCTTTCTGAATAGATACATGAAAATTAGTAAGAAAGCAATAAATCCAAGACCAATCCAAATAGCATAGTCACCCAAGAAGCTGCTTAAGTCAAGGACGAATTGAGTAATTCCTGGAATTTCTGCATTATCCATGCTATCATAAATTTCTACGAATTTAGGAACAACATAAAGCATAATGAATAACCCAACACCAATTGCAACGATAAAGATAATTATCGGATACATCATAGCACTAACCATAGCTTTTCTTGTAGCTTCGGCTTCAGTATAATATGCTTCCATATCATCTAAGGCTTCTGGCAATTCACCGGTCATTTCTGATGCTTTAACCATGTTTATTAATAATCTTGGGAAGGCGTCTCCTTGTTTACTTAAAGCTTCACTAAAGCTTTGTCCAGTTGAAAGGTCGTAAACAACACCTCTTAGGATTTTTTGGTAACTAGGGTTTTTAAATTGTTTTATTAAGATTTTTACTGAATCTACTAATGGAATACCAGCTTTTAAATAAGTTGATAATTGCGCTAACAAGAAAATTAAATCTTTTGTTTTGATCTTTGCGTGACTTGAACCATGAGATCCGTGAAATAGTTGAATCCATTTTGAGGTTTTAATACTATAAACAGTATTCCCTTCACTTAATAGGAAAGAGTGTACTTCGACTTTTGAATATGCATCAAAGTATCCAGTAACTTCTTTGCCTTCTGGAGTCCTAACTTCATATTTATATGTAAGTTTGACTTTACTTTTTTTAGCATCATCACTATTAAAATCAATTAGTAGTACTTCTCTGTTAATGTCTTTTTTATTTTTGGCTTCTTTAACAAATGATAAATTATTCCATTTGCGTTTAAAGAAATTACTAGTGTTTTTTGGTAAGTTGATAATTGAATTTCCGAAGTCTTCAAATTTATCACCAATGGTTTTGCGTTCACGTTTAATGTTTTCATTGATATAAACGTTGTCGTCATTATGCTTTTTACGTTTAGACTCTTTTTCTTTGGCTTCGGTAATTTTTTCTCTTAATGCATTTTCTTTTTCTTTTTGAATTGCTTGCTCGCGTTTGGCTTTTTCTATAAGTTCTTCACGATGTTTTTTAGCCATTATTTCGCGTTCTTTAGCTTTTTTCTCACGTTTTTCCTGATTACTGTTGCGAATGGTTCCAAAGATTATTTGGAAAGTTAATACAAAATGCGATAAAACACTTATAATTATTAATGGAAAGTTTTTAAAACCAAGTAATACGTATTTAAAGAATTTGCCAATCTGTTTTATGATAACTATTAGTCCTTGGAAGATGTATTTTATGAACAATCCAAGTAATTTGATTATACCAGCAAAAAATTTGTACACATAGATACAAGGTAAAAGTAAAGTCTTTAGCCCCATATAGACACCTTCCTATCATTTCTACTGTAAATAATTATAACATATTTTGACGATAAACAAAACATTTTTTTCGAAAAACATATAATATGTTAGAAAGGAGTGTGTATATGAATTATTTTAATCCATATTATATGATGACTCCTATGGTTTCAGCGGCTCGTCCAGGTTTATTTAGCGCTTTACGTGGTGCGACAAGCGGTGGACTTACTTTAAGTAATATTGTAAATGGAACCCAGAAAACTTTAGGAATTATTAATCAAGCGATTCCAATAGTGAAGCAAGTTACTCCCGTAATGAGAAATGCCAAAACAATGTTTAAAGTAATGAATGAATTCAAAAAGGTAGAGACTCCTTCTACACCAAAAACCGAAGAAAAACAAAACGTAAGCAGTAGTACAAATGCGGGTGTAAGTGAGACTGTGGCAGAAAAAACAGAAACTATGGATGGTGGCCCAACGTTTTTTGCCTAGTAAAAAAGAAAACTATATGAGGTTTTCTTTTTTTTGTTATATTATTTTTAACTTTCAAAGTGACTTTTTGTTTTTTCACTCTTTGTTTTATCCAATAACTCCGTAAAAGTCAATTATAAGCTAAAAAGAATTTACAATTAACTTAGGTGATTTTGTTATGTTAATAAAGTTTAAAAGAATTAATGATGTGAGAATTGATAATGACTTAACAATTAAAGAAGTTGCTAAAATAATTGGTATTAGTCCTGATAACTATTTTGATTATGCCAATGGAAGATCGAATTTTCCTTTAATTAAACTTAATCGATTGGTTAATTATTTTGAAATAAGTTTTGATTATATTACAGGACTTTCGGATGTTAAAAGTTGTTATCCAGGAAGCATTGACATTGATATTTTAAGAAAAAGATTAGAGATGGTGCGTAAGGAAAACAAGCTTTCGCAAGATGAGGCAGCTAGAGTTACGGGTGACAAACAAAGTACTTATTGGAATTATGAAAAGGGATATTCGACGATTCCATTATCTAAACTATATTTATTAGCTAAATTTTATAATGTTTCTATTGATTACTTACTAGGTAAAACTGAGAACAGAAAAATATTGCAAAAAAAGAAAGTTGTTATTTAACTTTCTTTTTAATTTTTTTAACTATTCGTTTGTATTTAAATTTTTTAATCTTATTTTTTTCGTTCATTGATTTTACTTGATAATAATTAAGAAGTTTTCTCATATATGGAATATTGTTTATGAGAAATGGACTTACGATGTCATCACATTTTAGGCCTTTTCCATACTTATAATAAGCGATAACATAGTAACGTTTTTCTTTAATAACTAACTCTTTTTCGATATGATACCCTTTTTTGCGCATAGCTTTTCTAACTAAGTGAGTGTTATTGTTTGGGCTTAAAATTAAATCGTTTGTTATTTTATGTTTTAAAATATTAATGATTGTTTTAGCTCCCATACCTGAAATTATAATTATTTCATTACTCAAATCAGGAAGTCCATCTAGAACTTTGGTTTTTACTTTGGCATTCGCTTTTTCAATATTCTTTTGTGCTCTATTTATTGCTTCTTTTGAAATATCAGTAGCTAGACAATCACAATTTTTAACTTTATTTAAGTAAATATCAACTAAAGCATGGTCAGCGCCAACATCAATGACTTGGCTGTTTTCGGGAATTAAATCACAAATAGCCTGCAGACGTTTATTTATTTTCATTAGTCACCTAAATAATCTTTTAGTTTGCGACTGCGTGAAGGATGACGCAATTTTCTTAGTGCCTTAGCTTCTATTTGTCTGATACGTTCTCTGGTAACTCCAAATAGTTGACCAACTTCTTCTAAGGTTCTTGGTCTACCATCTTCTAAACCAAAACGCAATCTAATAACTTTCTCTTCTCTTTCAGTTAAAGTTAGTAATACTTCAGAAATTTCATCTTTTAATAATTCGTTAACTGCAAAGTCTTCAGGGCTCATATTGGTCTCATCAGGAATGAAATCACCTAAATGTGAGTCATCTTCCTCTCCAATTGGTGTTTCTAAACTTACAGGTTCTTGACTTATTTTATAAATTTCACGTATTTTTTCTACAGAAGTTCCCATTTTTTTAGATAATTCTTCTTCGGTTGGTTCTCTATTTAATTCTAAGGTTAGTTGTCTTTCAACTCTAGCTAATTTATTAATAGTTTCAACCATATGCACGGGAACTCTGATGGTTCTAGCTTGGTCAGCGATTGCTCTAGTAATAGCTTGTCTAATCCACCAAGTGGCATAAGTTGAAAATTTATACCCTTTAGATACATCAAATTTTTCTACAGCTTTCATTAATCCAATGTTTCCTTCTTGAATAAGGTCTAAGAATAACATCCCACGGCCAACGTATCTTTTGGCAATACTTACAACTAAACGTAAGTTGGCTTCTGCAAGTGTTGCTTTAGCTGTTTCATCACCGGCAATAATACGATCTGCTAAATCAGCTTCTTCTTCATTGCTTAATAATTTTATTTGACCTATTTCTTTTAGGTACATTCTAACGGGATCATTGATAGTTAAATCTTTTGATAAAGTTTCAGTATCAGCGATTTGCTCGTGTTCATCATCATTAGGGTTTTCAGATACAACATGGATGCCATTTTCAGTAAAAGCGTTATATAAATCGTCTAAGGCGTCTGCATCTAACTCTAAGCCTTTTAATTTATCAGCTAATTCTTCATATGTAATTTGTCCCTTCTTCTTTCCTATATTGATTAATTCTTTTTTTCTTTCTTCAAATGTTTTTATTTCGTTAAACATTGCTACACTCCTTTTTTAAATCGATAATTTTTTGGGCAATTTCGGCTTTTTTTAATGGATCTATTTCATTTTTCATTTGATTCTTCAAACGATTGGTTTCAGTCTTAACATTATAATCCTTAATAGCCTTAATATAGTCCTCTATTTCTTTTAAACTATAATTTTCATCAAGATTGGCATTTTGAACTTTAGCTATGGTGTTCAAGATATCCTTATCACATTCGATATAATCGATTAGATCAGCTTGGTTAATAAAACCGTTTTCTTTGTGAAATAGGCTTATTTCTCGAGCTAACAAACGATATTCCTCAGTTGGCATGTATGTAACTTTGTTGTTATACATTTTAATGACTTCAGGGCTATGAAGCATATGAAATAATAAGTTTCTCTCAGCTATTTCGTATTTAGATGTTTTTATTTTTTGGGTTGGTTTAACAACTTTGGGTTTGTCAACTTTTCGAACTTCAAGCTTTTCTCTAATTAAATTTTCGTCGATGTTGGTTTCTTCAATTAATTTTTTTATGGTTATTTCTTTTAAAATGTCATCCTCAATCTTACTAATTTCTTTAATAACCTCGGTAATATATTTGGCTTCATCAACACTGTTATTTAAATTTTTCCCCATTTTAAGAAATGAAAGTTTAAAATCCATAATACTAATTGGATTATTAATTCTAATTTCAAATTCTTTAACTCCATTTTTACGAATAAATTCGTCGGGATCCATATTGTTTTCGAGGCGAATAACTTTGGGTGTAACACCAATAGCGATTAGTTCATCGGCACAAGCCATAGTGGCTTTAGCACCTGCTTCATCACCGTCAAAGCATAATATAACTTCTTTAGCGAGTTTTTTTATTAGTAAAGCTTGATTTTTGGTAACAGCAGTTCCCATAGTAGCAACGACATTTTTGATACCAACAGTATGGGCTCTAATAACATCCATAAATCCTTCCATAACAAGGATTTGGTTTTTTTGTCTAGCGCTTTCTTTAGCGCGGTGGTAGTTATATAAAAGCTCCCCTTTTTTGAATATTTCTGTTTCTCTAGTATTGAAATATTTAGAATTATCTTCACGATTATAGATACGCCCACTATATGCAACTGCTTGTCCATTTAAATCATATAGTGGAAACATAATGCGCTCATAGAATAAATCTAAATAACCATATTCGTTTTTATTTACGAGACCGCTTTTCATAATATCTTTTTCATTAAATTTCTTTAATAGAATTTTAGAAAGTGCATCTTTGCCTTTAAGGGCTAGTCCAATTTGAAATTCTTTAATTATTTCTTCAGTAATACCACGATTGTGAAGATATTCTTTAGCATCTTTACCAGCGGCAGTATTTATATTATTTATATAAAATTTTAAACTTAAATCATAAATGTCGTGCAATGCTGTATGATTTTGAACTTTTGGGGCTTGTCTGATATTAACAGCAATTCCAGCAATATCGGCTACTTTTTGAACAGCTTCGCTAAATGGAATGTTTTCATAATCCATTATGAATTTGAAAACTGTTCCAGTTGCTCCACAAGAGAAACATTTATAAATTTTTTTATCGCGATTAACACTCATGCTTGGATTGTTATCATCATGAAATGGACAAACGCCAAAAAAGTTTTTACCTTTTGGTGTTAGCGCAACATAGTTTGATATGACATTAACAATATCAACACTGTCACGAATTTCATTGATTTTTTCTTGACTTAAAAAACTCATGGACATCTACTCCCTATATATAATATACGACATTTACCTAGCGATTTCCTTTTTTTTTAAACAAAAAAATTATATTTTTTGACAATTTTCATATAATAATTAGTAAAAAAGAGGTGTTTTTGTGTCATTGAAACGTTTAAAAGTGATTGATGTGTTTATAATTTTTGCTTTATGTTTTCTAACGCATTTTATTTATTCCTGGTTTCCTAATACTCTATTTAGTATTTTCTTTCCAGTAAATGAAAGCATATGGGAACATATGAAAATGCTTTTTTCAGCAATTATTATATTTAGTGTGGTTGATTTTATACTCCTTAAAGTATTTGAAATAGAATATCGAAACTTTATTACAAGTATATTTTTATCGGCGGTTTTAAGTATTATCATTTTTCTAGCTATTTATTTGCCCCTTTATTATTTTATAGGAGAAAATATGGTTTTAAATTTAACTGTTCTTTTTGTTTCTATAGTGTTTAGCCAAGCGGTAAGTTATTTTGTTTTAGAAAGTAAGGACTATGGTTTACTTAATTATGTCAGTTTAATTGGCATTATATTTAGTTATATTGTTTTTGGTATCTTAACTTACTATCCACCTACAGAAGATTTGTTTTACGATCCTATGGATGAAAAGTTTGGAATAAATACTTATAATGTTTAAACAAGCAAAAAGCCCTTATTAAGGGCTTTATCTATATAAAACGCTAAACGCATTAGCGGGCAGTAGTATAGATGATTCTATCTTTTAATATGAGTTTGACAGAACCATCTATTTGGGTAATTAGAGTGTTACTTTTTTCTAATCTTTTAAGTGTTTCTTTGTGGGGGTGACCATACAAATTATTTTTACCTGCGGATATTAAACTGATCTTAGGCCTGACAGTATTAATAAATTCGGGAGATGTGCTGCTCTTTGACCCGTGGTGTCCTACTTTTAATATATCCACGATAGGCAGTTTATATGTATTTAAAATATAACTTTCTCTTGTCTCTGATGCGTCTCCCATTAATAATATATTCTGGCTATTAATTTTTGTATATATAATTAAACTATCATCGTTTTCATTAGATGATTTTGTCCCAGATAAAAAATTCAATGTATATCCCTTTATTTTCAAAGATTTTTCAGAGATTTTTTGATATGGTATATCTTTTTCTCGGGCTTTTTTCATAATGTTTTTTTCTAATTTATTATCGTTAGATTTATTAAAAATAATATTTTTCACCTTGAAATTATCAATTAATGATGGTGCCAGCCCAGAATGATCAAAATCACCATGGGTTAAAATCAGATAATCTATTTGTTTAATACCTTCTGATTTTAAGTATGGAATGGTTTTGTTTTTAACAATATCGTAAACTTTATTTTTAAAATTTAACTCACCACCGGTATCAATAAGAATCGTTCCTTGATTATGCGGAAAATTTAAAAGAATACTGTCACCTTGACCGACATCGATCATCGTCATAAACGGATTATTACTTAAATAATTAATGTTTGTGTGAAAGAAAATCGAGATGACTAAAATAATGATTCCATGCTTTTTATTTTTTGTTAAACTATACAAAACGTATGTGACTATTAAATAATAAAAAATTATACCATAAATATTTATATGCCTTAAGATAATTTGAAAGGCAGTTATTTGACTAAAAAATAATGATAAATTTTCCATGGTTTCAATTAAAAAATATAAAATATTATCAAGTGGTTTTATAAATAGTGTTATTAGTGAAAACGGATATACAACTAAAGAAACAAGTGGAACAAAAAATATGTTTATGAAAGGTGATAATAAATTTACTTCGAAAAAATTATTTATAGTAATTGGAAGGCTTGATAAAAAAGCGATAAATGAAACTATAAAGGTTTTACCAAAATAATTTTTCAATTTTTTTATAAGTTTTTTAAATAGTATTAGATAAAAAGAAATTATAAAGGAAAATAAAAAACCGATATTATAAATTATGTATGGGTTATAAAAGAGATAGATGGTGACTATTAGTATAAGTAAAAAAATAGTTTTTATTTTTAAATTAAAAGTTTTTTTGATTGTAAGAACTATAAATAAAGCGGTAGCTCTTATAACTGATGGTGTAAAATTGGTTAGAAAAGCATAAAAAAGCAAAATAAAAATTACAATAAGATAATTGAATTTTTTATGTTTTGAAAGGCGATTTAAAATAAAAAGAATAATGCTGGATAATAAGGTGATGTGCATGCCAGAAATGGCTAATAAATGACTAATTCCATTGATTTGATAGCTATTTATAATTTCTTCATCTATATCTTTATTATTTCCTAAAATAAAAGCGTTTAAATAATCTTTACTTTTATATGTATTTATATAAGTAATAAGGTTATTTTTTATCTTATATATTTTTGATGGTTCTTTGATAACTTTTATTGTCTTGGCAGTCATAGTATAATTTATTTTATTGCTTAGAAGATAGTTTTGATAATTAAAAAGATTAAATATGGTGTTAGGCATTGGTTCTTTTAATTCTCCGCTAATGCTGACTTTTTGGCCTAAGGTACAATTAAAATCATTGTAATAATTGACAATGATTTTTTCTTTGGCTTTTATGGTAAATTTATAACTAGTATCGATTTTTTGGCATTTCGTAATAATTCCGATGATTTGTTTTGTATTTGAATTGTATACGCTTGTTGGATGATGGTCTAATTTGTAGATTGTAAAACTACAGCTGGCTATAAAGGCTATTAATATTAGAATATTAAGTGGTGATATTGTTTTTAATTTTTTCAAATAATGCTTCTCCTATACCAGGGACATTTTTTATTTCTTCTATGGTTTTAAATTGGCCATTTTTATCGCGATGTTCTATTATAGCTTTGGCTTTAGATTCACCAATACCACTTAGCGATTGTAATTCCTCGGCTGTAGCTTTGTTTATTGATATTTTATTATTGGTGGCTTCGCTTTTGCTCGAAGTTTGTTTCTTTTCTTCAGTCAAGGGTTCTAATTGGTTAGTAATACAAGCATCGTTTATATCAGGGCATTCGCATTTTTCTTCTTTGCCCTTTTTTAGATTTTTTACTTCAGCTTTTGAATATATAAATACGACCATTTCGTCATCTAATTTTTTACTTAAATTTATAATTGAAGTGTCAGCATTTTTGGTTAAACCACCAGCTTTATTTATAAGGTCATCTACCCTATCGTTTTTGTTTAGTTCATATATTCCGGGTGCATTGACTTCACCTTTGAGATCTACTTTAATTTTTGATGGTGTTTCTTCTTTCTTTGGTGTTTCTAAAACTTCTTCATTTGATTCTTTACTTTCAAACTCAATTAAAGTTAAGGTATAAATATTTAAGGCGAGTAATCCCAAAATAATGATAACTGCAATAATCATATTACGATGCTCCAACAATTTATCTTTTAATTCCATGTTCCTCCTTTTTACCCCCTATTATTATCATACCGTTTTAGACTGTTATTTCCTTTTTGGACATGAAAAAAGATTAACTTTAAGGTTAATCTTATGTAGCTACTTTTATTTTTTGGTTTTTTGTTTCAACATTAACTCTTTGAACGAGCGCTAATGAAACAATTAATGATATTGCAAAACTTCCACCATAACTAAAGAATGGTAATGGTACTCCAGTAAGGGGAATTATACCAAATAACCCACCCATATTAATGAAAATATGAGCGAATATATATGCGGCGACACCCAAACATATATATCTTCCTCGTAAGGTTGAAGCTTTTGAAGCGATCATAGTTATACGCCATAAGATTAAAGCATAACCTAAGAAGATAAATACGCTACCGATAACGCCATATTCTTCAGCAATAATGGCAAAGGCTGAGTCAGTATGTGGTTCTGGAATATATGAGTATTTTTGTTTACTTTTTCCTATGCCAAGTCCCATAAGACCACCATCGTTAATAGCAATATAACTATTACAGACTTGATAACCACCTGTTTCGTATTGACCACAAGGGTCTAACCATGAAGAAAATCTTGATAAACGCGCTTCGTTTAAAACACCACCTTGTGTACTACTATATATTCCAAGGGCGGCGACACCGAGCAACAGTAAGAGTCCACCATATTTCAGCTTTTCTATTTTGAGAATTGGACTAGCAATTAGTAAAATCCCAACTATGAAAAGAATAATTAATAAAGTACCAAAGTCTTTTTGGAGAAAAACGATAGCTGGAATGGCAATCGCTATTAGCAATATTTTCCCGATCATTTCATAATGTGGAATATTTTTTGTACGAAGTTTACGATAATACTTTTCAAATAAAATAGCTAGAAAAGCGATGATTACGGGTTTAGAAAGTTCGCTTGGCTGGATTTTGACAAATTTAAGGTCTATCCAGTTATTACTACCGGCGACGGCTTCTGATTTCCAAGCAATAATATTTAGAATAATTAATAGTATAAACATTAAGGGAACTAAAGTTTTGTATTTTTTTGTGTCAACTTTTAAAATTATTAAAGCTCCTACAACTCCAACAATAATGAACATTAGCTGTTTAAAGAAATAATAATATATTGAAACGTCATAATTAACTACGGCCGCACGGCTTGAAGCAGTAACTATGGTTAATAATCCAAAGACAAAACCCACTATGGTGGTTATCAATAGTGGCTTATCTAAATCTTTAAAAATTTTCCTAAATGACTGGTTCATTTTTTAGCTCCTATCATATAATATGATAGCACAATATTTGTAGTTTTTGAATGAAAAAAATATAAAAAACAAAAATTAGGTGTTTTTAATAGTCGTTATGTGTTAAGAGACGTACACTATACTAGAATAGATAGGAGGTTGTTATATGTATTACTATGGTGGTTATCAAGGTTATGGATGCGGTAACCAATGCGGTGGCGGCTGTCAAGGCGGCGGTGGTTACGGCGCAGGCTATGGAGCAGCTATTATCTTAGTTCTATTCATTTTATTAGTAATCATTATCGGTGCTCGTGCATTCGGTAACGGCAACTATTAGGAAGTTAAGAGGTTTCTAACTTCTTTTTAAAGGAAAAAAGCACTATAATTTAGTGCTTTTTTTTGTAATTTTATTATTTTTTTATTAATTTATGACCTTGTGGTTTATAAGATTCTAATCCTTTTTGCTCTTTATCATGGACAATGCCAAAGTATTCTTCTAAAATTTCTTGTTCTGTCATTCCGGAAGCCAAGCCATAATTAGCTATAGAATCAATGACATAAGTTAAAGTAGAACTTTTAATGCAAAAGTCAATAAGCGCTCCTGAGGTTGACGAAATACCAAAAATAGTTATTGGATAATCTTTATCTTCGTTCGCTGTAGCTAAAGGAATCTCATAATCTGTAAGTACACATTCTAGAGCAAATGGATCATAATTATATATCGTTTTTAATGATTCACTCATAAAATTACTATTATATCCAGTCTCTTCGTTTGTTTGAGCGACTTTATCAAAGACTATTTCTAAGTCTTCTACTTGAGCTTTTCCTTCTGTTTTTGGACAAAATTCATTTAAATTAAGATTTTTTAATGCCATAATTTTCCTCCTCTTAGTAGTTTATTATACTATAGAAGAAAAAATAAGTAAATTATTTTATTTCAATGGTTGTATCATCTATAAAACGATAATTCGTTTTATACTTAAGCTCTCTGACTAATCTAAATAAGGCTTCATCTTTGGCTTTACACTCAAGCATAATGTCGACATCATGTTGCTGTTTTTTTAATATTTCAAGAAAGTCGATGAAATCATTTGCATTTATATAAGTACTATGACTGCGAAATTCTCTTTTATTCTTTGGTGATGAAAAATGCATTTTAGGTTTTAATTTCTGCTTTTCCCAGGTTTTTATAATTCTTGAAAGATAATCATTTATATCTTCTCCTTCGTTATTACATTTATAATGGTGATAGTCTAATACCATCGGAATTTTTAAAGTTTCACATATATATAAAATGTCTTTTACGTTAAAAATTTTATCATCGTTTTCTAAAATAATAAGGTCCTGAATTTTTTTATCTAGTTTTTTAAAGGTATTAATAAATTTTTTAATAGCTTTTTCTTTATCACCAAAAGCTCCACCAACATGAAGCACTGTTTTTCCATCGATTTTCATTGCTTCAAACATTTTTTGGTGAAATTCTAACATCTCTATACTTTTTTTAATTACATCGCTTTTAGTGCTGTTTAAAACGCAAAATTGATCGGGGTGTGTATCGACTCTAAGATCGTATAATTTAGTTAACTTGCCTAATTGTTCCCACTCTTTTTTATAAGGCTCTATGTAGTCAAAAACAACATCATTATGAGTTGCTAAAGGAATAATATTATGACTGATGCGATAAAAGTGAATCTCATTTCTATAATTATACCAAAATATTTCTTTTAAATTTTTGAAGTTTTCGGATATTAGCTGATCTAATTTTATGTTTCCTATTTCTTCGTTTAATTTATGATAATTTGTATAAGTTATTGTTTTTGAGGCAGTAATATCTAATGTTAATGATATTGCGACATATCCTAATCTTATTTTCATGTAAATCACCTTTTATATTATGGATATAATCTTTAATTATATGTTATTTGACATTTATTTTTGCTCATTATATAATACAAATGCTTTTTATAGGTGAAAAACTATGTAAATAAAAGCAATTTAATTAATTAATTGCCTTAAAATATGGTAAAATATTATATATGGAAGTGATAAAAATGTTTAAAGAATTAAAAATATTAGATGAAAAGAATAAAACACTTCGCCAAGTTAGTAAAGAGGTTCAATTACCCTTATCAAAAAAGGATAAAGAAACAATTGAACATATTATAAAACAGCTTACTTATAGTCAAATTGAAGAGTATGCGGAAAAATATGATTTACGTCCAGGGATGGGACTTGCTTTTCCACAACTTGGCCAATTAAAAAGAATTATTGTTATTGTCTATGAATATGAGGAAGGCAAATTTAAAAATTATGTCTTTGTTAATCCAAAAATTATTAGCCATTCTGAAGAGATGGTAGCGCTTGAAACTGGTGAGGGTTGTTTGAGTGTTAATCGTGAGGTTGATGGACATGTTCCAAGATTTGCCCGCGTTACCATTAGTGGTTATGATCCTGATGGTAATAAAGTTTCAGTTAGAGCTCGTGAGGAATTAGCTGTTGCCTTCCAACACGAGATTGACCATTTAAACGGAATATTATTTTTCGATAAGATAAATAAGAAAAAACCATTTTTTAATGAAAACGAAATTAGGTTAATCTAGGAGGCATTATGAAAACTAAATATAAATATTTAATCTTAATCGCAGTGACAATTATTGCATCAATTTTCATCTATAACTATATCGAGGAAAATACAATGGTAGATTTTAAAACTGATCTTTTAGGAGAACAAAAAGAAATCGAAACTTCACTGTTAACTGATACTAACTACTCTATTAACGAACCAAAAGTGGTTTTAAATCCTTATGAAATTTCACCACTTACTGCTCTTGTTATTTTTAAAACTAATGACTTGGCGTCTGTTACAGTAACGGTTAAAGGCAAAGATGGTGATGAGGATATTGTTAATACTTTTGTACCAAGCAAAGAACACTTTATATCGGTTTATGGACTTTATCCTGATTATGAAAATACAGTTATAATTACGACTAGCGGTGAAGAGAAAGAGCTTAAAATTAAAACTGACAAAGTAGAAATTGGACTAGAAAATGCAACAGTTAATAATGAAAGCTCAGATGAATTTTTGTTTACAACTTCAAAAGACGTAAATGGTTATCCTGTTGCCTATGATAAAAAAGGAAATATTAGATGGTATTTAACTGAATCTTGCGGTTGGGATTTTACAAGACTTAGTAATGGATATGTTTTATTAGGAAGTCCTGATTTAATGAAAGAACCCTATTACTCATCTGGTCTTGTAGAAATGGATTTACTTGGAAAGGTATATTACGAATATAATCTTCCAGGTGGATATCATCATGATGTATTTGAAATGACTAATGGAAATCTTTTAGTTCTTTCCAATAATTTTGAGGGTGGAACAAAAGAAGACTATATTGTTGAATTAAATCGGAATACAGGAGAAGTTGTTAAAAAATTTGATTTATATGATTTAATGCCTAATGATGATGGGGAAAATTGGATATCATTAAATTCTGTGGCATATAATGCAGCGACTAATTCGATTTTAGCGGTTGGTGTGAATAAAGATATGATTGTTAATATCGATTACACATCTGGTGAATTAAATGGGTTAATTGCTGATAAAAAGAAGGTTCCAAAGGAATATCAAAAATATTTGTTGCAAAATGATGGCGAGTTTGAATCCCCTATTAAACCACAGGCTGTAACTTTAACTAAAAATGGAAATTTTGCTTATATAAATAACAAAGATGGCGAAAATCATTTGATTGAATATACGGTAAATACAAGTGAAAGACGCTTTAAAGAGGTGAAAAATATCAATCTTGGTAAAGCTAGTGCGGATGCCAACATTGAATATTCTGATGGTAAATTTATTATTACTCAGGACAAAGAAATTAAAGTTGTTGAAGATGAAGATGTTACTTCATTATTAACAACTGATCATGAACTTTACAGCGCTAAATCTACCAAAATGTATGCTGGTGATATGTTTATGAAGGTAGCTGGTATTAGGCTTGGTAGTACTGGCATCACACCAACAACCAATGATCATATGGTAATGTTCCATAAAAAGGATCCATCAATATATGAGCAATATGATTTGCACTTATCTAGTGATTCAAAACATTTTATTGTTGAAGGAACGTTTAAAAAATCTGACCAAATTCAAATTATATTGGATAATGTTTTAAGTAAAAAAACTTACGATGTTGATACAACTGAAGGAATAGAAACAAAAAGTGGGAAAATGAAAACTTCAACATATATTAGTAAGCAGGGAGTTTATGGTAAATATTATATTTATTTAAGAATTAATGGTACTATCTATAAATTATCTAAATATTCAATGTTTAGTTAAAAAAACACTCGGAAATAATCCGGGTGTTTTTAAATATTATATTTTCTAATAAATTCTTCATAATTCATTTGTTTATCTAGATACCCACCTTCGTTATCAAAATAAATCAAACGATTAGAAATTGATTCTATTAATTCAGTGTCATAACTTGAAAAAATAACTGGTCCATCAAACTTACTTAAAGCGTTATTTAGTGAAGTTATTGATTCGATATCTAAATGATTTGTTGGCTCATCTAATAATAGAACATTGCCTTTATTCATCATCATTTTTGAAAACATCAGTCTAACTTTTTCGCCACCAGAAAGGACGTTTGTTGGTTTTAAAGCTTCTTCACCGGAAAATAGCATACGGCCTAGGAAACTTCTAACAAAACTATCGTCTTTATTTTCTGAATATTTACGAAGGAAATCTACTAAAGTTTCATTACCTTTAAAATATTCATCATGATTTTTTGGAAAATAAGAGAAAATAACGGTTGCCCCAATTTTTATTTCACCACTATCGGGAACTAATTCGCCAGTTAAAACTTTAAATAATGCGGTTTTAGCTATTTCATTTTCTCCGATTAAAGCTATTTTGTCTTCAGTTCTTAAGGTAAATGAAAAGTCTTTAAGAATTTGTTTGCCTTCGATTGTAACGTTTATTTTTCTTAAATATACAACTTCTTTTCCTAATCTTTTTTCATATTCAAAATTAATATATGGGTATTTTCTAGAAGACGGTTTTAATTCTTCTAATTCGATTTTTTCAAGAAGCTTTTTTCTTGAAGTTGCTTGTTTTGATTTTGAAGCGTTTGCCGAGAATCTTGCTATAAATGATTGAAGTTCTTTTATTTTTTCTTCTTTTTTCTTATTGCTGTCTTTGATTTGCTTTTGCATCAATTCATTTGATTGATACCAAAAATCATAGTTACCAACGCTCATTTTGATGCGTTCCCTATCAATGTCTACCATATGGGTACAAACAGTATTTAAAAAATGACGGTCATGAGAAACTAAAATGACAGTTCCTTTAAAGTTAATTAAAAAGTCTTCAAGCCAAAGTTTACTTTTGATATCTAATCCGTTTGTCGGTTCATCTAAAAGCAAAATATCAGGGTTACCAAATAAAGCTGACGCTAATAAAACTTTAACTTTGTCTTTTTCTTTAAGGTTAGCCATTTGTTCATCATAAAAACTATTATCAATGCCTAAGCCTGATAAAAGAATTGCAGCTTCGCTTTCGGCTTCCCAGCCATTCAAAGCTTCAAATTCGGCCTCTAGTTTACCTACTTTAATACCATCTTCATCAGTAAAGTCTGGTTTCATATACAAAGCTTCTTTTTCTTTCATAATACCGTAAAGTTTCTCATTGCCCATAACAACCGTATCTAAAACGCTATATTCATCACAGGCATTATGGTTTTGTTTTAATACTGATAGTCTATCATGCTTATCTTTAACTATTTCGCCTTTGGTGGTTTCTACATCACCGGTTAATAGTTTTAAAAAGGTACTTTTACCAGCACCGTTGGCACCAATAACACCATAGCAATTATCTTCATTAAATTCTAAGTTAACATCTTCAAATAATACTCTACTACCAAATCGTAGAGTTACGTTTTTTACTTGTAACATATTTATCACCTATCCGATTATATCATATTATCCTTATTTAGGCAAAGAAAAAAGAGGCTTATCTTTTACCTCTTAAAATTGTTGTTCATTTTTACTTGTTTTAATTATTATAGGATAATAATTTATTTATTTTTCAATTTCTTCCAATTTGACACTCACTAATTTACTAACTCCTGACTCTTGCATAGTTATTCCATATAACACGTCAGCATATTCCATTGTTTTCTTTTTGTGGGTTATAATAATAAATTGTGACTTGTTTTTTAAAGTTGTAACGTATTTACCAAAGGTATCGACGTTAACTTCGTCTAAAGCTGCTTCAACTTCGTCTAAAATACAAAATGGCGCTGGTCTAGACTTGATAATAGCAAATAATAAACTAATAGCTGTTAAAGTCTTTTCGCCTCCTGATAATAGGGAAATACTACTTAGTTTCTTTCCGGGCGGACTAGCAACAATTTCAACTCCAGTTTCTAGTAAATCATTTGGATCCGTTAGTTTTAAAGTGGCAGTTCCACCTTTGAATAATTCTTTAAAAGTTTCTTCGAAATTTTCGTTAATAACCTTAAAGGAATTATTAAATTCTTTGATCATCACTTTATCCATTTCGTCAATGATTTGTAATAAAGTATTCTCGGCTTCAGTTAAATCATTTATTTGACTTAACAAAAATTCATATCTAGTACTAACGCGTTCATATTCTTCTGGGGCAGCTAAATTGACAATTCCAATTTCTTTTAGCTTGCGTTTTAAACTATTAACTTTTGTCTTAGCCAGATTATAATCGAGATCTAATTTGTAATTATCTTTGGCTTTTTCATAAGTCATACTATAAGTTTCGCTTAAAGTATTTAATAAATTGTCTAATTTAACGTCCATACGATTAACACTAATTTCTAAATCTTTTAATTCATTTGTTTTAATACTATAAATACTATTTTCTTTTTTTACAGAAAGTTCATATTCTTCCAGTGACTCATTAAGATTTTGCTTTTCTTTATTTAATATATCAAGTTCTTTGGCTTTTTCTTCTTTTTGTTTCACGGTATTATAGTACTTATCAATAATTTCTTCTTCTTCTTTAGAAAGAGCTCCACCTAAAATATTGTTAGTTCCATTAATGTCAAGGTTGTTTTTTTCTAAATTATCTTTCAAAGTTTTTATGGCTTGATTTTTGCTATTAATTTGCTCTTGCTTAAGAAGTTTATCTTTGCTTAAAAGATATGCTTTATCTTCTAGCGATTTTAATTCATAATCTATTTCATTAATTTTGTTTTCAGAATCCTCAATTTTTTTAATTAAATTAGAAATATCTTTTAAAGTATTTTCTAATTCGTATTTATCACTGATAACATTACGAGCTTTATTTTGCTTTCCTCCGGTCATTGAACCACCGACATGAATGATTTCACCAGTTAGGGTCACAATGCGATATCTAGCGTTTATTAGTTTACTTAATTTTGTAGCATCATCGATATTTTCAGTTACTAAGACATTGCCAAGTTGATTTAATATAATATTATTATATTTATCTTCGTTTTTAACTAAATCACTAGCGACACAAACGAAGTATGGCTCATGATTAATAGTGTTCATAGTTTCGTTATCGACGTATTTTCCTTTTATGATATTTAACGGAAAGAAAGTTGCGCGGCCAATAGTTTTTAAGTAGTTAATGGCTTCTTTAGCGCTTCTTTCATCATCAACCACTATATTATTAGCGCTATAACCTAAGGCGGTTGTGATAGCTAAGGAATATTTTTCATCTATTTCAATAAGATTGCCAATAATATTATGAATACCACGTAATTTAGGATTATTTAAAACGCTTTTAACGGCAGTTGGTAAACCACTACCATTTTCAATACTATCTTTTAATGAATCGGCTTTTATTTCTAAATTATGTTTTTGTCTAACATTGGTGGTTAATACTGTTTCGGCTTGATTCTTTTTAGATTTTAATTCAGCTAATTGATTATTTATGTTTTTTATTTTATCATCTAAATTAGTTGTTTCGTGGTTGATATTTATTATATCGGTTTCAAGACTATTTATTTCATTTTCTAATTTTAAGCCTTTTTCTTTTAATTCTAAAATTGTATTATGTAATTTAGCGTCATCTACTTCGTAATTTTTACGTTCTGTTATAATAGCCTTTTGGCTATTCAATTTTTCGGCTGACGTTGTTAATTCTAATATTTGACTTTGTACATCTTTAATTTTATTATCAATTTTAGCGATTTGATTTTTAAATAAAGTGGTTTTAACTTCAGAAGCAGTACTTGAAGATGATAATTTTATTATTTCATCATTTAAAGCGTCGATTTTTGTTTTACTTTCTTGATATTGATAATTTATGTTGGTGATGTCTTCAGTGATTAAAGCTATCTCAACATCTTCTAATTCGTCCTTAGCTCTAGTATATTCTAAAGCTTTTTCTTTAGCTTCTTTTAATGGCTCAATTTGTGGTTCTAACTCTTTTATGATATCATTTATGCGATTTAAATTATTATGAGTTTTATCTAATTTGCGAATAGCTTCTTCTTTGCGTCTTTTATATTTTAAAACGCCGGCTGCTTCTTCGAAAATCACTCTTCTCTCTGTTGGTTTACTACTAATTATTGATTCGATTTTACCTTGGGATATAATGTTAAAGCTTTCTTTGGCAATACCACTATCTAATAACAAGTTTGTAATATCTTTTAATCTAACTCTTTCATTATTTAAAAAGTATTCATTAGTTCCATCTTTATAAACTCTTCTTTTGATGGCAACTTCATCATATTCTAAAGGAAGATATTTATCGGTATTATCAAATATTAAACTAACAGATGCAACATTCATAGGATTTCGGCTTTTACTACCAGAAAAAATGACGTCTGTCATATTACCGTCACCACGAAGTGATTTTACTGATTGTTCACCTAACACCCATCTAACAGCATCGACAACATTGCTCTTGCCTGAACCATTTGGTCCAACAATCCCTGTTATACCATTAGTTAATTCAATATCAGTTTTGTCAGCAAAGGATTTAAAACCTTGTGCTTTTATTTCTTTTAAGTACATACTATCACCTTACACTTCCTTAATTATAACAAAAATACATAGAAAAAACAATCGGTTATAAATAGTGATTGCTTTTTAATTTAATAGTTTTAATTTACTAAGATTAATGTTAGAAAATCAGCAATAGAAGTACCTGTATCTTTCCACCAAAATCCCATGTCTTTTAACCTATTATTTTTTGTATTTCTATTATCAATTATTAAAACGGCAGAGTCTTTTTCTTCAGTTAATTGAATATTTGTCGTATATCTTTGATACCTATTTTTTAAATCTTCTAGTTCTTCTTTAGTTCCATATATAAACAAGTCTCCTTTATTTATATATACACTATCTCTAACAAAGGTTTTTAAAAATGGTTTTACTGTTTGATAATTACAAATTACATTATCAATACGTTTCTTTTTAAATGTTTTGCGAATTTTTTTAATATTTATGGTACGCCCTTTTTCTTTTAATTTCAATTTTTTCTTATTAAAATTTGAATAAGTTTCTTCTAGTAAATAGCAAGTTTCAATGCCATTGTTGTTCTGAATAGCTTTTTTTATTTTTTCACTTTCGATACCAATTCCAATTAGACTTCCTTGCATCGATTTTATTTTGGTTAATAAAAATTTTTCCATTTTACTCCTCCTTTAATAGTTCGTTTATTGCATAATTTGCACATAATAGTCCAGCAACTGCTGGGACAAAGGCATTTGAACCTACTTTATCAATAATTATTGGTTTTTCAGTTGAAGAAACTACTGGAACTTTTCCATTTATTTTTTCTTCTTTTAAAAATTTTCGAATTTCTCTTGCTATTGGATCATAACTAGTTTTACGGACATCGATAATTTCTAATTTGCTGGCGTCCATTTTATTACCAGTTCCACAAGCAGAAATGAATTTTATTTTATTTTTAAGACAATTTTTTATAATTGCTTTTTTAGTAGATAAAGTATCTTCAGCATCAATTAAGAAATCTATTTTGTTTTTAAAAATAATATCGATGTTGTCTTTAGTGATAAAGTCTTTTATTTTTATAATTTCACATTCTTTATTTATTTCATTTCTACGATTTTCGGCTTCATCCACTTTATAATTACCAATGTTGGTATTTAAGGCTAGGAGCTGACGATTTAAGTTAGTAAGGTCGACTTTATCATTATCAACGACAATTATTTGGCCAATACCGCTACGAACTAAGGCCTCAAAAGCATAGCTGCCAACACCACCTAAACCAATTAACAGTACGGTTTTGGATTTTAATATATTGATTTTTTCACCAATTAATAATTCTAACCTATCAAACATCTAATTCACCTAGTCAACATTATACACTAAATCAATGAAAAAAAGAAGTTTCCTTCTTTTTTTTCGCGGTTTTATTATATACTTCATTCTTAGGTTTGCTTATTTCTATGCTATTTTATATGGTTTTTCTTGTGTTCCCTCTCCTGTTAATGTGATGTCAGATTTCAGATAGAGAACTGGCCACACTGTAAAGTCAAATTGGCGTGTGGAATTATGGTTGATTGCGCCAACTGAACGCACATACAACGCTTTGGTTGATATATCGGCGTCTGGAGAAATTGTCCATGGGAAATTTTTATTATACAAGTAGTTTGTTGTTTTACATATTGAAGCATTAATATTATTTAAACTAAAATTACCACATTGTTCTATATTAGTATTTGCCCTTAAGTAATCACTTACACTCATTAATCCTATATTTCCTGTCCATACAGTTCCATTCTCACTTGCTATTTGTCCGGCTAAATCTGTATTACCATATGTTACAGCCCCAATACCGTATGCATGGCTTTGTATTTGAGACTGTGCATCTGCTGATAAACTATTATAGTAATCATTATTTAAGTATGTATTTAATGTGGCTGGTCGTACCCAATTGTTTGATTCAGAAGAATCCCACTGCTTCTTTCCAATATTTGCATTTCTTATTATCTTTAATACCCTATCATTTTCAACAGCGATCATTCGCCACTCTTCATTATTGAATGAGATATAGTATTCTGTATACCTATACAAAGTTCCAGAAAACAACCATTTTATCCGAAAAACAACATTTAATGAATTATATTAATATAAAATTCGTATTCACTTCTATAATTATTCGTATTTTTTTAGCTGAATTATCATATTTTTTTATCAAAAAAAGCTTGGATACAATACCAAGCCACAAATTTACTAATTAACACTAAATAATATTAAATAAAATTACCTAAATATATTGTGCAACCATATCATCAAGTAAAATATCTATTAAATATATTTCATTATTATTTTTTTGAATAACATCATCTGCATATTCATTTAATACATCTACACAATCTATAATTATTTTCCCTTTATCAAAATAATTTTTTGTTGTAACATCTATTTCTGCATGCCCCAATTCTTCTGAAACAGCTTTTAAATTAATATTATTTGTTAATAATAATGTTGTATATACATGTCTTAATCCGTGAAATGTTATTTTTGGTAAATTGTTATTTTCCAATAAACTATCAAAATATTTATAATGAAAACTTGCACCTCTTGCACTTCCATCTGCAGAAAAACAAATATAATCATTATCAACAAAATTTTTGTTTTTAATCTTTCTTTCTGTTTTTATTTCTTCATATTTCTTCTTTTGTTCTAAAATTGCTTCAAAAACTATATCAGGAATATACTGTATTCTATCAATTTTTCGAGATTTTAATTTTATTTCTTGCTTTGTTTTGTATTTTCCGTTTAAATGATTTGTCTCTTCATTCATTTTATTTATATCAGTTCCAATTTGTCTTTGTATGTGTATTGTTCTCTTTATAAAATTAATATCAGAAAATTTCAATCCTCTTATTTCACTTTTTCTCATTCCCATTAAAACAGCAAATAAAACATATAAATATATTGGAGTGTTTGTGCTTTTATTAATTAATAATTGAACTTGAGATATTGAAAATGTCTCTTTAATTTTATTTTTTTTATTATGTTCAATTTCATTTAATATATCTTTTGGCACATTAATACCTTCAGCAACATTTAAAGATACTAAATTATTGTTTTTTGCATATTTCAACGAATTACTCATTGTGATTAATGCCCATGAAGCAAGCGATAAATGTTTATCAGAAACAAATTTTATAAATCTATTTATATGTCCTATGTTTAATTGATGTAAATATAAATTATCAAAATATTCTTTTGCATAATTATAAACTATATTTTTGTACGAATTAAATGTATTATACTTAACTTCATTTATTTTAATGTTTTGTAACCAATATTCTAAATAGTCAAATACCTTAATGTTTTGATATAAAACATATTCACTAAGATTTAATTGCGTAATTTTCTCTTCTCTATCTTTTTTTGCTTCTCTTTGCGTAGAAAATCCACCATGTTGTTTCAACAAAGTACTATTATCGTTAAATTTAAATAAAATTCTATATCCATACTTGTTTTTTAATTTTATAACATCATAAACAGTATATTCAATAATTTTTCGTTCTACGATTTCTTTAGTTAACATGATAATAAATTCTCCGAATATCCTTCTTGTTCAATTTTGAAAGTACTGTTTAAGAATGATAAAATTTTATTTTTCTCATCCATCACTTCACAATAATAATCAAATGTAGTATGAACTGAGGTGTGTCCTAACATGGCAGAAATAATTTGTATATCTACGCCTTTTTCCAACAAAATTGTAGCACACATATGTCTTAAAGAGTGGACTGTAATGTGTGGTAAACTCAATTTTTTGCATATTCGCTTTATCTGATCATTAAGAATTGTTGTACCATGCGGTTTACCATTTACTTGACAACTAACATAATCATTGTCAGTATATATTGCTTCATAAAATTTCTTATTATAATTATTCAATTGTTCTCTTTTTTCTAATTCCTCTACAACTACTGTTGGAATCTTAAATTTTCTGTTCCCAGCTTCTGTTTTTGTATTTGTTTCTATTTTTCTAGTAGAAAATGATTTACATGTTTTTGCTTTTAAATTGTGTTTAACAACTATCTGTCTTTCAATAGACAAATAAATAAAATCATCAAACGAATGAAAATCCGAAAATTTTAATCCTGCTATTTCACCTTTACGAAGTCCACAAAATATTTCCTCCCTAGGGTACAGCAAACATCTGAATTAATATAACACTTTTTATATATTTTTACAATAAAATTTCTATATATTTATAATAAAAAGCAAATCAATGAAGATTTACTTTTTTAAAACTATATTGTCTGATAATAATTATTCTTCGTAAATTATATGTTCCAATTGATTATTATTATCATTTTTTATTTTTTCTTTTAAAATATTAAGTAAAAAATTATAATTATCAATTTCTGTTATTTTAGCCCATTTAAATTTTGACTTTCCATCATGTTCTTCATCTAAGGAATTATATTCCTTATCATCAGTATATCCTGATTCAGTTTCATCAATTTCTGTATTATAATAAAAACCTATTTCATGATACTTTGTACCATTTGGTACATTTGTAATTGCTTCTATTATATATTTTAAGTGTAATTCACATTCAAGTCCTAATTCTTCTTGTAATTCTCTTTTTATTGCGTCACCACTGTTTTCTAATGTTTCTAAACGCCCTCCAGGTAACATATAAATATCATGTTTTTGTTTTTGCACCAAAACTTTTGTATGATTTTGATTAAAAATTATTGCACCAACTCTTACTCCAAATCTAGTTGTATCATCTTTCATTGTAATAACCATATTGTTCCTCCATTCTACTTGATATTATATCATGTTTTTTATTTTCTATAAATAGATTTACATTCTTCTTTTTTATTTAAACCTACAAAATTTAAAATTTCATCCACAACACTTTCTAAATCCATATCAGAAACATCAATTTTATATGTATCTAAACTAGAAAAATCAGGGATTTTTTTTATTGCTTCATTAAAAATTTCTTCTATACAATCTTTACAATAATTATCATATGATATTTCTTCAGAAGTTTTTTTAATTCTATTAACTAGCCTACTATAAATTACTTTTGGATTACAAGTTAAAGTAATGTTATAAAATTCAAATTGATTTCCATTTTCTTCTAAATAATTAATTATTTGATTAATAACATTGTCTTGGTGTAAAATCCAAGAAAATATTATATTATCAAAATTTGGATTATGTAAATGATTATTTAGAACATAACAAATGCTATCGATAGTTCGTTCCATTGTTTCTTTATCAAAATGCCAATCGGACCCCTGTTCAAAACACCAATCACCATCTAACATTACACTAGAATTTAATTCATTTACTAATTTTTTTGCTGTGGTAGTTTTACCAACCCCTGTTGTACCACTAATAAAAATTAATTTCTTTTTTTTCATATAAATATAATTCCTTTCTACATATTCACAGCACGTTTTTTTACTAATATAGAATTACCTTTAGTATTAACTTTTGAATAAAATATTTCTAAAAATTTTTGATATGTGTCTAAAATTTCTGCCTTAAAATTAATTGGTAGAACAAAATCATGGTCTTTTTCTATTTCAGCAAAAATAGATTGAACATTATCAGCATCAATAAACTGCATGTAATAGTCTATTGCTTCTTTGTTATTTCCTTCATAATATAATTTTAGCAAAGAAGTAATTTTATCTTCTCTATAATTCTGATTATATTCCTGCAATAATAATGTATGGTTATTTAATATATTATTTTCTATTTGTTGTCCATCAATATCTTTTTCAATTCTTGGTCTATCAAAATGTAACATATTACCATTGTCAAAAGCCATTAATCTCACACTTTGGGTTTGTTCGTTTACAATAATCCCCCAGTTATAAGGATTTCTATCAGGTTGTAATGTCAGCAAATCATAAATATATAATTTTTTTATTTCTGCTTTAATTTCTTCATTGTAATTATAACCTTTTCTAAAACAATAATCTTCTATTACTGATATAATATTTTCAACATTACATTTTCTAACTAATTCTAATTTATCTATATTATTATCTGGACACATTAACTGTGCAGCAGAAATAAATTTTTCGCCTTTATTTACAAAGTTATAGGTAATTATACCTCTGTTACCATTATATGTAGCTAAATCATAATAACAATATGGAAGAGAAAATTTTTTCATCATATACATATTAAATATTTCAGTATAACTTTCAAAACTACCAGGTGTTTCATTTTTGAACATAATATGCTCATCAAGCCAAAATTTATTTCTTGAGCCGCCAATTTCTGGCCTGATTTGTTCTAATTTAACATAGTCATCAATTGCTAAAAATCCATTGTTCCTACTCGCGCATCTTATTAAATACTTAAAGATAATAGGAAAATTTTCTTCGTATTCTTGCGGATCATCAGTCATATGAAAAACATTATCATAATGAACTTTTTGATTGTTTATATAATCTTCTTGTGGTAAAACTAAATGTCTATATTTTCTTCTTATACCTACTTTTAAATCCAAAACATTTTGATACATATATTTCCCTTTTTCTGGTAAATATATTTTTTTATCATCAGGTAATTCAAGTTGCATAATATAAATATAATTATCTTGGTACTTATTAACTAGCCCATTAATTTTATATTCGGCTTTCCAAAGTTCATCTTCTGAGAATGGATATAATTCTCTAATGAAATTTTCATAATCTTGCCCTAAATCTATTTTCCAAAGATAATTAATTGTAGAAATTTTTTGGATATCATTAAGTGCTTCTTCCGCCTTATTACCTATTGAATTCCACAAAACCCCAAATAATTTCATTTTGTTATACCTCCATTCCTACTTTCTACCAAGGTATCAACTTGTGCGGCAACATTTTTAATATCTATTCCTTCTTCAAGCGAAATAAAATATCTATTCATAAATTCTACTGTTTTTGCTTTTTTGACCATAAGTTTTATATCATCTAAACAATTAAAATCTAGTTGTCCCTTTTCTAATGTATTTAAGCATATAAGTAAATTATGTAAAAGAGTTGCATTATAATGGCTTATAGCTTCATCCATCAAATTCGGAAAATGATTTTGTATATCCGTTATTACACTATCAGCATATTGCATTAATAACATACTATCTTTTCCAAAGTTAGTATTAATTAACGAATTTGGATTAATAAAATAATGATTATAGTTTGTTCTTATATCGTGACAGAATATATTACTATTCATTAGTGCCTGCCAAAGAAAAATAAAATCTTCATTTATATTGGTAGCAGGAAATTTAATATTTTTTATCAATTCTCTTTTGTATAATTTACCCCAAACAGCATTTGAAAGTTCAAAAGATAAATATTTTTTTAGCATTTGTTCTTTATCTAATACAGTGATTTCATCACCTATTGAATATGGAACTATACTTTCTTTTTCAAAAACAACTTTTATTCCGCCTTCAACAATATCTGCATCATATTTAACAGTAGAATAATACAAGTTTTCAAGTAATTTTGTATCTAAAACATCATCACTATCAACAAACGTTATATATTTGCCAGTTGATTTAGATAATCCAACGTTTCTAGCCATCCCTACTCCAGAATTATTCTGATTAATTAATATAATTCTATTATCTTCTTGTTTGTACTGACTACAAATAACAGCACTATTATCTGTTGAGCCATCATTAATCAATATTATTTCCAAATTTTTATAGGTCTGATTAACAATTGAATTTAAAGTTGCTCTTAAATATTTTTCCGCGTTGTATATTGGTACAATAACTGATATACATTCTAGATTTGTATTATCATCATTAATACAATTTTCCATAATTACCCCCTCGATTTTCCTTATATTATATATCATAATAATAGAAAGTCAAGAAACACCAAAAATATCTTCTCTTGACTTTTATTTAACTATATATAATTCATGTAATGCTCTAGTCATTGAAACATACAACAATTTCATATCTTCTGTTTTTTCTTTATCAAATTTACCAATACCAGTATCAAGTAAAATTACAAATCAAATTCTAAAACTTTTGATAAATAACTACTAGTACAACATATAGAATTAATTGAATTTTGATTATTTTCGTTAGTTTTATCAAAATCAATAATTTTAGACAAATTATTGCGAACTTCTTCAACAATAGGCTGATTTTTACATATAACCGCAATACTTTTGTAGTTTTTATTTAAAGAATTATTTATTATTTCTAAAATGGTATTATATAAATTATTTTCTTTTGAAGAGACATATTGTACTTCTTTACCATGCCTTATAACAGGAATAGCTATGGAATATCCTAATAACTCATTTATTTTATTAGCTTCATTCATTATTTCTATGGTTGTTCTATAACTTTTATTTAAATATAATATTTCGCATTCCCCATTAAATACAGAATCTATAATTTCTTCCCAAGTTTGTATACTTTTATAAGAATACAATGATTGGGCTAAATCTCCATAAATACTAAACGTGGAATTATACATTATATTTTTCAGCACATAAAAGGTAAATGTATTATAATCTTGTGCTTCATCTATTACAACATGTCGATATTTGGAAAATTCTTCAGCCCCGTATAATCTATATTTAATATACATAAGCGGGGTTAAATCTTCTTTACTAATTTTTTTATTTCTTATTTCTTTTTGCTTTTCATCGTAATCAAAGTTATTCATTTTCAAGTACTCATTTTTTTTTAAGAATTTCTAAATAAATTTGAATTGGGGTTTTAATTAATTTTTTAAAATATAATTTTAAAATATTGCTACCAGAAACATTTAATTCTTTTTTTAGTTGTTCTCTATCCCTTATTATTTTGTTTTGAATTGTTTTTGTATAGTTTTTTGATAATGATTGAGATAAAATTTTTTCTAAAATTACATCTGCTTTTTCTTCAATTTTTTTTGATAAAATTGCTATTGTCTTATCAATTTTTGATTCTAACGTTTTATGGAATTTATCATTTATTGATAAATATGTATCTTTAATTACATCAACATCTAATATTTTAAAATCTTTAAAATATAAATGTTCATTTGGAATTAAATTATCATAGTATTTTTTTAAATATATGTCTATTTCTTTTTTGAAATCCATAGAAGTAATATAATAGGCGAATGCATTTTTTTCCTCATTCTTATTGTTATTTAAAATATCTGCAAAATTTTCTACATCTAATTTTTCTTTCAAAAAGGTTTGAGCAAAATCTATTAAATCATATTGAGAAACTCCGTTAACATCTAAATCAGGTAAAACACTTGATATATATTCGCCAAAAAATTTATTTGGTCCAATTACCATATATTGATTTGAATCATAAATATCTCTGTTATTATATACTAAATACGCTATTCTATGTAAAGCAACAGTGGTTTTTCCACTACCAGCAACGCCTTGTATAATTGAATTATATTTTAAATCTTGTCTTATTATTTTATTTTGTTCACTTTGAATAGTAGAGACAATATTTTTTAACCTATTATCAGCATTAACACCTAAAAATGGTTTTAACAATTCATCTTTGCTTACTGTATCAACATCAATAAAATTTAATAATTGCCCATTTTCAATTTGTGAATAATAGGGTTTAGTAATTCCTAATTCTTCAGCAATATCTTTACCAAGAATTTTTTTCTTTTTTTTCTCTGCTTTTAATGTTTCTAATTTCCCCATTTGTAATTCCTCCTTATATAATTAAATATACTATAGTTAAAAAATATTTAAATTATGCAAATAAAAAAATCGTACATTAAGAATACGAGTATTGGCCACAAATTCATTTTTTAACATTTTATTTTATTAAGTATTTTAAAGGTATTTAAGAAAATACAATATAACACTAAAATGACTAAATTAAAAGGAATTACAATAATTTATTATCATTGAATGTTATGTAGTTGTTTGGATTGGCTCCTTTATATACATATCTTCCTTCTTCATATGCATCTGCATATAGTCCATCTCCTGTTATTACTGCTGTTCCTATTAGTTTATCTGAGGCACTCTCTCCACTTGGAGTTGTTCCAGTTGCCTGACTATAGTCTAAGTCTACTATTAGGGTTGATGCCGTATTTGTTGGTTGTTCACTTACACTACTTATATATTCTACTTTTACGATTAATACTTTAGTGTTTCCAGCTGTTATTACATCACCTTTGGTCATTCCTGATGAAGTAAACTTGATTGCTGGATTATTTGTATCACTTAAAGCTATATCATCTAACTTAGCATCTAAACTTCCAGCATTGTTTACGGTAATATCATACTCTATACTATCACCTGGTGTTTGAAGTGATGTTTTAAAGGTTGCGCTTAATTCTTCAAAACTTGGATCACCATTATTACTGGCTGTGCCTACAATGTTTTTACTTTCTACCTTTGTTATCTTTACATTCCAGCTACTTGTTATATTACTTGTTCCTTGAATATTTAATACTGTTTGAAACGCGGCATAACCAACTGCCATTAACAATACTACTGCACACAAACTTCCGATGATTATATTTCTCTTTTTACTTTTGTTCATTTTATCTCTCCTACTTTTGCTATAGGCTTATTCTTCCCTATTTTTTAACTTATATCCAGTATATCCTATATTTCCGTTTTGAACAAGCTTTCTGAAAACCAATTTACATCAAATGGACAAAAAAAGAATAGAAAACTCTACTCTTAATCTTTTTTAATTATATCAATTGAATAATTAGAAAAATCTAAACCTTTTATAAAGTCAATACAGTCTTCATAACTTAAATTTTTATATTTATCATAAAGATCTGTATAAAATTTACCATATAAAAGTTCTTGATTGACAATTAAATTAGCAACCCCATTAACACTTTCTGTTGATAGTATTGCCGATTTAACCAAATTTTTTGCAATTAAGCTAAAGTCTTTTTCTGTAAAATCCTTTTGATTAATTAAATCATTAATTCTCTTTAAAATACTCTCATCATCTATAACTTCTGTATTAAAATATATAATAACATAATCCTCAACATTTTCAATGTAATATTCGATATGCTGTAATATGTTTTTATCGTGATGAACTTCATCATATAAAGAAGACATCTCGCTAAATAAAATATCTAAATAAATCAAAATATATAAATTTGTTAAAAATCTCTCGCGTTTGGAATCGGTAGCTTTTACTTTATAATTGATAGTTATTATTTTATTAGTTATATCCATAGTTTCTACAGCTTCTTTTGCTGCAACTTCGTCTTTTTCATCATACTTTTTAATTTTAATATCCTCATTATCTAAAAAATCTCTAGTCTGATAATAATCTTTAACAAATTCAAAAGCTTCTTTTGGATTAACTTCACCTGTAATAACTAAATACATATTATCCGGATGATAAAAAGTATTATAGCAATCATATAACATTTCTGGTGTTAACTTACTAATTGAATCTACATAACCTGCGACTGGATATTTATGGGGATGCTTATTAAATAAGCTTTTACAAGCTAAAAAATACGCCATTTGTCCAGGATCATCAAAGCCAGCCTTAATTTCTTGTTCAATTATTCCTTGTTCATTTTCTACATTTTCTTTTGTAAAAAATGGTGTGGTTATGCAATCAAGCAAAATTTTTAAATTTTCATAAAAATGTGATGCCCCTGTAAAATAATATCTTGTAACGTTTGATGAAGTATAAGCATTAGAAGAAGCACCATTATTAGAAAATAAAATCATCGGATCAATTCCATCTTCAGTTGCAAACATCTTGTGCTCTAAAAAGTGAGCTGTTCCTGGTGGAATTGTAATAAACTCGTCTTTACCACGAGGAACAAACTCTAATATATCATTACCATACTTGGTTACAATTGAAGCGTGAGTATCGTGCTTTTTCATTGGACAAATATAAACCAAAAGACCATTATCCAATTTATCTTTATAAATATCTAAATCTAAACCATTAAGCTTGATCTTTTCCATTGTTTTCCCCCTTAAGCAAATAAATAACATCAAAATGAACCTTTTTAGATAAATTGATAATATCTTCTTTAGTAACTTGGCCTATCAATTCACGCCTTTTATCAATATCATCATTATCACTAAGCAACTCTGACGTTAAAGTATTCAAAATTGCCATTTGACTATCTTCAATTTCCACTAATGAATTTTCATAAATCTGTTTTACTTGTTTCATTGCATCTAAAGTAAAATCACCTTTGATCATCGATTGCATTTGCTCTTTAATCAGGTCGCAAGTCTTTTTAAAATCCTCAGCATCTATTCCTGCATATATAAAAGCTGCACTATATGGTATATTACGGATAGCCCCAATATAATAACATAAAGAATTTTCTTCGCGCACAACCTGATTTAATTTAGAGCTCCAATTGCCTCCTAAAATACTTATATAAAATACTGAAACATATTTACGCTCAAAGTCAGTTAAATCCACAAACTTTAAACCAATAGCTAATTGACTTTGTCCTGTCTGTGCCGGTTCAATGACTTCTTTAATTTCTTCTCGCGCACTTTCATAAGATATATAACGATTTTTATGACTTTGTTTAAATTCACCTTTTACTAAAGACGCAATTATTTCTTTCATTTTTTCATTATCAAAATTACCAATCACAAAAATATCTAATGAATTTTCCGTAAATAAAGTCTGATAATATTTATATAAATCATGAGCTGTCATCTTAAGCGCTAAATCTATTGCCTCATCATTCCTAATGATATCATAATCATACACATCCATCTCCTCCCAAAGACGGCTTTGGCTGTATGTTGTCGGATTGTCCTTAGCTGATTTAAGTGCTTCTACATAGTCGTGACGACAAATCTCAAATGTTTCTGCATCAAAAGCTTCTCCATCTAGTTTTGGATTATAAAGCATATCAAAAATAAATTTTATGCTTTTTTCATTCATCCCTTGTTCAGTATAATTTTCATTCGCAAATTGCCCATTAATTAAAAATGTTCTATCCTTGCCATAATTTAATGCCCTAATTGTCACTTTTGGATCATATATTTCAAGTCTTTGCCTATAATAATCATTTAGTTTTTCAAAGCCAGCAGTCCCAGCTTCTAAAACATCTTTTAAAATTGATAAATAAACTACATCTTCTCTCGTATTTTCATGGCGAAAATAAGCAGATAACGAAATCGTTTTAAATTTATCAGTATTTATCAAGTATAAGTTGTAATTCCCCATATCGTATAATTTATAATCCATATTTCACCTCTTTTTATATTATGGCGTATTTTTAATTTTTATATCCCCTAATTAAATAATTACCTTAAAACTAAAAAGAATTATAATTCTTTAATAGTTTCAAGCGCCATTTCAATCGCTACTCTTAAACCTTTTTCACGCTCTACTGGCGATGCATGCACCTCTGTTCCAATAATATCTGTAACCGTAAGTACGCAAGCTGCCATTTTTCCAAATTTATTAGCTAAATAAAATAATGCATAACTTTCCATTTCGCCAACCATTGGATCTAATTCTTTAGGAAGCCTATCTAAAAACTTCCCTTCATCATCCATATAAGCATCAAAACATTCCAAACAAATAACATCGCCAACTTGAATAGGAATATTCATTGAAACAGCTTTAGTCGCTAATTTTTTATTAAGTTCTGAAGATGGATAAACAATATCTATGTTCTTATTTCCTGACGTAATATCATAATTAGTTTCTGAATAACTACGACCAGCTAAAACAATATCAAATAAATTCATCTTTGGGTTATAAGTTCCACAAGAACCAACCTTAATTATCGCTTTAACCCCATAATAATTAAAAAGTTCATAAGCATAAATCCCCATACTTGGAATTCCCATTCCAGAAGCCATTACGCTAACTCTTTCACCCTTATAATGACCTGTATAAACTGTATTTCCTCTTACTTCACTAACTATTTCATAGTCATCAAAATAATTTTCAACAATAAATTTTGAACGTAATGGATCTCCAGGCATTATAACTTTTTCGGCTATCTGCCCCTTTTCAGCTGAATTATGTGGTGTCATTTTCTCACTCCCTTTGAATTTTGATAATATTTTTCACTACTAAATAAATTAATTTTTTCTAAATGTTTTTCCATCCTATTTTGCAAAAAACGACTAGTTCCTGTTTGAATGTTGTTATGACTAGAAACCGGTCTAACTAGAATAGAATAAATTCCATACTCATTGGCTCCTTTAATATCACTCATCATTTGGTCACCAACCATAGCCACCGAATCTTTATCACTATCTAATATTTCTAAAGCTCTATCAAAAGCTGACGGAAGTGGTTTATGGGCATTAGCCAAATAACTGTCATCTAATCCCAATTCTTCTGCCACCGGAGCCACACGTTCTTCACCGTTGTTAGACATTAAACATATACCTATCTGCTTTTTTTGTAAAAGTTCTATTCTAGTTATTAATTCTTCTGGAACGTTCACATCATCCACTGGTAGTAAAGTCCCATCGATATCCAAAATAAGATTTCTAATTCCCAGATTTAATAAAAAGTCCTCATCAATTGAATAAAAACTCTCCTGATACATTGAAGGCAGTATTTTATCGATTTCTTTCCGATCACTTCGCATAACTCGCGCGAAACACTTAAGCATTTCTATGTTTTTTCCCATATTAACATCACCTACTAAATTATAACATAATGAACAAATCTCACAAAGTTTTCTTTCGTTTGCCTTTACGTTTTTTCCTTTTCTTTTTACGTTTTCTTAATATAACAAATACAACAATTAAAAATAAAACACCGATAACTATGAGCTTATATTCATCAAGAATTTTTAAAATTGAAATTTCTTGTTTGTCATTTAATGTAATTTCTACACTTTTTATTTTTTCACTCTTATAATAAATATCTAAATTTCCGAGCTTAGTCCCTTTTTTCATGAATGGTGTTACGGTTTTAATTCCCGAATAATCAAAATTTAAATCTTTTTTATCAAAATTATTTGGCAAATAAAGTTTTAAATTGTTCTCTAAATAAAAATCTACTTTGTCCTCTTTAGCATACTTAGTATCTAATGTTAAAATACTATCACTAGGGGTTAAAATATTTTGATAACTATAATTGGAAAGAAAATATCCATAGATTGTTTTTGCGTCCTCATAATTGTGTGGGCCTTTCTTATCATATGGAGCTCCTGTAGTTACTAATAAAAAATTCACTCCATCTTTTGAAGCTATACTTGCCAAACAAAGGCCAGCTCCATCAGTTGTTCCAGTTTTCCCACCAAGCAAATAAGTTCCAACATTACTATTGTGACGAATTTTATTTTTTAAAGTTAACCTTCCATCCGAAGTTGTATAACTACTACTAGTAACAATCTTTTTGAAATCATCATTTTTTAAAGCATACTCAAACATTAATGAAACATCTTTAACCGTCGAATAATTTTTTTCATCATCAAGCCCAATTGGGTTGGTAAAGTGCGTTTCTTTTAAATTTAATTCCTTAGCTTTTTCATTCATAAGTTTTACAAAATTATCTTCAGTTCCACCAATAGAGCGAGCTAAAGCTTTAGCAGCATCCGCTCCTGATGGAAGTAATAAACCATAAAGCAAATCACGATATGAAACCGTTTGACCAACTTTAAATCCTGCCGTAACTAAATTTTCTTCTAATAACCCTTTAAAGTCTTCACTGACTAAAGTCACCTTTTCATCTAGATTATCGATCTTATCAAGAGTAACTATTGCTGTCATGATTTTTGTTAAACTAGCAATTTGAACTCTTTCATTTTCATTTTTTTCATATAAAACTTTATCGTCATTCGTATTATATAAAATAGCATTAGTTGAATGAATATCTAATTCTAATGCTTGTACACTTGTTAATAAAAATAAAGATATAAATAAACATAAAATATATTTAAAACCTTTTTTCACTCTATCACCTACTATACAAGTATATCATGTTTAAAATATTATTTAAACCTTTATTATTTGATATCGAGTTTGAAATATTCTTTCATCACTTATGTATTCTAAAATAAATTTGTTTTCTCTTTTACATATAATTACTCCCACTGTTTTATCATTGCAAGATCCCTTAATATTTTTATCCACGTAATTTATATACTTAGTTACTTGTCCAATATACTCAGCTTGTATCTTTGTAACTTTAAGTTCAATAACTACAAAACAGTTGAATTTAAAATTAAAAAGCAATAAATCAATATAATGATAACTATCTCCTATTTTAATTTTAAATTCATTTTCCACATAAGTAAAACCAATTCCAAGTTCACTTAAAAAATCATCTAAATTTTCTAATATTAAACTCTTAAGCGTGTATTCATTTACTACCACTGATGTTTTACTTTCTATTATAATTGGATTTTTTATTAAAGTATTTATTTTAGGTTCTTCAAGTTCCTCCTTATAACCAATTCTTTCATATTCATTAGATTTTATTTTTTTAGATAATTCTCTTACAGAAATACCTAGTTTTTTAATTAAGTATATATAATAACTTCGTTCACTTTCATCCGAAATAACTAATAGCTTATAAACATGGCTCCATGTTAGCCCATCTAATTGGTGGGACAATGTCCCACCTTTATTAAATATCAAATAAAACTTTATAAGTATTTAAATCACTCTTATTTTTAGAATAATCTTTGGCCTTTTTGTAGATTTCATTTTTAAGCAGCATTTCTTTTATTTCGCTATAATAACTAATACTGCCACCTCCTACTATTATCATACGAGATAAAAGTCTTATTTCCTTCTTTCAAAAAAAAAAGATATCCAAAAAGATATCCTTATAAGTATGGTTTTAAAAACTGGCCTGTATAACTTTTAGGTTCATTGACTAAATCTTCTGGTGTTCCGGCAAACACAATACTTCCACCTTGATCTCCACCTTCTGGGCCTAAATCAATAATATAGTCAGCTACTTTAATAACATCTAAATTATGTTCGATAACTAAAACCGTATCACCATTATCTACTATTCTATTTAGAATAACTAACAATTTTTTAATATCATCGCTATGTAATCCAGTAGTTGGCTCATCTAAAATAAATAAACTTTTTCCAGTTGGTTTTTTCTGTAATTCTTTAGCAAGTTTTACCCTAGCTGCTTCACCACCTGATAAAGTTGGTGCACTTTGACCAAGCTTAATATAAGAAAGTCCTACATCCAAAAGTACTTGTAATTTATTTTTAACCTTTGGAATATTTTCAAAAAATTCTAAAGCTTCTTCTACTGTCATCTCTAAAACATCATAAATGTTTTTACCTTTATATTTAATTTGTAATGTTTCTGTATTATAACGTGTTCCGTGACATACCTCACAAGGAACATATACATCTGGTAAAAAATGCATTTCGATCTTTTTAACACCGTCACCCCAGCAAGCCTCGCATCTTCCACCTTTAACATTAAATGAGAATCTTCCTTTATCATACCCACGCATCTTTGCTTCCTTAGTCTCTGCAAACACATCACGAATATCGTCAAACACTCCAGCATAAGTTGCTGGATTAGATCTAGGTGTTCTACCAATTGGCGCTTGTGAAATATCAACTACCTTATCAATGTTTTCTAAACCTTTAATAGTTTTATATTTTCCTGGCTTATTCTTTGAACGATATAAATTATTAGCGATCACCTTATATAAAATTTCATTAACTAAAGTACTTTTACCACTGCCACTTACTCCTGTTACACAAATAAATTTACCAAGTGGAAATTTTACATTAACATTCTGTAAATTATTTTCAGTAGCACCTTTAATCTCTAAATACTTTTTATTTCCTTTTCTTCGTTTACTAGGAACTTCAATCTTTTCCTTACCAGATAAATATCTTCCGGTTAAACTATTAGGATTTTTCATAACTTCCTCTGGCGTCCCCTCAGCCACAATTTCACCACCATGAACTCCGGCATTTGGACCAATATCAACCAAATAATCAGCTTCCAGCATCGTATCAGTATCATGTTCCACGACAATCAAAGTATTACCTAAATCACGCATTTCCTTAAGCGAATCTATTAAGCGTTGATTATCTCTTTGATGAAGGCCAATTGATGGTTCATCTAAGACATATAACACACCCGTTAATCTTGAACCAATCTGCGTAGCCAAACGAATACGCTGAGCTTCACCACCTGATAACGTTCCAGCTTCACGTGATAAAGTTAAGTACTCAAGCCCCACGTTAATTAAAAAGCTTAAACGTGAATTTATCTCTTTAATAATTAATTCTGAAATTTTGTGTTGTTCATCAGTAAGCTTCAAAGTCTTAAAAAACTCAAATATATCTTTAATACTCATCTGCGTTAATTCATAAATATTCTTATCACCAACTAATACTGCCAAAACACTATCGTTAAGTCTTGAACCGTGGCATTTGGGACATTTTAATTCTGTCATATAATTCTCGATCCATTCGCGAATCCATGTACTTTTAGTTTCCATATAACGTCGTTCCAAATTCGTAATAATTCCTTCATATAAACCTTTGCTCGTTCTTGTATTACCATTTTTAGATGTATAGTTAAAAGTTAAAACATCATTGGTCCCATATAAAACTATATCCATCTCTTTACGAGTTAAATTCTTAATTGGCTTATCCATATCGATTTTGTAATATTCACAAGCTGTTTGTAAATTAGTAAAAGTAATATTATTATCATCACTATTATTAATAACCTTAATAGCACCTTCACTAATACTTAAATCTTTATCAGGAACTACTAAATCCTCATCTATTTTATATTTAATACCTAAGCCTTTACAATCCGGACAAGCACCCCATGGCGCATTAAATGAAAACATTCTAGGTTCTAATTCAGGCAATGAAAAATCACAGTCAGGACAAGCATAAGTCTCACTCATCAAGATTTTATCACCACCAACAATGTCAATCAAAACTCGTCCCTTGCCTAATTTAGTGGCAATTTCTACTGATTCAAATAACCTGCTTCTAATTTCATCTTTAATTACAAGTCTATCCACAACAACTTCAATTGTATGTTTTTTATTCTTCTCTAAAATTATTTCCTCAGATAAATCATAATCTTGTTCATCGATAACTACCCTAGCATAACCATCTTTGCGTAAATCTTCTAATAAATCCTTATGAGTCCCCTTTTCTAAAGCCGCCACAGGTCCCAAAACACGAATTTTAGTTCCTGTTTCTAACTTTAAAACATCATTAACCATTTCCTCAACACTTTGTGAAGAAATTGGCTTATGATGAACTGGACAATATGGAGTTCCAATGCGAGCATACAAAAGTCTAAAATAATCATATATTTCTGTTACTGTTCCCACCGTACTTCGTGGATTTTTATGAGTAGTTTTTTGGTCGATACTTATTGATGGACTTAAACCTTCAATACTATCAACTAATGGTTTTTCTGATCCACCCAAAAATTGGCGTGCATAAGCACTTAAACTTTCAACATATCTCCTTTGACCTTCTGCATAAATTGTATCAAACGCTAGTGAACTTTTACCACTACCACTAACCCCTGTCATAACAATTAATTTATCCTTAGGTAAAGTTATATCTATATTCTTTAAATTATTTTCTCGTGCACCTTTTATTATAATCTCATCCATTTTATTAACTCCTAGTCTATTAGTATTTTCCCACTGCTTGCTTCTTATTATAACATAATTGTCAAGCAAATACATTACCATTTTAACATGCGAACAGTTGTTTGTCAACGGCATTTAATTCTTTTAATTAACGTTAAAACATAAAATATGTAAGGTGATACTATGACTTTTTATTCAATAAGACATTTATTAATTATTTTCTCCTTTTTAGTTATCCCCATTATTTGGGCTCTTAACCTTAAAAAAAATTATAAAATATTAAAATTCAGTCTACTAACACTACTTATCATCGAAATAATTAGAGTCATTTTCCTAATTATAACAAATAGTTTTGATATAAATAAAGATCTTTCCTTACAACTATGTTTTACATACCCTATTATCGGAATTATTTATCTTTTAAAACCTAAAAATTATGTATTAAGCTTTTTAGGAGCATTTGGAATTTTATATGGAACTGCAGCTATTATTATGACCAGTCCAAATCCATTTTTAAGTTTTAATGTATTAGAATGTTATATCTACCATAGTCTTTTAGTTTTCATTGGTACTTATGTTATCAAAAATTATAAACCACCTTTTTCCTTCAAACCAATTTTAATTGTTTATCTTCAAATCATCATCGGTCTTCTAGCAAACATTATAATTAAAAATGGCGCCAATTATATATTTTTAAATTCCTTCTTATTTCCAAACTATCATTTACCATACGCTGTTAATATTGAAGTGTTTAACATACCTCTTTTAAAAGGGCTTTCATTTAATGATGTTTTAATTAGTGTAATTAATACACTAGGAATGTTTTGGTATATAATTTTCTTTATTATTGTTATTACTTTTTTCTCGAGTTTTTGGTTATATTTAATGACAAAAAAAAATAAAGTCAAAGCTTAAAGCTCTGACTTTATTTTATTGTATAAGGATCAGAAGATGTTCCTGCGCCTAATAATGAAATATTGTCTTTCAAATATACTACCGGATAAATCGGTTTACTATAATCACTAGAATCCGCTGGAATTGGTGAATTTGATTTAATCACAATGTCTGGATACCAAATATAGTAAGTTACCCAAGCTCTTGTATTCTTAGAAGAATTCATTATTGGCGTGATTGTCCACATGGATTTACCTAAATAATTATTATCAAAACATGTATTATATGAATCAACAACAGATTTAGGTCCCAAACAAGCTGAATCCATACTAGACTTCATATAATCACTTAAAGTAATCACGCCAACATTACCATTCCAAACTTTAGCTTTTTCAGCTGCCACTGCTTCACTAATAGTTGTACTATTATTACTAACAGCACCAACAGTAAAATCATGAGTAGTCATTTGTGCTGCAGCTGTATCAGATAGTGATGAATAAAAAGTGTCATTTAAATATGTATTTAAAGCAGTTGGCTCAGACCAATTATCTGTATACCCCCATAACTGATCTTGACCAAATTGATCTGTTTTCATTATCTTTAAAGTACCATCAGCTTCGACAGCCACTATTCTCCATGAGTTACCATCAAATGTTATATAGTTATTTGGATTAGCACCACGATACACATATCTTCCTTCTTCGTATGCATCTGAATAAAGGCCTTCTCCTGTTGTAACTGCTGTAGCTATTAGTTTATCAGCTGCACTCTCTCCGCTTGGAACTATTGTTGTTGCCTGACTATAATCCAAATCTACTGTTAAGGTTGATATTGTATTTGTTGGTTGTTCACTTACGCTACTTAAGTATTCTACTTTTACGGTTAATACTTTTGTGTTTCCAGCTGGTATTACGTCACCTTTGGCCATTCCTGATGCAGTAAACTTGATTGCTGGATTATTTGTATCACTTAAGGTTATCTCATCTAACTTTGCATCCAAGCTTCCAGCATTGCTTACGGTAATATCATACTCAATACTATCACCTGGTGCTTGTAAGATTGTTTTAAAGGTTGCGCTTAATTCTTCAAAACTAGGATCGCCATTATTACTGGCTGTGCCTACAATGTTCTTGGTTTCTATCTTTGTTATCTTTACATTCCAACTACTTGTTATATTACTTGTTCCCT
>URBG01000002.1 GCA_900546055.1 uncultured Mycoplasmatota bacterium
TATATTATATAATAAAACACTTTTTATTTAGCTATAGTTTTATAAAGTTTAATATAATAATAAAGCAATAAACCATGATTGTTTTTTAATAACTTAATAAATATTTTCCACTTTATCGAAAATGTAGACTTTAAAAATTCACTATAATAAGCATAATTACTTCTAGATATTGCTGAAATAAATTCACAAAATTTCTTTTTAGAAACTAAACTTTGATAATTTAAAAAATAACTCAATTGTAAATTTAAAAATTTTTGATCTAAAATTGTGTAATATTCAGTTTTCATGCTTTTAGCTAAAATACTACGCATATATTTTCTTATCAAGCTAATTGATGAAAGATTTTTAACAGATTTCTCTAAATCATTAGTTGCGCTATTTTCATTTTTTACATAATTATAAAAAGGTAACGAAATGATTTTACCAGTATTTATTTTTAAAAAATATTCCAGTAAAAAGATTACGTCTTCCTGATAAAATACGTCTTCCTTAAAATTAAGATGATTATTTTTAATAATATCCACCTTTAACAAATAGTTCCATAAATGTCCTTCAGTTTGATTAGATAGCAAATATTTAAGAATTTCCTTATTGCTTTCATAAACCAAATCCACTCCAGCCAATACATCATCACAATTTTCTTTTCTAATTACTATACCATCAACTATCACATTATGGCCAAATCTAAGAAAATCATAATCTTTAATTTCCCTAATCGCCACTTCAAATGTTGCGGGTTCAATCCAATCATCAGCATCGAGGAAATATATATAAGTGCCTGTAGCCCTTTCAATACCTATATTTCTAGCTTTAGAAACCCCTTCGTTTTCTTTTTCTATAATAACAACATTAGGAACATTTTGGTACTTTGAAAGTACTGTCATAGTGTCATCCTGTGAACCATCATTAATTACAATGACTTCAATATTTTTATATGTTTGATTTAAAACCGAATTAATACAACGTTCAATATATTCTTCTCCATTATATACCGGAACTATAACTGAAATTTTTTTCATAAAACCACCTCTTTTAATTTTTCTTTAATTTCATTTTCTTTATTAAACTGCCAAAAAGTGTTTTAAAATAATTAAACTCCGGTTTTCTTTTAAACATAATATAAAAGATTAAATTTACAACAACTAAAGCAATTACACCATTAATAACAAATTGCAATAAAGAATTATTAACTGAAATAACAGAAATTAATAAATAAGTTACTCCAAGCATTATTAACATTAAAATTAACAACTTAAATTGTTCAAATAAGAAAGAACAATACTTACGTTTAAAAATTACAGTATATACATATTTCGGATAACTATACAAAAATAATAATAACGAACTAACAATCCCAGCTATAAATACTCCTGCGATGCCAAAATATTTAACAAAAATAATTGAACAAACTAAATTAATTACTGCCTCTAACACTGGTATTCTTCGATCCTCATAGAAAATCCCTGCTGCTTCCTTAAATAAATTAATAGTTTTTCGCATACCTTGAAGATAAAAATATATTGCAAACCAAGTAATAGCATACATCGGCAATAAATATTGGCTCCCAATCCACCAACTAATAAATGGTTGTAACACCGCGAATAAACCTACCGAACAAAGAGCATATATCCAAAAATTAAACAAAGTCAATTTTTTATATACCTCATGGCACTTTTCTGTATTATCAGTAACCAATAAATTACCAACACTTGAAACAATAGAGAAAAATATTTGTGATATTAATATAGACACAGAGTTAAAAATCAAATAATAATTATTATAAATTCCCGCCTGTTTTAAACCTAAAACCATAGAAATTACTATATATGCCGTTCCACCAACCACAAAAGCTCCAATTTTATGAAAAAATAAGCCACGAACCTTTGTAAAAATATCGCTTTGAAGTTCTTTAGTAATTTTAGTGTAATCCTTATTATTTATATAAGGATATTTTTTATTAGCGATTAGAGAAATAACTATATTCTCAATAACCCTAAAAACAATTCTAGATACCAAATATAATATATAATTTTGGAAAATGAAAAGTAATGCAATTTCCACAACATTCATAAGAATTAAATATCCCAAATGGACTATATTAATAAGATAATTTTCTTGATTAGCAATCAAAATTGATCTTTTATAAGAAATTAAATATGAAAAAACAATATCTACTAAAGCTAGAAAATATAATAATATAATACTCTCAGGAATTGTTGTTTCTCCTACAAAAATCGGTACTAAAGGAATAATAATTATTCCAAGCAAAAAGATAACTGCTGCCAAAATTCGATAACATTTTTGATAAAAATACATAAGCGTCGTAATTTTTTCTTTATCATTATCAGCAATAGGTTTATAAAGATTATATATTATTGCACTACCAATACCCATCTCTACAATTGAAAGCATTGACATTATATTAGTAAAAAGACCGTTAGCGCCAGAATATTCCAAACCTAAACAATCTAAAAAAACTTTTTGGGTAATAAAGCCTAAAATCATACCAACACCGCTCGCCAAAGTAGCAGCTATTGCATTATATATAGATTTCTTTGTTCTCATTAAAATAGTCACCTCAAGTTTCTACTTTTAACCAATAAAAACATTATATCAGAAAAAGAAATTTATGTCACTAACTATATATTAAACGTTAAACAAAAAGAAAAACTAGTTTCCTAGTTTTTCTCTGCTTCTTCTAACATGTTAGTTATAAAAATACCATAGCCTTTATGCGGATTATCAACAACGACATGAGTAACCGCACCTATTACATATTCTCCCTGAATAATTGGTGAACCACTCATACCTTGAATAATACCATTCGTTTTATCAAGTAACTCTTTATCTGTTATTTCAAATACGAAATTTTTGTTTTTTTGTTTTCCCTCGTTGATCTTTGTTATATTAATTTCATATTCCTTAATTTCCGAACCATTTAAAACAGTTAATATCTTTGCTTTACCAGTTTTAATTTGTGATGGTTTAGCTACTTTATAGGTATCTTTATTAGGCAATTCACTAGTATAAGTACCAAAAATACCTTGAGTTGTATTTGTAGCTACATCACCAACTGTTTTATTCGCATCATATTTAGCTTTCTTCTCTCCCGGAGTACCATCAGAGCTTGGAACAACACCAGTTACTGTTGAATCAAAAATCTTACCATCTTTGATTTCTAAAAGTTTACCTGTAGTTTGCTCTTGAATTTCATGCCCTAAAGCACCAAAAAGTTTTGTTTCTGGATCGATAAAGGTTAAAGTTCCTATCCCGGTAACACTGTCTTTTACATAAAGACCAGTTTTATAAACATTATTTTCATCTTTATATAATTTCAAAGTAGTAGTTTCTTTTTTACCGTCACGTAAATAGCCTACAGAAACACTATCCTTACTGGAATCATTAATCTTTTGGGCCATTTCTTCAATATTATTAACTTTTTCCTTGTTAACAGTCGTTATCATATCTCCAGATTTTAATCCGGCATCAGACGCAGGAGAACTATTATTAACGTCATAAACACCAACAATTAAAATCCCGGTAGAATTAAGCGTTATTCCAATGTTTTCACCACCAACGATTATTTGATCTGAATAAGCTAAAGCATTTATTGGTATAATAAAAAATGAAAGAAGAAGTGTGATGCATGTTTTTTTTAAATTTTCAAAAAACACTAAATCATCTCCTATATAAAATGCAGACTACATTATTATTATAGATAATTTTTTAAAAATTAAAGATAGAATAATATACCAAAAAAGCAAGTTTAACTTGCTCACCTATTTTTAATTATAAAATTGTAACTATCTCGGCACATATCTTCAATATTTTTTGAAGCATACCAATTAAGTTCCCTATTAGCTTTACTAGCGTCCGCATAACATGCCGCAATGTCTCCAGGACGACGTTTATCAATAACATAGGGAATATTTACATTATTAATTTTTGAAACTGCATTAATTAATTCAAGAACACTATAACCATTTCCTGTGCCTAAATTAAACACATTAAGTCCATGATGATTATTTAAATATTCAATAGCTTTAATATGACCATTTGCCAAATCAACAACGTGAATATAATCACGGACTCCAGTTCCATCTTTAGTATCATAATCATCTCCAAAAACATAAACCTTTTCGAGTTCACCGACTGCCACTTTCATAATATATGGCATTATATTATTCGGAATTCCATTAGGCTCTTCGCCAATAAGACCACTTTCGTGCGCCCCGATTGGATTAAAATATCTAAGTAGTACAATGTTCCATTTATCTGACGAAGTGCTCATATCTTTTAATATCTGTTCATTCATTAATTTAGTATAACCATAAGGATTCGTTGCCGATAAAGGAAAGTCCTCCATTATAGGTAGTTCCTTTGGAGAACCATACACAGTTGCCGATGATGAAAAAACAAAATTATATACTCCAAATTTTTCCATTATTTTTAATAAAGATAAAGTCGAATCAATATTATTTTTATAATATTTTAAAGGTTTCGCTACTGATTCACCCACTGCTTTATATCCTGCAAAGTGAATAACCGCGTCAATTTTTTCTTTTTCAAAAACAGAATTTAAAAATTCATAATCACAAACATCACCTTCATAAAAAGTATAATTTTTATTAGTAATTTTTGTGATATTTTTTAAAACTTCTGGCTTAGAATTAGAAAAATTATCGATAATAACAACCTCGTAATTATTATTTAATAGCTCAACCACCGTGTGACTTCCAATAAATCCCGCGCCTCCAGTTATCAATATTTTCATATAATCATCTCCTATTATCACCATTATAACAAATAATAATAAATATACAATAACTATGGTATGTCAAATATAGTAAACCAGTGAAATTTAAGTTCTTAAACAATAGGACAAGAACGAAAAATAAGGTATAATTATTATAGGTGAAGTATTATGAATAATGAAAGAAATAATGGCTACACAAGCCGAACTGAAAGACGAAAAATCGAAGAAGAATTAGAAAAACGCAACGCTGCTAAAGAAAAAGAACTAGAGGTAAAAAGACAAGAACTAAAATCAATTATTTTTGATGATAGTCCATCTAAAAAACAAAAAAAAGAAAATGTTTACAAACGAGAACTTCCTAAAAATAATCAAACTAATTTTGATGAAGAAACACCAAAGAAAAAACCAACTATTGTAAACATTATTCTATCACTTACTATGGTAATCACCCTAGCCTTTTCTAGTTACTTAATATATGATTCTTTTAATCAAGTTGATCAAGTATACCAAATTATTAATGCAATCTTTATTTTCATAACAATTTTAGTTTTTCTAATTGCTTTCAAAAGAACATATCACTATAAAAAAACTAAAGCAATTATCTTAACTGCTATTTGTCTTATTGCTTTAATGGGATTTAATGGATTAGTACTAGCTAATGTTATCTCACTTCCAAAACAAAGTTCAATTCCCGATTTCAGTAATAAAACACTAACTGAAGCAATTGAGTGGGCTGAAGCTAACAACATTAAATATGAACAAAATTTTGAATATAGTGATAATATATCAAAATATAATATTATAAACCAAGATGTAAAATCAAAAACTTTAACTAAAAATATTGATAAAATAAATTTTGAAGTTTCAAATGGACCTGATTACAATAAAGAAGTTCTAATTAGTAATATGGAAGGTTGGAACATCGATGAAGCAGTTAAAGTTATTGATGAAAACTTTCTAAACAATGTTACTGTTAATTTTGAAGAAAATAAAGAAGTAACGCGAGATACTATTATGGAACAAAGTAAAAGCGGAAATATGAAAAGGAATGATGCAATAACATTCAAAGTATCACTTGGTGATAAAGAAGCTTTAAAACCAATAACTCTAAAAGAATTAAAAAACATGACATTATTTAAAGCAACATTATATTTAAATAGAAATGCCATTGACTATGAATTAAAATATGAATTTTCTGATAAAATTGCTAAAGGAAAAGTTATAAGTAGTTCTATTAAAAAAGGAACTAAAGTATCACCCGGTGATAAAATAACTTTAACAATTTCTAAAGGTAAAAAAATAATAGTTCCTGAATTAAAAAATATGAAAATGAGCAAGGTTACTAAATGGATGATTGAAAACAACTTAAAAATAAACTACTCAGATAAATATGATAATGAAATAAAAAGCGGCCATGTAATTGAAGCAACCTACAAAAAAGGCGATATAATCGAAGAAGAAACAACTATCGGCATCGTTGTATCAAAAGGAAAATTAAAAATGCCGAAATTCAACAATATAACCGATTTTAAAGCATGGGCCGATAAATACAAAATTAAATATGAAATAAAAGAAGAATTTAACAATGATATCAAAAAAGGTGATATTATTAAATTCTCAGTAGAAACAAATAAAACAATAAATCCTGATGAAGGTATTATTGTTTATGTATCAAAAGGCAAAGCCATAGAAGTTCCTAATTTTATTGGTAAAACTAAATCTGAAATTCAAAAAACATGTAACCAATTAGGAATTAATTGTACATTTGTAAATGAATACTCAAATACTGTTAAAGAAGGAAATGCTATTAGTCAAAGTATTAAATCAGGCGAAAAAATTTCTAAAGGTGATAGTATCCAAATAAGCATAGCGACTAAAAACAAAAATAACGTAAGTAAACCATCAACCAATAATTCAAATAATAAACCAAGTGGCGGTAGTTCAAATGGATCATCAAACAATAGTTCTGGTAATAATAGCACGCCAAAATGCAAGCAAAGTTCATATACTATCGGACGTGATTTAAATAATATTTTTAATGCTGGCGGAAACTTTTCTTCTACTAAAAATGCTTTAGAAAGCTATTTTGCAAACAAGTTACCAGGTGTTACTTTAATTGTGAAAGAAGATTCATCTAGTAATGCTAGCTCAGGATCATATATTAGCGGTGTTAGGCCTGGATCAACAATATCATGTCCAAGCACTGTAACAATAGTTTTAGCAAAATAAATCTTTAAATATAACATTTGATACAAAATAAAAAATGTGCGAGTTATTTTACTTGCACATTTTTCTTAATCTCTAATTTTCAAAAATACATTTATTTAGTTTTTTCGTAATAATTTTTCCCAATGTATAAGGGCTGTTTATTCTTAACTTTTTCCTTAATTGTATATTTTATATGATGATCTTTTAAATTAAATAAAGTCCCGGGAAACCCTATCATTTCTAAATTTATTGACTTACCTTCAAGATTTTCTAAATTCATCCTTATTTGCCCGCTAATGGGAAGCTTTACATTAGCCATATGTTTAGCAATAAGCGCAGAATTATAACAACAAACTAATAATAAAACAATACCACAAATATAAAACTTACGTTTATTTGAAGTCAACAATATAAATATCGCCATAACAATAACAAAATATGTTTGTGGTGCATACCTAGCCCACCAACTTTCATCAAAGAAAAACATCAAAAGTAAAGTTATTACAAAAGGAACGCCGATAAATACCAACTTAACATAATTTTTTCTCACAACAAACATAACTAAAGATATTAATATTACAATAACTGAAATAATAAAAATACCACTAAAATAAATTCCAAAACCTCCTATACGAGTATCTTCGGCCATTCTATTTAGTTCCACATCCTTACTAGACGTAAATGGAATTTTAAGCTCAGGTTCTCCAACATTAAAGCTTGTAGCATAATTAGCCGTATAACTGAAAATAGAATAAAAGTTTTTCTCAATTGGCGATTTTTCATTAAATGATTTAGGCTGTTGATTTGTAATAATATCTATTTTATCTTCTCCCATAATTGGATATAACGGATTATGCTTAACTACAATATTTTTAACATAAGAATTACTACCAACAATTAGTAGTGCAATTAAAACAACAAATGCAAATGCAACAGTCGTTTTAACTAAAGAATTATAATTTTTACTTCTTATTTTTGTAATCAAATAATAAATGTAATATCCTCCACAAAATATTCCTGCATAAAATAAGCCAGTAAATTTAATATTAATAATTATTATCATCAAAGCTGATGAAATAAAAAAATACTCCTTATTATTATCATTGTTAATAAATAAATAAAAATAAATAACAAGTAAAAATAAAATTAATCCCATAAATCCATCGATATATAAGCAAAAAATTTGTTGCCATATTATTGGAAATAAACATGCAGATAATGCAATTAATAATGAAGAAATCTTTTTCTCATAAAATTTGTTTATTAAATAAGCAATTATAAAGAACACTATAAATAAAATAAGTACATTATAAGTTTTAGCAGTTTCTATGTTATTAGTAATTTTGTAAACACTAGCTCCGTAAATCCACGTAGCTTTAGGATAATGCTCCACCCAAACATTTTCATCACTATTCAAATCCAATTTTTTTATAACACTTTCTTGTGAATCATATATTGGATTCCAACCATTCTTTAACAATCCAACTGCGAATTTATGATAACCGTTTCCATCTGCAGAATCATCGTATATATGCCCACAAATTAAACAAGCAGAAAAAAATACAAAAATAAAAGTTAATACAGAAGCAATAATTGTTTTAAAATTATCTCTTTTAATAAAATATAATTCAATTATAGCTAATATTAAACTTATTGGTAAATGAAAAACTGTTATAGATATTTTACATAAAAACAAAATTGAAGTTAAAATAAGCAAATTTACAAACGCTAAAATAAACAACAAAGATGCATTATAAAATATGCCTAATCCTTTTTTAAACACAACAAATACCACCTTCCCTACTATGAATATTATCATTATATCAATTATAATTTAAAAAGTAAATTCTTTCCTATTGACAAAAATAGAAAACGTTTTATGTTTTCTATTTTAACTTACAATTAATTCAATTCTATTATTTTTAGAAGTATTTACTTTTACTTCATAAGTTTTATTTCCAATCGTTGTCTTAGCTGGATTAATAGCATTAAATATATCAATCATGTTACCATAATCCCCAATATCTCCAGAAATTGTATAAACAATAATTGAATATTTTCCTTTTGATAAATTACTAATGTCAATACTACTATCAAACCAAGCGTAAGTTTTTGATAAATTATCTAAAGACGAAACTGAATAACTGCCTTTTGAAGTACTTCCAACATCATATGAATATCTTTCAAAAGTCTCGTTATTTTCTAATATAACTTGCCTTTTTACAGAAACATTATTTGAATAATCAAGACCATAATTATATGATACACCTTTTATATGCATTTTACCATCCTCAAAAGAAATATCATCATAATCATTTATCATATTTCGATAAGTTGGTGATTCGCTTGTTGTAATTAATCCGCCATCACGAACACTTATCGTAATTGGTTTTCTTTTATCAGTCAAATCAACAAGTAAACTATACCCTTTTTTATTGTCCTCACCACGTCTATCAATACTAGAATTTAATATATTTGAAAATAAAGCTTCAGTATAATAATCACTAGTATAACTACGCATATAAACTTGATAATCGCCTTGAGGAACATTCGATAAATCAACATTACCATTAAACCAAGCTCCACTATAATCGTAACCATTTTCCTTGCCTAAATCAAATGGAACATCGCTTGTCCATCTTGAAACAGGAACTGTATAAACGTCACCTGTAGTTTCATTTTTTAAAACCAATTCAAATGACAAATCATCATCAAAAGACTGATTAACACTTAATTGAATTAGATAGCCACTTATATTATATTGACTATTAGTGTTATCCCATTTTATTTCATTTAAATAAAATTCATTACTAGCTTCCTTAAGTACCTTTTCGACAACATTAACTTTTATTTTCTTTGTTACCTTTTGATTAGCGCTATCCGTAACTGCATACTCTACTTCATATTCACCAATAATATTTATATCAACATTATTCTTAGTAACCTCTATTTTCTTAGTAAGATCTCCATCTTCCTTATCGGTTGCTGTTACCCCATCCATTGGATCAAACTCTCTATTTAAATAAACGGTTTTATCACTAGCATTAATAACAGGTTTACTATTATCTACAACAGTAACTTTTATCGTCTTTGTAGTTGTTTTATTATTACTATTAGTTACTGAATAAGTAACATTGTAAGTTCCCTTCGTATTAGTATCAACAGTCTTATCATAGGTCACTTTATTAGTTATATTTCCATCAGTATCGTCAATAGCTGTTACCCCATCCATATAATCAAATGTTGTATATTGAGAAACTTCTTTATCAGTCGCATTTATAATTGGCTCAGATGCTCCTTTAACCGTAATCTTAATAGTTTTACTAGCACTAAAATTACTATTATCCGTTACCGTATAAGTTATATTATAAGTTCCTACCTTAGACGTATTAACAGACCCTGTATAAGTAATACGATTTGTTAAATTTCCATTTTCAGCATCAGTAGCTGTAACTCCGGCCATTGGATCAAATGATGAATTCAAAGCAATCATTTTATCTGTTGCATTTATCACTGGCTGGTTATTTGAGACATTTAAATCGCTCGTTTTAATATAACCATATTGATATGATGAACTATCGGCATATATTTTATAAAAATCTCCTACTTTATCAATTACCGTTACTGGCACATTATAAACTTTAAACGAAGAATTACTGTTTCTAATATTGTAAATCACATTATTCGTATTAGCTTCTTTATAAACTGGTACATTGTATTTGCCATACTTAGTAACTCCAATTGTATTGGCTTGATAATCACGTAAATTTTGATTTTTATCAGTCATAAATGCATTCCAAGCTTGTTTTTCACCCCATAACGGGTCAGAAGCATATTTAACATTTCGACCACTGCCTTTAGTTCCAGCATGAGTTCCGAAATAATAAGAAGCACCCGCTGTCATATAACTATTTAAACCATTTTTTGCATAATCCATAATTGAATCACGCACACTAGCATAACTACGTGCACAATCATAAGGACAACTGTCTGAAGCCCCATATCCAAAAACATTATTTTTGTCTTTCGCAATTTTACTAGTACCATTTGAGCTCTCATTTTTGGCCGTTGCGAATGCAGATAAAGCATTCATTCCATATAAACTTTCAGCTTCTTTAAAATATTTACCTTGTCCATATAATTTAGAACTAGTATTAGTAATTTGACTATCTAATTCAGCAGCTGTAACCTTTGAAACGGATTTATTAGGCAAAAATAAATAATAAGCATAATTAGGATTATTCGCATTCAAACTGTGTGTATAAGTATCATTACGATAATCATCTAACATTGAAGTAAGTGAATTATATAAATAAATACCGCCATCAAAACTATAATAACGAGCCCCTACCGTTAAATAAGTAGGTGTTGGTCCCAAGTTTGTATAATCATCAGTATAGGAAGTTCCATTATGTTTTCCATAACGATGTAATAAGTTTCCTGTATCGTAGCGATAATAATAAGTGTTAAGAGAAGTACCAGATGTTTCAGTAAGCCAGTTACCATTAGCTACCCATCCTGTAGTTCCATTGTAATTTATTTTATACCATGTATATCCGCCCGCACTTTTTTTCTCTGTGTAAGTAAATAAAGCATTTGTACAAGTAATAACCCCAACTGATTTAGATGAAGTCGATGCACTTTCGCGTAAATTTAACCCACTAGCTGTAATATTAACGGCATTGGCTCCTAATAATGAAATTGGTATAATATTTCCAGCATTAATATCAACCCAACCTTTAAATCCACTATACATAACTTGTACGCGAGATTCATTAGAATCAATGAAAGCCGCATCAGTCATATAAGAAGGACTTGTATAAGTATAAGCCGTGCTATCCCCTGCATTTTGATATAAATTAACCAAAGATGAACTTGGTTTTAATTGGAAAATTGCATATCTTGAATTAATAATTTTTCCGTTTTTATAAATAGATGCCACGCTAGTACTAGTCGAGTTCTGAGCATTCATCGCTTTTACCGCTTCACTATATGTCGCATATGTTCCAACTGTTTTATTATTACTACTATTTGATACCATAACAACAGAATAAGGATTAGCTGCTGAAACAGTAAATGCCGGAATAAAACTCGGTAAAATGATCGCAAACACACACAAAATACTAATAAGTTTTTTACAAATACATTTCATATAGCTCACCTCATGTTTACTCTTATATCATAATTATAACAAAATTCTACATTAAAGTACAAGAATTAGCCATACCAACATCTTCGATTTTGTAAACAAATGACAAGTAAATTTCTTTACTTAAAAAGTAATGAGTGTTACAATATAAAGTAAAAGAAAAAGGTGACAAAAATGGACAAAAATACTTTAATCAATGATTTAAAAAATAAAAAAGCATGGATCCCCAATGGTATCACTGCATTAAGACTGTTTGGACCAATAATAATACCCAAAATGGCCTTTTCTAAAAACGTCGCAGGAACCCTTGGAGTCACAGCTCTACTAGCCTTGACTGACTTTGCTGATGGAAAAGTTGCCAGAAAATTAAATGCTGAAACAGAATTAGGCGCTAAACTAGATCCAATTATCGATAAAATATTTGCTATAGGACTATTAGGACAAGCCATACCAACAAACCCTGCCATGCTTATTCCATTAATTGGTGAAACAACAATAGGTGCTATTAATGCTACCTCTTTAATGAATGGCGGTGATCCTCGTAGCAAACAATCTGGTAGACTAAAAATGTGGCCCCTTTCTACGGCTCTTATATCTGAGTATTTAGCTATTGCTACTGACAACCCAAAGTTTAAAACTGCTGCCAATCTTTGTATAGCAGCAACAGCAATTCTAGAAGGCGTAAATATTTACGAATATTATAACTCATCCCGCAAAGACCAAACTATAGTAGAAAATAATGCTTCAGAAGAAACGTTCACAAAAGAAACAACACTAGAAGAACAAACCAAAGAAAATGAAAGCCTAAAACCCGAAAATGTCATCCCAACCCAAGTAACTTACCAAAAAAGAAAATATATAAAATACAACATAAAAAAGTGATAATTAATAAAGTTGTCAATAAAAAGTAGACACTTTTTTTATGTCTACTTTTATCTTACAACTTCAAATTAAATCACTTTTTTTATCCAAATAATCCTCTTTGAAAAGTCATAAATAAAATTACTCCAATATAGATAGTATATAAAATTACTCCATTTATCATTTCGAATTTCGTTGACTTATATTTTATACCAACAGCCATAGTAGCCAAAATACCACCAATTAAGCCGCCAACATGAGCCCAGTTATCAATTCCTGGCATTAAACCAATCAATAAATTGACAATTATCAGTGGAATAATTTGTGATTTTACTACGGTTTCTAAATAAAGACGATAATGATATCCAAAATATAATAATGATCCCAGTAAACCAAAGATAGCACCTGAAGCTCCTACGCTATAACCAGTACTAAAGAATATTGAAAGCACACTGCCAGCAAGACCACTTAATAAATAAACTGCCAAGTATTTTCCTTTTCCAAGAAAACTTTCAAGTTGCATGCCAATTATATATAATGCATAACAGTTAAATACTAAATGAACTATATTAGCATGTAGAAATACACCTGTAATTAATCTAAAATACTCTCCATTTAAAATAGAAAATCTATTGACTGCTAAATCATCAGTCAATCCAAACATTGTTGTTAATAAAAACATAATAATATTAATACCAATTAAAACATAAGTAACAATTGGTTTTTTCATTGTAAAAACTTCTTCGTTCATTTTCGCCTCTCCTTCGTTCTTCGCTGCAATATCACCAGTTATTTTCATAAATAACTCCATCCCCTTTTCCTTAAAAGACATTTTTTTCATTATATCCGGAAAAGAGTCAATAATGAAATGGTATTTTTCCAGATCATTAGTTTGTGCCACTGCTGCCACATCTATTTTAGGAATATCTTCATATTTCTCAATATTAACATTATCACCTAAATTTACAAAAATACTTAAAGTATTCATTTTAAAAGACATCGTTTTCTTTTTAATAGCTTTAGTTAATTGTTTCGTCTTGGCTAAGTCAAATTCAAACTGTTCATTATTATGAATATAATGTGACACAATTCTAATAATTTTATAATCCTCTTCTAAATTTTCAAGCCAAATTTCTTCCTCAAGCCCTCTAATAATAACCGGACTATACTTCTTTTCTGAGATAAAATAACGAAGTAATTTCATAACTAGCTCTTCATTCTTAGGATCTATAGCCTCGTTCATATATAACCTCCTACTCAAAATAACTCATAATATTTAAAAACTTTTCTGGAAGTTCACTATCAAACTCCATATATTCACCTGTAGTTGGATGAATAAAGCCAAGTTCTTTAGCGTGCAAACATTGCCCAGAATCATCAATTAATTTACGTTTACCATAAACTGGGTCATTAACAATTGGGTGCCCAATATAATCCATATGAACTCTTATTTGATGAGTCCTACCTGTTTCCAATTTTAATTCAATTAAAGTTGCCTCATCAAACCTTTTTAAAACTTTAAAATGGGTTATTGCTTCTTTTCCATCTGGATTTATGGCCATTTTTTTACGATCAGCACTTGATCTTCCAATTGGCGCATCGATTAAACCAGTGTCATTAGGAATAACACCCCAAACTAAAGCCACATATTTTCGGTATGTTGTCTTAGCAGCTAGCTGTTCTGCTAAAGCCTCATGAGCTTTATTATCTTTAGCAACCATTAATAGTCCAGTTGTATTAGCATCAATACGATGAACAATTCCTGGACGAAATTCACCATTTTTATCACTAAGTTTACTATGGTATAAAAGTCCATTAACTAACGTTCCATGATAATTACCAGGAGCTGGATGAACAACCACGCCATTTGCCTTATTGACAATAATAACATCTTCGTCTTCATAAACAATATCTAAATCCATTTTTTCAGGCAAAACGTCCATTGCCTCTTCAACGTGATTAACTTCAATCACATCATCTTCTTTAACAATGTATCCACCTTTTGTTTCCATACCATTTACTAAAACTTCAGAAGCCTTAATTATTTTACTAGCATTACTTCGGCTTATATCCATGGCCTCTGCTAAAAAATTATCTAATCTAATTCCTGGGTTATTTACTTGATACTTCATTTTTTTCTCCTTTTACTAGATGAATAACAATTAATGCAATCGATACCATTATACACACATCAGCTAAATTAAATACCGGAAAATTATATCCGAAAACATTAAAATCTAAATAATCAATAACATACCCTCGTACAATTCTATCTATTAAATTGCCTAAAATACCACCAATTAAAATGCCATACAAATACTCTTCTACTTTAACTAAATCTCTACCCTTAATAAAAAAATAATAAATTAAGCATAAAGAAATAATCGAAACAACAATTAAAAATAAAGTGTTTGAACTTAAAATACTGAAAGCCGCCCCTGTATTTTGAATCATTGTTAGCGAAAAAAAGTTAGAAATCACTTCAACACTACTACCAAACGATAATAACCAAAATAAAACATTTTTAATAACTTGGTCAATAAGTGTACATATTACTGCAATTACTAAAACTTTTTTCATTTTCTTCACCAATAATTATTATATCAAAAATTAGAAAAAAAAGATAGGCTATATTAAACCTAGCTAATTGTTCTACCCGAAGTCACTTCTGGTACCACTGGAAATTCTTGATATTTTTCTAATTGATGAGCCTGCGCAAAAACTAAAACACGATTTTCAGGATTGCTATAATCTGATGAATTAGTATAAGGGCAAGTCCAAAAACACACTATTGGTTCATCCATATTTGGTACTATTCCCGTATCAATATCTGAACTGCCAACTATATACTCCATTTTATCATTGAAGTCTTCCTCGTCTGCATAATTACCAACCCAATTCAAAATGCTAGACGCATCGTATACCCCAGACGCAAAAATCTCCAAATTATAGTGACCATATTCATCTTTATAATCAATGCTTGGATTTTGTTCATACATTTCAATCGCCGTTCCTTTAGCTGCACTACTATCAGTATCAGCAAAGTCCGCCAGTTTTCCAAACATTAAATCATCGGTCCCCGGAATTTCTCCAATATTATGGCCATAAATAATAATAAAGTCATCACTTAAGCCTTCATGATTACGCCAATCTTTATAAATAGAACCAACAAGCGAAGGATTTCCATTAACATCGTGCTTAAGACCATATTCATTATCACTATACTGCTGAACCGAAAGAGTTCCATCAGCAGTAGTGAAAATTCCAGGTGCATTTATGTAAGCTTTGGTATCCCCTTCATATATCCAAGGTGACTCTGCCCAAGGTATTTCATCCGAAACATCAAAAATTTGATCGGTATCTAAAGCTACTTGTTCATTTCGATGATCATTTACATACTCACTAGCCAAACCATCACTATATGCATAATGTCCAAGCAATACTCCAATCGCTAGTACACTAAAAACTGCAACAGTTGCCCCTGCTCTTTGGACGATTTTCCATTTTTTTTGTTTATTTAAATCCTTATAAAATTGAATATTACAAGCATCAATTGTACTAAATTCTTCCCTTGACATCACTATTACCTCATCTTAAATCTAAATACTATTTTCCTATCCACTCTAATATCACTTCTTTTGGCATATAGCCAACTTTAGTGTCATAAGTTCCATCTTCCTTAAAATAAATTAAAGTAGGAACACTCATAACTCCATAACGTTTACAAAGTTCAAGATTTTCGTCAATATTAACCTTAACGATTTGAACTTTATCACTCATACTTTCAAGTTCAGGCCCAAGCATTTTACAAGGTCCACACCAAGTAGCAAAGAAATCGACTAAAACATCACCTTTAGCTACCAAACTATCAAAATTTTCCTCATTTCCTATAATTATATCCATTCTATTCCTCCTCATATTTTTCTATTAATTTATCGGCTCCATCAATATGAAGCTTTCCTTTATCAATCAACTTCTGCACTGTTGTCGTTTTTACTATATCATATTTCAAAAATAAATCAAGCGCCTCCAAATTAAATTCGTTACTACTATCAGCATTTTTGTATTTTTCACTTAAATCAGCAAATTCATCAAATACTGTTAAAGACTTACTAGCAAAAGATGATAATATCGGTGTATTTTCTAAAATTGGTTTTTGAAACTCTGAAGATTTCACAAAATCGCTACCAGCAAAATTTGGAAGAGCTAAAATATATAAAACCACAAAAACCACAATGTAATTCTTTATTAATCCAACAACTGCCCCTAATAATTTTGATGGAATACCTAAAATAATTGTTAAAGTTAAAATCTTTTCAAAAATTGTTGTTGCTAATAGCAATATTTTTAAAATAATAAGCAATATTCCAAACACTAACGCAAAAGCAATAATTTCATATACCGCAATATTTAAAACTGAAACACCTTTGATTAAACCATAAAAATCAAAAAAGGGTAAATAGTTCATCATAAATTCACTAATTGGATTTTTTAAAACAAAAGCAATTACAACTATTAATATATAACCAACACAATTAACCAAGCTTTTCGTAAATCCCTGCTTAAATCCAATTAAAGCACCTAATAATAGAAATATTATAATACATAAATCGATTATACTCATATTATGACCTCCTATACAAATTATATTACATTCATCCTAAAAAAGAAAGCAATTACAACGGATAGTATTGTGAATCTCGATTTTTTATGTTAAAATGTGTATAGGTGATAACATGGCAAAAAACGAAGTTCGTACCGTTACAGTAAAATTAAGTGACAACACGATGAGAAAAATGAATGAATACTTTGAAGACAAAAAAAGAGACGTTACGCCTCCATATGCTGTATTTCAAGCAAAAGAAGCTGATACAATGGTTACTTTATACCAATCAGGAAAAGCTGTTTTCCAAGGTATAAGTGCAGATATAGATGCTAATATTTGGATTGAGACTGAAAAAAACTTAAACCCAAATAAAAAAGTAGAATATAAAATGGTTGATAATAATCCTAAGTCAAAACCAGCTCCTGAAGTAAAACATACTGATGGAAAACTTTATAAATGTACTTCAATTGGTTCTGATGAAGTTGGAACTGGTGATTATTTTGGGCCAATCGTAGTTACAGCAACTTATGTTACTAAAGAAGATATTCCTTTTTTAGAGTCATTAGGAGTTCGTGATTCTAAAAAAATAACCGATGAACACATTTTAAAAGTAGTTCCTGAAATTATTAAAAAAATACCATATTCTTGTATGATCTTATCAAATAGAGAATATAACGATAAATATAATGAAAAAATGAATTTAAATGCTATTAAAGCTAACCTTCATAACAAAGTTTTATTAGACATGAATAAACAATTTAAAAAACATGATTATATTGTTGTCGATCAATTTACCGATCCATTTATTTATTATAAATATATTAATAATTTACCAGAAGTTCAAAGAAAAATTACTTTTGTAACAAAAGCCGAAGATAAATGTTTATCTGTTGCCTGTGGTTCTTTAATTAGCCGTTATGTCTTAATTAAAGAATTCGAAAAGCTTTCTAAGCAAATGGGGGTTAGGCTTCCAAAAGGAGCCGGACAAAAAGTCGACGAAGTTGGTGCTGAATTAATTAAAACTCATGGTATTGAAATATTAAAAGAAATTGCTAAATACAATTTCAAAAATACTGACAAAATAAAAGAATTAGCTAAATAGCTAATTTTTTTTTGCAAATAAAAAGCCCAGAAGCGGACGTTTAACGATTAAAACCCTATCTTCTAGGTGGGCATCACATTACAAGCATTAGGAGCCTTGTGTAAACACAAGTATTCAACACTGCAAGCAAATTAGATTCCCAATCGTTAACGCGTAGGTTTTTGATAATTGTCCAATCTTCTAGACAATTATATTATAGCACAAAAAAAGAAAAAAAGCATCCCTTTTCATCTATATTGACACTATTTATCATTTTTAGATGAAAAATACTTTTTTTCTAATTTGGGATACATAACTTCACTAGTCACAGCGGCTGCACTATGAAGTCCTACACCGCGATTGATAACTCTATTAACTATTTCATCAATCTCCAAAGAAGATGTCTCTAAACCGTCACATATTTCATTTATAGTAGAAAGGTTAGATTCAGTCAGAAAGTCCCTTACAAAATCTGGAGAAAGTGGATTCATTTCGATAGTTCTTGTAAACTGCGAAGAAATATGTTCTGCATTACCATTACTAATTTTCTCGCCAATACTCTCATCTTTAACGCCTGCAAAGCCGATTGAATTACTAGACCCAAATTTACGTTTTGGCATTTCCGTATATTGTCCTTCAGCTATAAAAGTTACCCCAGAAATATCATAATAATCATGAACTCCAAGTTCCCCACTAACAGTATAAAACTCTGGACTCTTGGCCATGGATAAAAAACCATTGTCAGCTTCATTAACAAACATTCCGTCAGCATCCTCAATCAAAACAATACCCCTAGCGCTCGAACCTTTTTCAACACTATTATCAGATAACTTAACTATTGCCTCAGACATTTGAAATCTTTTAAAACTCCCATCAGCAAATGCTCCATTAATTCGGTAAAAAGGTAATCCCATTGCTTCCGCACATTTTCCGCAAAGCAAAGTTTTTCCTACCCCTACAGAACCTAATAATAAAATATTTTGTTTATTATAAAGACCATATTTTAAATTATGGTTGACTGTTAATATCATTTTTTTAATTGCCTCATCTTGATGCACAACTGACCTTTTAACTTTTGCATAAACCTTTGCTAATTTCATAAAACCACCCTTAATAAGTATCTATTATATCATTTCAATAAAACTAAATCAATCATATTTACTATGAAAATCACTGTCACAATGATATCCAATTACTGTATTTAAATTAACGTTATTCGCAGATGTAAATAAACTTTTTTTAACATCTTTATTATAACGTTCCAAATAAGTAAGCAACGTCTTCATCTCAGCTCTTTTTCCACTACTTTTAGCCGTAACTGCACATGCACAATCAATAAAACTTAAATGATTAAAATTCTTCCAAGCAATTATATTTTTTTCTTCAATCAAATAAAGTGGTCTAATTAATTCCATCCCTTCAAAATTATCACTTTCAAGCTTAGGTAACATTGATGAATAAGAACCATTATATATTAAATTAAGAAGGATTGTTTCAACAACATCATCCATATGATGACCTAACGCAATTTTATTACAGCCCATTTTCTTCGCGTAATCATATAAATAGCCTCTACGCATTTTTGCGCAAAAATAACAAGGACTGTCAAATCGTTCAGAAATTTTAAAAATTGGTGCTTCAAATATCTCTGCTTCAATATTTAAAAGTTTCAAATTATCTTTTATTTTACTTAATACTTCCTCGGTGTAACCTGGATTCATTACAATAAATTTCAATTCAAAACTAACCATTCCATGTCTCTGCAATTCCTGCATACATTTAGCCAGTAAAAAAGAATCTTTTCCGCCACTCATACATACTGCAACTTTATCATTTTCTTCAACCAAATGATAATTTTTAATCGCTTTAATAAATTTACTCCAAATTTCTTTACGATATTTTTTAATTATACTTTTCTCAATTATACGATATTTTTCCATCAAATCGCCTCTCATCAAGTATATAATATTTACCCAACTAAAGCAAGAAAAAAAGGTCATATTTGACCCTTTAAAACGAAAAATAACTCTTGTTTTTATCAAGCATAACACCTTTTAATTCAGCCATTTCACTTATTGTAACAAATTCATAGCCTTGATTTTTTAATATATCGATAGCCATAATTGCTCCCTGTACAGAATTCTGATAAATATCATGTAATAAAATAATAGATCCGTCAGCCGCATGATTAACAATCGCACTAGCTATTTTATTTTTATCTTTTAATTTCCAATCTAAAGTATCAACATCCCATAAAATTGTATTCATATTTGTTAATCCTTTTATATGGTCATTAATATTACCGTAAGGCGGTCTTAACAGAGTTGGGGTATATCCTGTATACTTTTTAACCACATCATTCGTATTTTGCAATTCTTTCATAATTTCATAATCAGTTAAATGAAACAAATTCTTGTGATTATATGTATGACTGCCGATTTCATGTCCATCAGTATATTCTCTTTTAAGAACATCAGGATATTGTTCTACCCTACTTCCTAAAACAAAAAACGTAACTCTTGCATCTCTTTTTTGAAGTTCGTCTAATAAATAATTAGTTGAAGCATGTCCTGGCCCATCATCAAATGTTAGCGCTAAAAGCTTTTTACCTTTGTATACCTCAAGATCCCTTGTTTTTGCTGTTAAAATTGTCTGCGTATTTTCACCTTTTTGGCTGATCCCCTGATACTCTTTTTTTAATATTCCATTAATTCGTTCATAAGGAATTGTTATTATAACCTCACCATCTGCATGACTAGCCACTTGATATGACGGAAATAACAATTGTAAACCTTTTTCTGTTAAAGCGAAGTGTGAAAAATTTTCTTTTATAGGCTTAGTCCCTTCTTTTACTAAAGCATCATCAAAATTCTTTTGATAATTAGAGCTATAATCCATAACATAATAATATGATAAGCTTGATAATGTATTTAAATAATTCTTATCTTCGAAAATGTTAGATAGTTCAATTTCTTCTTTAGTTTTTTGGTTTAAAGTATATGTTTTATCCGTTCTAGCATAATGAGCTCCACCTGTAAAAGATTCAATAACTAAATGAACTGTCGATATTTCTTTATATTCGCCCTTCGAAAAACGAATGTTAAAATCATATTGAATATCTGTATTATTTTCTTTAACAGCCTTCATAAATTCATCTTTAGCGTTTGTAACGTCTTCTTTAATTTTATTATCCAATTTTTTATTTTTTAAAATAGGATAATTAATTTTTAAATTATAATTTTTATGTTCTGAAATAATATTTACTTCTGTTTTATTGTTACTTTTTATTATAATAATACTAATTCCTGTTACTAAAATAACAACTATTAATAATAAAACTAAAAGACCAAGTTTAGACACTCTTCTCTTTTTCATATACTTCACCTCTTGTACGTCCTGTCGTCATTTTACATGCTAACCCATTCTATGTCAACAAAAAATACATTTAATCTTCAAAATGTATTTTCTTTTTATAAATTAAAATATTATTTTTTTAATATTCTATTTAAAGTCTCAATACTTAATAAATTAACTGTTTGAAACTTTCCTTTATAAAATACTCCAAAATTATTAAAAACACAAGGCAACGATTTTGCTTTTTCAAGCGTATCAACCTTAATTAAAGATACAGGAACATCATTTTCTTTACAATATTTATTTATCATCTCGACATTTTGATAAACGTAGGGACACTGCATATCATAATAAATTGTTAATTGTTGATCCTTAATTTCTTGTTTTTTAGCACCTTCAGTAAATTTTGGCATCGATCCATCAAATGAAAGAGCAAGAAGCTCATAACCATTGTCTGTTGTGTCAACGACTTTAAAGCCAAATTTCTTCACAAATGATTGAGCAGAAAGCCAAGCTTTTTGTTTTTTAGAGCCAAGCATACAAACTCCAAATTTCCCTTTTTTCTTAGCATCAGTTAAACAATATTCGAGAAGTGATTTTCCATAACCATGACCTTTGCAATTACCTAAAACCCATAAACAATATATGTAATAGTAATTATCACCTTTAATTGGAACCCATGCTGTTTCTAATGGAGCATACTCGATAAACACCGTCGCCTTAGCATTAAGTTTTCTAAAAACATGACCTTCTTTAACTCGCTCTGAAAGCCACTTCCGCTTAGCTTCAATTCCTGGGTGCAACTTTTTAGTACGAATAATACAGCACAAATGCTCATTATCCAAATTTTCTGCAGTTAAATTTATAAAGTCTTTTTCCATCTGTTACCTCGTTTCAACTTCAATCATTTTAAACTGATATGTAGTTCATCTAATTGTCTTTCTGAAACTTCATTAGGTGCCTCACTCATTAAATCAGAAGCACTAGTTGTTTTTGGAAAAGCAATAACATCACGAATGTTCTCAGTACCACATAAGATCATTGTAAGTCTTTCTAAGCCTAAAGCTAACCCACCGTGAGGCGGAGCTCCTAACGTTAAAGCATCAAGTAAAAATCCAAATTGTTTTGAAGCTTGCTCTTTACTAAAGCCTAAAGACTCCAATACCTTTTCTTGAACCTCTGGTGAATGAATTCTGATACTGCCACCACCAACTTCGTAGCCATTTAAAACAACATCATAAGCACGAGCTAATGCGTGTTTTTTATCTGCTAAATCATCGGGACTTGCTGGCGAAGTAAATGGATGATGACAAGCGATATATCTTTCTTCTTCCTCACTATATTCAAACATTGGAAAATCAGTAACCCAAAGGAAATTATATTTATCTTTTGGAATTAAATTTAAATCTCTACCAAGCTTCAATCTTAATTCTCCTAAAGCTGTTTTAACCATTGATTTATCTCCAGCAATGATAAAGATTAAATCATTGTTTTCTAAAGACAAAGATTCTTTTAAAGATAAAGAAATTTCTTCAGTAACAAATTTAGCTATACTACCAGTAAATTCTTCATTATATTTCAAGAAAGCTAAAGCGTTTGCTCTATAAATCTTTACAAACTCTGTTAACTTATCAATATCTTTCCTAGAATACTTGTCTGCAGCATTTTTAACTACTAAGCAGTTAATTACCCCATTATTATTAATAACTTCTTTAAACACCGTAAAATCAGTATTTTCAAAAGCCTTAGTTATATCACAAATTGGCATTTCAAATCTAGTATCTGGTTTATCACTTCCATAAAGGTCCATTGCCATTTCATAAGTCATTCTTTTAAATGGTAAGTTAACTGAAATGCCCTTTACATCATAAAATATTTTTGCAAGTAAACCTTCAGTTAATGACATTACATCATTTTCATTTACAAAACTCATTTCTAAGTCTATTTGTGTAAACTCCGGTTGTCTATCAGCTCTTAAATCCTCATCACGGAAACATCTTGCAATTTGATAATACCTTTCAAAACCAGAAATCATAAGCAATTGTTTAAATAATTGTGGTGACTGTGGAAGAGCATAAAAAGATCCACGGTTAACCCTAGAAGGAACCAAATAATCACGTGCTCCTTCAGGTGTTGACTTACATAAAATAGGAGTTTCCATTTCAATGAATTCATTATCATTTAAATAATTTCGCGTACTCTGCATTATTTTATGTTTGGTTATTAAATTATTTTTTAACTCTTCTCTTCTTAAATCCAAATAACGATATTTTAATCTCGTATCTTCCAAAGCCGTTGTATTGTTTAAATCAAAAGGTAAATCCGAACATTCATTTAATATTTCTATTTCTGATACTTCAACTTCTATTTCACCAGTTTTTAAATTTGGATTAGATGTTTGCCTCTTAACAACATTACCAGTAGCTTCGATAACAAATTCACTTTTTAATGTCATGGCTATTTCATAAGCTGGACTCTCTGGATTAATTACAAGTTGAATAATACCACTTCTATCACGCAAATCGATAAAAACCAAGCCACCTAAATTACGTTTTTTAGCAACCCAACCTTTTAAAGTTACTGTTTCTTCAACGTTTCCAATATTAATATTTGCATTGTTAACTTTCATACTATTCCTCACCTATTTTTATATCTAAAAATTCTATTAAATTTTCTATTTCAATTTTATACTCTTCTTTTGTTGCATTACTTTTTAAAGTAACAATATTATTTTTAACCTCGTCTTCACCAACAATCATTACAAATTTAGCGCCCAACTTCTCTGAGTGTTTAAAATTATTTTTCATATTACGACCCAAATAATCCATATCGACATTAAATCCGTTTAATCTTAAATTATTGACTAATGACATTACATAAGCTCGTTCATTTTCTGAATAAGCAATTGCATAAATATCTAAAGCTTCTTCGTCTTCTATGCTTATTCCTTCAGCTTGTAAAGCCAATAATAATCTTTCAATCCCAATTGCAAAACCAACACCTGGAGTACTTGGTCCTCCCACGGTTTCAACTAAATTATCATATCTTCCACCAGCACCCAAAACATTTTGACTGCCAAAATCTTTGATATCAGCCTCAACTTCAAATACAGTATGAGTATAATAGTCTAATCCGCGCACAAGCTTATCATCAACTATATATTCAATCCCCATTGCCTCTAAATAAGATTTTACTTTTTCAAAATGTTGTTTACTATTTTCATTCAAATAGTCTGTCATTTTTGGTGCCTTTTTCATAATTTCATTATTGCTATCAATTTTACAATCCAAAATACGAAGTGGATTTTTTTCATAACGGTTTTGACAATCTTCACATAAATCCTTCACATAAGGTTTAAAATAATCGAGTAAAGCCTCACGATAATTCACACGCGATTCCATATCGCCTAGTGTATTTATATTAACTTTAATCCCTTTCAAGCCTAAAAGACCAAACAAATTAACGATAATACTAATAACCTCAGCATCCATAATTGGATCATCACTACCAAATGTTTCAACACCAAATTGTGTAAATTCACGGTTACGGCCTGATTGTGGTCTTTCATACCTAAACATTGAGCCAAAATACCAAGCCTTAAGCGGCATTGAACCTGCATATAATTTATTTTCAATAAAACAACGAACAAGACCTGCAGTCCCCTCTGGTCTTAAAGTCATATTTCGCTTACCACGATCTATAAAATCATAAGTTTCTTTACTTACAATATCAGTAGTCTCTCCTACGCCACGGTGAAATAATTCACTTGCCTCAAAAATTGGTGTTTGAAAATATTTATAATTATATTTATCCATTAATGCTTGAATTAATTTTCGCAAATATAAAACTTGACGAGCATTTTCTCCATATATATCATAAGTTCCTTTAGGTTTTTGTATCATTTTATCTCTCCTTACGTCTATTTAAAATTATATGTGTTTTTAGCTTAAAAGTCAATGTAAGACATTGAAAAAGTCAAGTAAACCTTGACTTTTATTATCTACTTCTTCCAGTTGAAACAGTTTGTTGTTGTCCTTGTCCAAAAATGTATTGTGTCTTTGGCATAGCTTGTGCAGCTTCCAAAGGACCGCCATCATTTTCAGGATGTACGAAAACGTCTAAACCATATAAATCTTTTCCTGGAAGGCTTTCAAGACTAGCGCGGGCTGCCTTTTCTTCAGGTGTCATTACACGTGTTGGATCTGAACTGCTATCTACAGCATAGTCAGCTTCTTCAGGCTCAAAGTCTGAAAATGGATCATCAAGGTCAGTCATCTTATCTTCATTAGAAGAATCATTAATCGGTTCTGGTTCTAAATCAGTGTCCGGAACTTTATCACCTTTATTTAATTCTTCATCCGAAATTACATCTGGTTTAATGGCCCTATTATAATTATCAAAAATAGGTTGAACATCCATATTATAAATGTCTCTCTGTTCAGTTTGCGCTACATGGAATTGGAATTGACCTAACGTAGCATTATCAGGTATTTTTTCTGACTTAACCGCTTCTTCATAAGCTGTAACACCTCTTGTTTGATCAAACTTTTCAAATTTATCTTTATTAACTGGATCAGTAGCTATTCTAATAGCTTCCTCATCTGAACATCCACTAAGTTTCATTAAATCAATATATGCTTGCATATTAGGCGTAATTTCTACATCAGGCATCGGTTCTGGCTTCGGATCTGGAATAACATCAGGAACTTGGTTGCCTTTATTTATATCATCTGGAATTGGTTCTGGTTCAGGCATTTTTGGTTCTACTAAATCATGAGTTTTAGGTTGCTCCGAAGTTTTTTCTTTTTTAGGCTGAGTTGGAGCAATAATTTCTTCAGTAGGCACCTTAGCTAACTTAATTTCCTTATATTTTTTATAAAAAGCTGTTAAATCTTCTGCTTTATGGTCGTGTCTAATAGTAAAAGGTTCATTATCAATTAAACAATACACGCCACCACCAGGCAATGCTCTCTTAGGAACGTTTCCCAAACATTTAATAATAGCTTGTACGTAACTACCTCTAGCAATTTCTTCCCTTTTTTGCAAATATTCTAAATTGTTAGTGTAATATGTTGACCATAATTCAGCTTGTTTAGCCAAATCATCATATGAAATTTCTCCAGCATTTTTCATTAAATCTTCCTTAAATGCAAGATACTCATCCCTAGAATCAATAACCTTCACACCAGCTTCTTGAATTTCTTCAAATGTTACAGCAGTATCTTTTGTATTATTAGGATTTTCTTGTGCCATCTTTTTATCAAAATCACTTTCAAATTTCTTCGAACCTTCAAGTTTGACACGTTTGCCTTCTTTTTGAGCCTTTTTTAAAATCCTTGATAATTTCTTTTGTTTGACAAAACTTATTGCTTTACCAACCAATGGTATACTACTAGTAACACCATATTTTTTAGTCATTTCTTTCAATTCGCCAGCAATTTTTAAATTGTAGTTACTAAGTTCATCATAAAGATCATTTATTGTCTCATATGGCAAGCTGGCTAAAAACAATGCATTATTAGAACACTCTATTGCCTTTTTATCAAATTCATCATTTGTTCCTTGGTTTTGATTCACATCTGCCATAAGTTACACCTCTTCTTTACCTTCATTAAATACTTCCATAATCAATTGGATTTCTTCATCGGTTATATCGTCTAAAATAAGTTCATCCTTAGTTTCAACAAGCGAAGACGCATAAACATCCTCTTCGCCATCATAACTATATAAAACATATATCTTACCATTACCAAGTTCAAAACAATTCAATATTTCAATAGATGTTTCTTTGCCATCTTTTGTTACACTAACTACCTCTTTTTTATTCTCCATAATTACCATACTTTCTATCTTCTAGTTCTAACTTTAGCGCTAGACTGATCTGAATACTGTTTAAAAAATTCTGATGCTTCATTTAAACAAACTTCTTGATTATTTATAAAATTCATACCATCAACTGTTTGAAAAGCCACTCCATCGTAAAGATTTGAAGTCTGACCTTGTCCCATCTTATGTTTTGCATACAAAGCTGCAGCTGGTCCACCAGTAGCTAAAGCTCCAAGAGCACCAACAAGCATTAGATTAGAATCTCCTGTTTGTGGCATTGCGCCCTCTTGTTGAGGTGCAGGTTGAGGAGTCGTAGGGGTAGGCACTGGTGTTGGCTCGGGAGTTGGTTCTGGATCTGGGTCCGGAGTTGGTTCTGGATCTGGGTCCGGAGTTGGTTCTGGATCAGGAGTCGGTTCAGGAGTTTTATCTCCTTTGTTCGCCTCATCATCAGGAATAGTATCAGGATCAGGTCTTTGACTCTGATCAAGTTCAAAACCCTCAGCTGTATTTACAACATGGAAAGCCGCTAAGCCATCGCTTTTGAAAGTTAATTTTCCATCGGCATCTCTAAACACATCAAATCCACCTGCAACAGTATCAACATGATTCTCACCATCTTTAAAACCTAATATATACTGAATTTCTGGAGTAATTCCATTTTTAATCCACTCATCTGGCCAAGTAGAACTATCTTTTGGATTATATGGAATTTTCCCTTCATCAAATAAACCTTGAAATAATTGTTCTTTACTAGTTTCACTCAAACCAGCATAAGGTGTTGAAACAACATAAGCTTGTCCATCAGGTGTATAAATTACAATTGAAGTAGTATTCCCTTCAGTAGTAGGAGGCGTATAAACCCATTCAGCCTCTTCGCCTTCCTTAACGTCAAATCCTTTTTCATCACCTAATTGTGACATATCTATAACATTTTTATCTTCATTATTATCTGCATTTCCATTTTGTTCATTATTGTTTTGATCATCTTTTTCATCACTAGGTTGATCAGCAGGTGTTCCATCCTCAACACCATCTACTTTTCCATCTACAGTAACACCATCTACAGTATTAGTATTATCTGTTGATAATGCAGCTGCTTCTTGTCCACTATTTGTTTTTTCATCAGAAGTTTTAGAATCATCGGCTGTTGAATTAGTAACTTCTTCACCACTAGTTGTCTTATTATCTACTCCTGGCTCTGAAATATCATTAGAACCTTGAGTATTCTCGTTTGCATTCCCAGTACTTGGTTCAGTCCCTACTGTTGGTTCTGTTGACTCCATAGTTGGCTCTGTAGCATCAACCACAGGTTCAGTTGCAGCTGGAACTTCATTTTGATTAGACTCTAATACATTAGAAACGTCAGTAGCAGCCACCTGAGTAACTGTTACATTTTCTAAGTTATTAGCAGATGTAACATCATCAGGATTAGGTGCCATACTAGCCCCATCAACTTCAGCAGCATATGCACTATCAGCATGAGCTAAAACAAAACCAGCTCCTGTAGCAAGACCAATAATACCACCTACAGTTAACATTACCCCTTTACGTTTTGCCATTCCAACAATCATACGTGCCGCTGGATTGTTATCCATAAAGTTCTTATATTTTCTATAAGAGTCGTTCGTAACTACACGACTAGTAATTTTAGCCACTCTGTCATAATAGTTACGCTTTAACAATCTCAAGCCACCTATTTTATATTCAAATGGTGAATTCATAATATTTTCATTCATATTTCATCTCTCCTCCTTAAAAGGAATTTCTCAAAATTTCTATTGAGAATAGTCCCCCTTTATATGCCGGTTATAATACCACAAAACCTAAATTTTGTCAAATAGCAACACTAGTTATTTGGCCTTATAAATAAAGGCTGTTATAAGAAGACTATTTTTCAAATAATGCCACAATTTATTGCATTAATTTTACAAACACATTTTAAGCAAAAAGACCTAATAATTATAATGGCCTTTTTCGTTTAATGTTGTTTTTGATGTCTACGGCTTGTATATAAAATAATACCAATTCCTGCAGCTATAGCTAAAATTCCAACACCTACAGACCAGAAAATAATGTTCGCACTTGTATTAGGAACCTCAACTTCCTCCGGAGTATCTCCACCTGTTATAGAAAGTGACGTAGCATCTTCAACGTTAACAGTATCATCATATAATCCTGCTACTCTTTGATAAGTAGTATCACTTGGTTTATAAATTTTTGCTTTTTGAATTACTCCAGACGCTTTAGTTTTAACAGTTATTTTAGCAGTATCAGTAAGTTCAGCAGCTGGAACTCTAACTTTAAATCTTTCAGAAGAATTAAATGTTGTTCCAATATTACCTTTTTCATTTACCACTACAGTGTTTTTAGTACCACCAGTAACCTCTACGTTATATGTTTTAGATCCTGTTACAGTTGCTGACATATATGGTGATTCATAATATTTACCATCATCAGTTAAACTAAATGTATTACCAGCTGTATTAAGCTTTATTGTAGGTTTAGTTTGCGTATCTTTAGCAGCTTTAGCTTTAGCTACCATTGGTTTAATATAGTTTGGAACTAATTCATATGAATCAGTTTCTGAAGTAGCATTTTTGAAAATGTCTGAAAATTTTCCAGCTTGCCCAGTTTCATCCATATACCACCAAACTGCTGCTTGTGTAATATACATATCAATTTCATCATTACCAGTTATTTGTTTATTAGGATAACCGTTTTGTAAAATGTATAAAAGCCCAGCATCTCCATCTTTTGAAAAAGTTGCTGTTTGATTTGTTCTCAAGATTTTTTTATCTGGGTCTACACAATAAAGTGTTTTCCCATCAGTAGTTGTAAAAATAACAAATCCATACTTATAATTATTTACTAAATCCTCTAAAGTTTGTGTTCTTTTTACTGTTATTGTACTTGGCGCTGCGTCAGCATTACCTAAAGTAAATACAAAAGCAAATGCAATTACTAACATGCATCCAAATACTTTACCTGCATTTTTTAAAAATTTCTTCATATTTTCTCCCCCTTTAATAATTAGACAATTATAAAAACCTCTGTTTACAGGAAGATATCCTATCATCAAAATGCATTTTTGTCAAGTTCATATCAAAAATAATGAAAATATCATGAAATTATGGGATGAAAATAAAATCTTGAATTTCGTTAAATTCATCTTTTAGTATATCCATATAAATAATATCAAAAAACTTTCCATCGTGATATTGACTAGATCTTCTAACACCAAAAGTTTTAAAACCTAATTTTTTATAAGTCTTAATAGCCCTTTCATTAAACGAAAACACTGTTAACATAACATTATTCAAATTTAAAGTATTAAATCCATAATTAAGTAAACATTTTAAAGCTTCACGGCCATATCCTTTATTTTGCTCGTTCTTATCACCAATAAAAATTGCGAGTGTCGCCGTTCTATTTATTGGATCAATATTATCAAAACCACAATTTCCAATCAACTTATCTGAATCACGTAAAACTATCGCGAATTTATGATAATCACGATTCTTCTTAATCCACTCTCTTTCAGATTCTAAATTAATCATTCTGGAAGAACTTAGATTTTCAGCTATTTCTTTATCATTTAACCACTTTGTATAGATCTCCGCATCATCAATATTTATCGGTGATAAATATAATCTGTCACCTTTTACTTTCTCAAAATACTTCATAATTACCTCCTATGAAAAAAGGCCGCAAAATTCTTACATAGCCTTTTTTGAAAATTTATATTTTTTGCCATTATCATATGTTTCATCATCTAATAAAACATAAACTACGTCATCATCGTCACCTTCAGCAAAACAAACTTTACGGCTTCTAATAAATTTATATGCCGCTAATGCTGTCAAAGCTGCAACTCCTACACCAATACCTACACCAATCATTATTTTCTTTTTTGTATCCATAATTATTATCTCCTTTATTATTTCTTAAGCTAAACTAGTTCCGGAAGGTTTTTTCGTAATCACTCCTGCATAATGATTTCTATCTTCATCAAAAGTACTAGGAGGATAGCTTTCCAAACTGCACACACTTTCCACTTCTCGAATTTCTTGCATTATTTCACATGAAGGGACAGCTCCACTATTCTCAAATTCTTCATAAATAGTCTCATTTATTGTAGAAACTAAAGTGGCTTTTGAATTATATAATTCACTTAATAGCTTAAACCCAGAACATTTTGAAGCCATTTGTCTACATCTGATAATTTCATCAATATTTTCTGTATAACATTGCTCTAAAAACTGTAAATCTGGATTTCCATCAATAATTCTCTGATTAGCTTCTAATTTCTCATATAAATGACTTCTAACAGCTTCATCTTTTTTATTATTGTGAAGTAAATTATTCCTTTGCCAAATTAAGGGAAGAGGCAAATAACCGTCTCCAGGAAAATATACCATATCCATCACCCACCATTTACAATTAAATTATAACATCTATTATCTCACAAAGTCAATTTACTTATATAATTTAAAATGTAATTTACGTCTACTAAACTTTTCAATATCTTCTTTAAAGAACTTATAAGTTGCTAAAAGAACAATAGCTACAGGAAGTGATAATATAATTCCCATAATTCCAAATAATATGCCACCCGCAAACACGGAAGTAATTACTACTAGCGGATGGACTTTATTACTTTTTCCGTAAACCCAAGGATTAATAACATAACCATCAACTGCTGAAAAAATTAAAAATATAATACACGTTTTTAAAAACAATTCAGGACTGATAACAAAAGCCGTAATTGCCGCAATTATATTAGTTATAATTCCACCAAAATAGGGAATCAAATTACCGACACCAGCTAAAGTTCCAAGCAATAACGCATTAGGGTGACCTATTATAAAATATAAAATTGAATATTCAAAAAACGATATAAAGACAATCTTAATAAATCCCGATAAATAATTGCCAAGCTCAGTATCAACTAAAGCCAGATAATAATATAATTTTTTATTTCTTCTAAGAAAGAACTTCTTAACTGAAAATTTAATTTTATCCATATCCGCTAAAAAGTAAATCATTGCTGCAATTATAATAAATAATTTAGAAATAATACTTATTGAAACACCAATAATATTAATAGCTCCATTCGAAATATATGTTCCCAATTTTTCCAAAGTATCATTAAATGTTGTCGATAATTGATCCTGAACCGTACTAAATTCAACATTATATTTTAAACTCATCTCTTTAAAAAACGAAATAATGCCATTGAAAATACTTCCTATCTGCTCCATAAATACGGGGGCAATTAAATAGATTAAAAGTCCAAACATTAAAGTAAAAAAGGCCAAAACCATAAAAATTGCTAAACCTTTGGGAATCTTATGATTAGTCAAAAAAGATACCAACGGATAAAGTGCATATGCAATAATAAATGCGATTAAAAAAGGTAGTAAGATTTCTGACAAAATACTTACTACCCCAAGCCAAAAGCTTCGCGTTTGATAAATCAAATAAATAATTAATATAAAAAGTCCAACATTTAAAAGCTTATAATTAGGTCTATTTTTCACCATTAGCCTTCCTGCTTTCTAATAATATCGTTACCGGTCCATCATTTTGAATAGAAACCAACATATCCGCCCCAAAGATTCCCGTAGATACTTTAATCTTCTCAGCTAGTTTCTCATTAAATAGTGTGTATAATTTTTCAGCTTCTATACGGTTTATTGCACTAGTATAACTAGGTCGATTTCCTTTTTTAGTATCTGCATATAAAGTGAACTGTGAAATACTTAAAATTTCACCCTTAACATCTAGAATAGATTTATTCATTATATTATTTTCATCCTCAAATATACGCAAATTCAAAACTTTTTTAATCATATAATCAATGTCAGTTCCATCATCATCTTTAGCAAAACCAACAAGCAATACTAAGCCATTAGGAATTTGGCCAACTATTTTTCCATCTACACTAACCCTAGAAGCCAAACTACGCTGCACTAAAATTCTCACTTTATCAGCCTCTCAACTTCAGTTACTGCTTCTAACATTTTAATATCATTCATAAACTTCAAAAGTTCCTCGCGATTTTTAACAACTACCGTCATTTCAATACTTTGGCTATCAATATCTTTTGTATTATTAACACTTTTAACACCGATATCATTATTAGCTGCTTTTGCAATAATTGATAACAATAAATCACTGCTTAATCCTGCATGAACTAATATCGTAGTTGGAAATTTTTCCTTATTTTCATTCCAACTAACTTCGATTAATCGTTCGTTTGTATTTGCCACATTTGGACAAACCATTCGATGAACATTAATTCCATTGCCCTTAGTAATATAACCGACAATGCGATCACCTGGAACCGGTTTACAGCAAGATGCAATATTTACTTTAATATCATCAATTCCAGCTACCGAAATAACATGGTCCTTATCGGCAACCTTCGCTAATTTAGAAGCTTTTTCTAATAACTTTTCCTCTTTACTAACTTCTTCTTTATAAGCCGCATCAAGTGCTGCAGCCACTGAAATCTTTCCAGAACCTATATTCGAATAAAGTTCAGTTAAAGAACTAACTTTAACTCCATTTAATAATTTAGTCGTAGTTTCTTCACTTTGAAATTCTGAAATAGTGATTTTACGTTTTTTAAGTTCCTTAAGTAACGCATCTTCACCTTTTTTAATATTTTCATCTTTATCAGCCTTACTGAAAAAGTTTTTAATTTTATTCTTAGCTTGTGTTGTCTTAGCAATTTTAAGCCATTCACGATTTGGTCCATGCGAATTATTACTTGTAATAACCTTAACTACATCATTGTTCTCAAGTTCATAATCTAATGGTACCATTTGTGAGTTAACGAGTACTCCGGTCATCGTATCGCCAACTTTTGTATGCACTTTATATGCAAAATCAATCGGCGTAGCCCCATTTGGCAGCTCAATAACATCTCCCATCGGCGTAAATACATAAATGGTATTTTTTAAAATGTCTTCCTTTACCGATTTAACAAATTCTTCAGGATCTTCTTCATTATTTTTAAGTTCCATTATCGATTTAAAAAATTGCAATTTTTGCTCCATATCACTTTGAATAGCTGCTTTATTACTACCCTTTTCTTTATATGACCAGTGTGAAGCAATACCATTTTCGGCAATCCTGTCCATCTCATATGTTCTAATTTGAATTTCATATAATTGACCATCAGCCCCAAAAACCGTTGTATGTAAAGATTGATACATGTTAGTTTTTGGCATCGCAATATAGTCTTTAAAACGATTTGGCTTTGGTTTAAATTTTGAATGAATAATTCCAAGTGTTTGATAACATTCTTGTTCCGTGTTTACAAAAACTCTAAGCGCTAATAAATCAAAAATATCACTAAAACGCTTACCCTTATCAAGCTTTTTATAAATGCTGTAAATACTTTTAGAACGTCCCTTAATCTCATGTTTAATTCCATGTTTATTAAGTAAATCCGAAACCGTCTCAATCATTTTTTGAACACTGGCATCTCGCTCAGTCTTCGTCGCATTAAGTTTTTCAACAATGTCATAATACTCATCAGGTTTTAAATAACGTAGCGATAATTCTTCAAGCTCCGATTTAATATTATTCATACCAAGACGATGCGCTATTGGGGTTAAAATATCCAAAGTTTCTTTTGCAGTTTCCTTTTGCTTCTTTTCATCCAAAACAAATAGCGTTTTCATATTATGAAGTCGATCAGCTAATTTAATAATAATAACTCTAACATCTTCTGATAAACCAACTAAGATTTTTCTTTGATTATTAATAACCGATTCACTATCACCAGAAAAATTGAGCTTATTTATTTTAGTGACCCCTTGAACAATTGATAAAATATCCTCGCCAAATATTTGTTTAAATTCTTCTAGATCAACATCGCCAGTTTCAAATACATCGTGTAAAAGCGCTCCAGAAATTGTTGAAGCATCAGCTTGAATACTAGTTAAGATATAAGCAGCAGAAAGCGGATGAGTAATATAATCCTCCCCCGTTAAACGTTTCTGCCCAAAGTGCTTATCATATGCATATTTGTAAGCCTTTGTAATTAATTCTAAATCTTGCTCATCTGTGATATAAGTCTTAACCTTATCTTCAAGCATATCAAATGAACTGCATGACTTATATTTACTCACATAATCACCTCTCTTAAGAGTTTATGCCTTTAATTTGAAGTTCATCGATATCATCATCGATGACTACTTTTTTCTTACGTTTAGGTTTTCCCTCTTTTATATTTTTCTTCGTAATTTCAAGCCACATTTGACTGGCAACAAATAATGAAGAAAGTGTTCCAGCAACAAGCCCAATTAATAGTGCTACATTAAATTCAAAGATATCATGTGAACCTAAGAAAATTAATGCAAGTACCGGAATTAAAGTTGTACAAGTTGTAATAATACTACGATTTAAAATTTCTCTTAAACTGTGATTTACCACTTCATTTATTTCTTCTGGATCTTTTATTGTACCCTTTTTCTTCATATTTTCACGAATACGGTCAAATGTAATAATTATATCATTAACCGAGTATCCAATTATTGATAAAATAGCTGCAATAAATATACTAGAAATTTCAAGACGTAAAATACTAAATAATGACACAGTAACTAAAACATTAAGAAGTAACGCCATAACGCAACTAACGCCATAACTAAATTTAAATCTAAATGAAATATAGGCAACTATCGCAATCGCCGCAATTATCAAAGATAAAAGAGCATTTTTGATAAGTTCTTGTTTTACCACTGTTGATATAACACCAACATCAGTAGATGCATCATATTTATCGGCAAAGTATTTTTCAGTACTCATTGATTTATTTTTTGAAAGTGAGTCAGTAATCTTAATTGAATAAGAGCCATCAGTTTGTTTTTCAAAATCATACATGTCATAACCTAATTTATCGATGTCACGTTCAATTTTTTGTTCAGTCAACTGTTCATTAGTTTTCAAAGTAATAACAGTTCCACCTTTGAAATCAACGCCTAGGTTAAGTCCCATTTTAAACAATGAGAAAATACCAACCACACTAATTAAAACAGCAATAATTAAGAACACCTTACGGTCCTTAACAAAATCCAATTTTTGATAGAAATATTTAGTTCTTTTTTCTTTGTGGGCAACATCTGGAATATCTTTTGGTTTAACTCCAATAAATAATCTTGGATGATTATCAAAAGCTCCTGTTTCCACGTATTTCTTCATCAACCATCTTGTAAAGAATACCATTATAATCATTGTCATAAATACACTAATTATAAGCATTGTTGCAAATCCCTTAACACTACTTTGACCAAAGATAAACAAAATAATTGCAGTAATTAAAGTAGTTATATTTGCGTCCAAAATCGTTCCAAATGAATTTTTGTCACCATTTTTCAAAGCCGACTGTACTCCTCTACCTTCGTAAAGTTCATCCTTAATACGCGAAAAGTTAATAACATTCGAATCGACGGCCATTCCAATACCAATGATCATCGCTGCAATACCTGGTAATGTCAGTGTTCCACCGATCAGCCAGAATATAAAGAATGTAAGCGACGCATAGATAACGATTCCAATACTCGCCATAAGCCCTGAAAATCTATAGATAATAATCAAAAATAAACAAATTAAAACAATTCCAACTACCCCAGCAGTTGCTGTTTTTGTAAGTGAATTTTCACCAAATGAAGCTCCAACACTTTTTGAAGACACTTCAACTAATTTAGTTGGCATACTACCTGAATTAATTAAATCAACTAAATTTTGAACTTCTTCTTGTTCAAAGTTTCCTTGGATAATAACATCACTACTAAATCCTTGTGAAACAGTTGCTACTGAAAGACATTTTGAATCATTTAAAGACCCACATTTACTACCTTCAGTCGCAAAAGAATCTTCTTTTTCGTCATAATCTAACCAAATAACAATTCTATTATCTTCCATCTGACTAACTTTTTTAGTTATCTTATAAAATTCATCTTTATCCTTAATACTTAAAGAAACTACTGGTTTTCCACTTTCATCTTGACCAACCTTAGCAGCTCCACTGCGCAAAACATCACTAGTCATCAGCAAATTATCTTTAGTATCTCTAAATGATAAACTAGCCGTTTGACTAAGGACATTACGAGCATCATCGGCATTGTCAATTCCTGCAAGCTGTACTCTAATTTTATCGCCTTCAATATCGATTGTTGGCTCTAAAACTCCTAAAACGTCAATACGTTTAACTAATGTTTTATATGTAGAATTAACCATGTCACTGGTTACTTTTTCTTTTCCATCAATACTTTCTACTTGATATAAAACTTCAAATCCACCCTGTAAATCAAGTCCAAGTTTAACATTTTGTAAAACTGGAATTAATAAACCAATTGCTGCTGCAAGTAATATAGCAGTAAGCACAATTTTTGATATTAATTTCTTCTTCATGTTCTCTCTCCTAACTGTCAAAATATACCTTTCTAGTTCTTCTATTTAATTTACCTTTGAAATAATCATCGATAATTGCATTATCACTGCTAAAAATATCACTAACCATTTCATTTAACGCTAAATTCTTACTATTTTTCCATTTACTTTCCTTCAAGTAGTTCCACACATCTTCGACTGTTAAATACTCATAACCGTCTCTTTTTAGTTCAGCTACTTTAGATCTAAGTGCTGGCTGTAATCTTTCATAGAGTTCACTTGCACTATTAAATTCCATATCCATATTTTCCCTCCATCAAGCGTCCATTAACATTATATCTTAAATTCCATTATTTTTAAAGAGTTAAAAGAAAAAAATAAATATAATAGACTAAAACATTTAAAAACCTCATTACTGAGGTCTTCTTAATGTATAAACATCATGGGCCAAGGAATTTCTAGTGTTTTGACAAAAACTATTAAATTCATCCTTAAAAGTCAAAACACTTTTTCTATTGTTTTCCCAAATACTAATCCTCTGCTCAAATTCATCTTCTTCAATGGTGTGCAAATCTAAATCGTGGACAAAAGGCCTTTTTACACCTTTGTTTTTCAAAGTTTCATTTGTTTCGCCAGATAGCATCATTATTTCAAGCCCTTCGTCAACTATATCAGAATCAATATTATATAAATAATTATAAGATAATACATCTAAACGATTTCCTGTAAAATACTCATAGATTGATCCCTCTTTACCATAAAAGTAAATACTTTTGAAATGATTTCGAAACATTAATCTAAAATTTAAAATAGACATGGCAAAAGGAAATTCAATTAACCTGTTTAACTTTCCTGCCACCATATAGCTACTAGCAAAATACATTTTTCCATCTTCTATCTCCGTAGGATGATAATCTCTTTCATTGCATTCAAAAGGAAATTCTAGTGGCCTATGTAAACCGTAATAACGTTTTCTGTAAGAATCATCAGTTTTAATTAACGACATATTATCACCTCATAATTTTCACATTATAGCACTTTTATTTTTTATAAGCAATGAACTCATAATAAAGACAAGTTATCATATAATCTAATATGACAAAGATAAGAGGAAATTTATTTATAAAATCAACTATTTTATTAATTATTGGTGGCGCCATCACAAAAGTTGTCAGCATGTTTATCAAAATAGTTTTAGCTAGATTAATCGGAACCGAGGGTATGGGTATTTATATGCTTATATCCCCTACTTTTATGCTATTAATGGCTTTAGCCCAATTAGGCTTTCCTGTAGCTATCAGCAAACTAGTTGCTGAAGAAAACAAAAACAATAAAAACTTAGTTTTTTCAATTATCCCTATTTCTTTAATAATAAATGTTATCATTATGATATTTATGATATTCGCAAGTGGCTACATCAGTCAAAATCTACTTCATGATGAAAGAAGTTATTATGCCTTAATATGCATTGGTTTTGTCTTACCATTTATCAGTATTTCAAGTATTTTAAGAGGCTATTTTTTTGGTAAACAAAATATGCTTCCCCATGTAATTTCTAATATTACTGAAGATATTATAAGATTAATAAGCTTGATAATTGGCATCCCTATATTCATTAAATTTGGATTAGAATATGCAGTTGCTTTTGTTGTCTTAACTAATGTAATTAGTGAACTCACTTCCATTTTAGTTTTATTTTTCTTTCTCCCTAAAAATTTTAAATTAACAAAAAAAGATTTAATACCAAACAAGGGCAATATTAGAGAAGTTTTTAACATCGGAATTCCAACTACAATGAGTCGTTTAATTGGAACAGTCGGATATTTCTTTGAACCAATTATTTTAACATATTGTTTAATAAAAGGAGGCTATACTAATAGTTTTATCGTCAACGAATATGGAGTCATCAATGGTTTCATCATGCCCCTAGTTTTACTTCCATCGTTTTTCACCATGGCCATCAGTCAAGCCTTAATTCCAAACATCAGTAAAGCCTACTCTCGAAAACACTATTTATATACTGGAAACAAGATAAAATTAGCTATTGGGCTTTCACTTTTAATCGGTATTCCTGCTACAATAATTTTTGAATTAGTTCCTGAAATACCTATGAAATTTATTTATAATACCACCGCTGGTATTGAATACATTAAAGTTTTAGCTCCGATCGCCTTATTTCATTATATTCAAGCTCCATTAACCGCCAGCCTGCAAGCTATGGGCAAAGCTAACGAAGCTATGAGTGGTACTTTAATTGGTACTATCGTTAGAATTATTTCACTTTTTGTTTTCTGCCAATTTCACATTGGTCTATGGGGTCTTATTTGGTCAAGCGCTTTAAATATGATAGTCGTTACTATCCATCAATATATTCACGTCAAAAAAGCCTTAAAAAAATAGCTTTATAGCTATTTTTGTGAATAGTTAACTTGAACAGTTACCGATTTGTTACCAACTGTTGCTTTACTTCCAGCAGCCGGATTATAATAAGCCTTAATTTTCATGTTAGCACTTTCTCCAACTTTTAGTTCATCGCCAACTTGTAATCCACTAATATCAAATAAAACTAAATCATTAGCTTCGTTAGCTGGAAAAAGATAAATGCTCGAAACTTTAGCATCTAAAGTTCCCATATTTTTAACCGTAAAATCATATGTTATAGCATCTCCTGATGCGCCTAAATATATATTAAAATTAGCTGAAGTTTCACTATATTCTAGCGGTGAAAGTTCCTTAGCGCTGCCAGACACATCACTTCGAATAACATTAGTAAAACCAATATTCCATTCACTACCAGTAGCTTTAGTTGATAATTTAGACGCTAAAGGTTGCGCGAAAGTAGCATAACCTACAGTCATAAGTGCAACAATTAATACCAAAATAAATACATGATTTTTATCTTTCCTTCTCATAAACATACCCTTCTTTACTTTAAACTACTGTTTAAAGTATATCATACCATTATCGCTTTTTCAAGCTTGTAATTCATATTTTTAAAGCCCTTACATAAAGTTAATTAGGAGGATTCTTATGAAATACTTTAAAAAAATATTAAAAAGCTTTTTATTTGCTGCTGGCAGCATTATAATCTTGACATTCTTATTTACTGTTTTAAACTACTTTGACATTATTAATGGAAAAGTAATGAGCATTGCTAAAGTAATTATCCCACTTTTTTCACTAGCCTTAGGTGGATTTATAATGGGCAAAAATGCCAATAAAAATGGTTGGCTAGAAGGTGCCAAAATAGGACTTATTATCATTTTATTAATTGCTATTGGCAATCTAATCTTTAGTCAAAGCATTAGCTCTAAAGACTTTATCTTCTATGCTTTACTACTAATAAGCGCTATTTTTGGTAGTATGTTTGGTATTAACATGAAAAAAGAGACAAAATAAAAAGCTAAAATAGCTTTTTTTTAATTCCCATATTTATCCAAAAACTCTTCTTTAAAATCCTTGTAACTTTTATTTTGAATTGCTTTTCTTGCATCCTCAGTTAATTTAATTAAAAATCTAATATTATGTATTGAAAGAAGTCTACCGCCCAAGCTTTCTTTAGCTACCATTAAATGTCTAATATAAGCCTTTGTATAATTCTTACATGTATAACAATCACAATGTTCATCAATTGGTTCAAAGTCTTCTTTATATTTTGCGTTTTTTAAATTAATTTTACCATATGGTGTAAAAGCATTACCGTGACGAGCTAAACGTGTAGGTAAAACACAATCAAACATATCAACCCCACGTTCAATACCTTCAATAATATCTAATGGCTCACCAACGCCCATTAAATATCTTGGCTTGTCCTCCGGTAAATATTTAATTGCATCATCAATCATTTGGTAAGTGACATCTTTTTCCTCACCAATCGCTACTCCACCTATTGAATAACCGTCGAAATCCATTTTAACGGTTTCTTCCGCACTATATTTTCTTAAATCTGAAAAAGCTCCACCTTGGACAATTCCAAACAATGATTGTCTTTCATTATCAAAAGCATCTTTGCCTCGTTTGGCCCATCTCAAAGTTCTTTCGGTACTAGCCTTTGTATATTCATAACTTGAATTAGGCGGAATACACTCATCAAAACTCATCGCAATATCACTATCCAATTTATTTTGAATTTGAATGGATAACTCTGGTGTTAAAAATAGTGGTTTTCCATCAATATGGCTTTTAAAATGAACACCATCTTCGGTAATGTCTTTTTTCTTATTCTTAACTAATGAAAAAACTTGAAAACCACCACTATCCGTTAAAATTGGTCCATCATAATTCATAAATTTATGCAACCCACCAGCTTTAGCTACAATATCCTCACCTGGACGAATCCACAAATGATATGTATTAGATAAAATTATTCCACTATTTACAGCTTTTAGCTCTTCAGGCACTAAAGTTTTAACATTTGCTAAAGTCCCAACCGGCATAAACATTGGAGTTTCATAAGTTCCATAATTAGTAGCTAATTTACCATATCTAGCTTTTCCATCTTGTTTTAATAATTCATATTTTACTTTCATACTCTACCTCGCTTAATAAATTATATATTATTTACTTTGATTTTGCAAGATCGACTTAATAAATGCCCTAAATATTTTATCACTATTATCATCATCCAAAATTTCTGGGTGCCACTGCACCCCCAAATAAAAATTTTTCGTTTTATCTTCTAAAGCTTCTACGGTATCTTCATAGTTCGCAACTTCACTTAATTTAGTCTTAAATACTCTTTCATTATGTTTACTATTAACAAAAATATATTCCTTTCCAATAATTTCATAAAGCATACTATCCTTATTAATCTTAACATAATGGGCATATTTACTTTTAACATTGTGATTGGTATCGTTTAAAATAATTCCCTCAAAAGCCGCCCCCATTGTTTGCATTCCAAGACAAATACCTAAAGTAGGTATATTAGCCTCGTATAAATATTTAGCAATCATTACATCATAATGGTTCATTTCTTCGCCACCTTGTAACACAATTCCATCACAAATATTAATTAATCTTTTCATTTGATCAAACTCTTTTTCATTAACACATTTATTAAAATCCATACCTTGAACATTTGGAACTATTCCGATTGGAAAACAATCATAGTTATATAACTTATCGCAAACCTTTTTATATATTAATACTCCATCATTATCCAAATCAGTCTTTGCTGGTCTACCAATTATCCCAATCACCATATAATCACCTATACTAGTATATGTAGAAACAAAGAAAAAACAATGTTTTATTTAACATTGTTTGAATACAATTAATACGGCTTTTGACCTAAACGTTTAGATCCATGATCAGCAATACCAATGATCTTACTTTCAGTAACTTCGGCTTCATCTGTATGAATCTGTTTTACAACGGCATTAAAGCTAATTCCATTTCCATTTTGAAAAGAAAATACCTCATCAACATTTCGACCAAAAACGGCCTCACCAAATGGCGTTTCTCTCGTTAAAAAGGTTGAACCATCAAGACTTTTATAAATACCAGGTAATAATCCATAAACCATAATAAAGTTTCTTTCAGGTTTATCATCAAGTGATGAAGAAAATTCTGTACCATATCCTACTGTTTCATCAGGAATTGGCTCTTTAGACACGACCGGATCTTCAAAAATTCTCTCAAGTTGATCTTTTCTTTCTCTTTCAAAATCTGATAAATCGCCATCATTTACTTCAATTTGTTTCAATCTATCAATTTCCGCCTCCAAAGCTTTTAATTGAGAAGAAAATAATATAACTCTACCATCACATAAATGTCCAGGAAGTAAATCACCATTCCCTGAACTAATTTTAACATCGGTTTCAGCGTCAAAACAGAATTCTGAAACTGATAACAAAGTACTATCATATACATCTCTAACAGCACTAACAATTTCCCCCTGAGCTTTTGGACACTGAATTAATCCATATTCTTCCATCGTTTCAACATCGATAACTCCACTGGTAATTTCATTAGTACGTTTAGAGATTTTTACTATCATTTTAAAATGACTTTCTAAAACCTCAAATGGTTTCATATAATAATAACACTTATCATTTTCTTTAAATCCATACGCCATCATTACATCACGATTAGGCGTCTTATTAGCAAAGATTTCTTTTATATCCAACATAAACTTCCCCTCCTAAATAATGAAAGTTATACTACCATAAAAACATAATCATGTCAAATAAAAAGAAATATATAATTACATATATTTCTGCATTTGTTTCATCATTTGATTTACTTGTTTTTGGCTAGGTGTCCTACCCATTCCAGACATCATCGCCTTAATCATTTGCTCATTAATAGGAGGATTTTCCTTCAATTGTTTTTTTGTAAAATGTTTGGCTACTAAAAAACCAATAATTAATCCAACAATTAAACCTCCAACCATTTGTAATAAATCTATTAAAAATGCTCCCCAATCCATGGTATCATTCCTTTCTATTAGGTATTGTACTAAAAATACCAGACTTTTTCAAGAAAATTATAATAATTCCTTAATTCTAGCCTCAATTTTTTCCTTACTAAAATTCATTTCATTCAAAACATCCTCTGGATTACCGCTCTTGCCAAACTTATCTACAGTGATTAAATATTTATCATTAGTAACAAATCTGCGAAGCCCCATCGAGCTAGCTGCTTCGACAAAAAATGTTTTAACCCCTACTGGAAGTACTGAATATTGATACTTCTTTGGCATTTTTAAAAATAGTTCCATTGATGGCATACTAACAACTCTAATATCATAATCGTTAGCTAAATCTTCTGCAATTTCAATACACGTATTAACCTCAGTTCCTGTAGCAATAAAAATCGCATCAACTTCCTTTTTAGCCTCTCTTACCACATAAGCCCCATGAACAACCTTTTTAAAGTCTGATTTCTTCAAAACCTTAGTTTTTTGTCTTGATAAAACTAAAGCACAAGGCTGCTGCAAAGTTAAAATCGCATTCCATGCTCCTAAAACCTCTTTAAAGTCAGCCGGACGATAAACTGTAAAATTAGGAATTGCTCTAAGCATTGATAACTGTTCCACTGGCTCGTGTGTCGGTCCATCAGCACCAACATTTATTGAATCATGCGTAAATATATAAGTTACTGGCAATCTCATCATCGCACTCATTCTAATTGCTGGTTTTAAATAATCTGAAAAAGATAAAAACGTCGAACCAAATGGCAAATATCCCGATAAAGCTATTCCATTCAAAATAGCTCCCATTGCATGTTCACGAACCCCAAACCAAATGTTAGTTCCATCATAATTTTTAGCCGAAAAGTCTGCCCCTTCGGTAATATAAGTTCTTGTTGGCCCTGCCAAATCCGCACTACCACCAAAAAGCAAATCAGTTTGGCTAGCCAAATAATTAAGAATCTTGCCATTGCTTTCACGAGTTGCTTCTGTTCCATCATTAATAAAAGGGCATTCACTTGTCTTAATTTCTACAACGTTATTATAAAACTTTAATAATTCACTTTCATCATTATTAAATTTATGTTTAATATAACAGTTATATTCTTCCTGCCACTTAAGATATTTATCAGAAGAACGCTTCATCACACTTTCCCTAAATACATTTAATGCTTCTTCTGATACGTAGAAATCCTCATTTGGCATTCCTAAATTTTCTTTTAATTGTTTAATATCCTCATCTGATAATGGTTTACCATGAACCTCACTTGTCCCTGCAAGAATAGAATCTTCACCCAAAACTGTTTTTATTTCAATAAATGATGGTAATCCACTTTTCTTTGCTCTTGCAATCGCTTTATCAATATCGCTAGTTCGATTACCATCCTTAACTAAGGTTGTATAAAAGCCCATCGCATCAAAACGTTCACGAACATCCTCTGTAAAAGCCATATCAACATTACCATCTAGTGACATTGAATTAGAATCATATAAAATAATTAAATTATCTAATTTCAAAGTCCCAGCTAAAGAACAAGCTTCATAACTAACACCCTCCATTAAATCCCCATCACCACATAAAACATAAACATAATAATCGATTAATGTTGTATCCTTGAACTTTTCCTGTAATTTCTTTTCACCAATAGCCATGCCCACAGCTGATGCTATTCCCTGTCCTAAAGGGCCAGTAGTAACATCAACGCCTGGAGTCTTACGATATTCAGGGTGCCCAGGTGTAACTGAACCAATTTGTCTAAATTGTTTTAAATCCTTTAATGTAATAAAACCCGTCATATATAAGCACGCATATAATAAAGCTGATCCATGTCCTGCAGACAAAACAAAACGGTCACGATTTATCCAAGAAGGTTCTTTTGGATTAACATGCATGTGATTAGCATACAAAGTATACATAATCGGTGCTGCCGAAAGAACAATTCCAGGATGACCACTGCCCGCTTTATTAATCATATCAATTCCTAGTGTTTTTAAGTTTGCTATAACCTTATTCATAAATATCCCTCTTATTCTAATATCATTATAGCAAATTATCCCATATTTGAAAATAATAAATTATGCATTTACTGAAATCGGATGTTCAGTAGTTCTTGTATTATCTTCTAAACTACTATTATCGAGGCCGCCTATATAAGCCACCCCCAAAACCATTAGGATTAAAGCAATAGTTGCTTTACTTTTTAACATATCCATATTATTCGCCTCCTTTTGTACTTTAATCATAACACGAACATTTATTCGTGTCAATACATAAATCAAACAAACGTTTGACTTATTTGTAAATTTATGTTAATATACAAATAGAGAATAAAGGAGGAATTATGGAAAAATTAACTGCACGTCAAAAAGATGTATTAGACTACGTTAAATCATATATTGTTTCACATGGTTACTGCCCATCAGTAAGGGAAATTGGTAAAGCACTAGGTATTTCATCGCCAGCTACTATCCATGCCCATCTTAAAAATCTAGAAAAGAAAGGCATCATTCGCAAACAAAATTCTAAGAACCGTGCAATTGAATTATTAGTTGAAAATGAATTCGTTCCAAAAAACGAAGAAGTAACTAAAGTGCCATTGCTAGGTAAAATTACCGCCGGATCACCAATTGAAGCTATTGAAATGCCAGATGAATATTTTAGCTTACCATCATACCTACTTCCAAAAGGAAAAGAAGTATTTACATTAAAAGTAAGTGGAACTAGTATGATAAATGCTGGAATCTTAGATGGAGACATTGTTATCGTCGAACGTAAAAACACTGCGCGTAACGGTGAAATAATTGTCGCTATGACCGATGAAAATGAAGTGACTTTAAAAACATTTTACAAAGAAAGCGATCATATTAGGTTACAACCTGAAAATGATACAATGGACCCCATTATTCTAAATAATGTTATAATTTTAGGCAAAGCTATTGGTCTTTACCGCAAAATATAAGAGGACTTAAAAGTCCTCTTTTTTTGTACTAAAGCTATTAGCCATTACATAATTATTATCTTCATATACGCTTGCTATAACCACAGAATCATTAAGTTCTAAAGTTTGTTTTTTAGAAGCATTTTCCCATGTCGCGCCACCATCTAAACTATATTGATATGTATATTTCCCAGATGGATAATTTATTGTTACAAAGCCACTATCATAGCTAAACTCAATTCCAGAGCTTACCTTAATTAAGCGTTTACGAATCGTTTCATTTCCTGATGCATCAACTGCTTTATATGTAATAATATATTCACCAGCTAAAGTAGATAGCGTATTGTCATAAGTAAGATCTACCGTTCCCGAATTATCAGTAGCAATCACGCCCTCTTTTAAATCAAAAGAGGCCGCCTCTGCACTCGTAATTTCAGTTTTTTCTGGCATCGTAATTGTTGGTGCCTTATTATCAATCACAATTACACTTCTATTTATTGATGCCGTCTTTGAAGTTTTTTCTTCCTTAACTGTATATCTAATCAAGTAAGAAGCTAATTCGTCTGTTTCTAAATCTGGAACCTGGACTCCATTTTTAAAATAAGAAGTAATCACTTCATCTGAAATGTCACTACCATCCTTAGTAGTTGCTGTAATACCTTTTAGAGCATATGGTTCGCCTAGTGGAACATATTCTAAATAGTTTCCATCATATGACATTTGAATATCCTCTTTTTCATACACTACTTCTTGTTTATGTTTTTCTTCTTTTTCTTCCTTAACCGAAAAAATATTAAATATTAAAAACACTATTATTCCAAGTATCAACAAAAAGGCAATTATTCCAATAATTTTAGCATTAGACATTCTTGATTCCATCAAATCACCTTTCTATTTTAAACTATTATTTGATTTTACAATTAGAACTACTAGTAATACTTGTACTAATACTTCCCTTTTTCACTTCTTTAGTTTTAACTAAACATTTCTTTAATTCCGAATTCCAAAATGCATACTCCACTTTTCCATTCTCATCAATATGAAGTGACCCACCATCGGGTAAATCACCTTTAGTTTGAATTGTTGGATTAGCCGTTCCATTTGAAAATGTAATAGTTAAATCATGTCCATTATTGTTACTAACTTGATAAGTTCTTGCTGCCTCAGTTACTCCTGCTGCAGAATCAACAAAAGCTTGCTCCTTTGAAGATTTAATAACATTAATAATTGTTGGTGCCGTTATCGCAGTTATAATTCCCAATATCGCAATAACTGTTAAAAGCTCGATTAAAGTAAATCCCTTTTTCATTTTCTCACCTATTCCACTTTATATTTAAAATTTTCTTTATTCTTAGTTACCCTAACCAAAGTCGTATCAGGATAAAGTTCACCAGTCCTTGGATTTGTAATATTTAATGGTAAATATCCTTGTTCCTGTAATTTCTTTACAGTTATCGTTTTTGAAGCCGAAGCTCCCTCAGCTTGAGGTAATTCGCTTAAATGCTCGGCATAATAATCCTTCGCACCCTTAATTATTTGTGATTCTTGTGTATCTTCAAGATTATCTTTACTAGAATTTAATGATTTATCAATTGCTGGTACAGCAATTAACGCTAAAACTCCAAGCAAAACAATTACCCCTAATAATTCAATTAATGTAAAACCTTTGTGTTTCATATTCTTCACCTATTCTAATTATAACCAAGGTCCAAATAATAGTCAAGAAAAAACACTACTCAGTAGTGTCAGGTTCAAAATCTTCTAAGCTACCATCTTCAGCTACGATTTTATTTACCTTTTCTTCAATCTGTTTTAACTCTTCATCACATTCTTTAACTAATTTCATTGCTTCAGTATATTTATTAATAGATTCATCTAAACTAGCGTCACCATTTTCTAAAACATTGATAATTTCTTCTAATTCTTTTACTTTATCTTCAAATTTTTTAGCCATGATTTACCTCCTTAGTTTCTAAAACCTTAGCTTTTATTTCACCATTATATAATTTAATATTAACAGTATCTTTAACATCCTTAACATCTTTAATAACCTTATCACCACTACATGTGATACTATAGCCACGCCCTAATACCTTAAGTGGATTTAATAATTCCAATTTATCAATTAAATTATTAAGCATAACTTTTTCATCTTTGTATAAAAGACTTGGATTACTAAAAATATAGCTCCTCTTCAAATTGTCTAATTTATCTCTTTGAATCTCAACCCTTCTTAAAATAAGATCATTCAAACGATCACTCATTAAATCGATTTTTTGGCGACGATTATCAAACATAATCATCGGATTTTTAATTACAAAAGAGCTTTTAATTGAGTCTAGATATAATTTTTGATAATTAATTTTCTTATACACTGCTTCTTTTAAACGAATACTAAGTTGTTCTATGTTTCTTTTTAAATCAACCATATTAGGCACAGCCAGTTCTGCCGCCGCCGTTGGCGTTGGTGCCCTTAAATCTGAAACAAAATCACTTATTGTAAAATCAACTTCATGACCAACCGCACTGATTATTGGTATTGGTGAATTATAAATAGCTCTCGCAACAACCTCTTCATTAAAAGGCCATAAGTCTTCGATTGAGCCGCCCCCACGACCGACAATTAAAACATCTATATCATAATCCTCAGCCCGTTTAATGTTTCGGACAATATCGTCTTTGGCATTATCGCCTTGTACAAATGTTGGAAATAAAATTGTTTCACAAATTGGAAATCTTCTTTTTATTGTCGTTACGATATCACGAACTGCTGCTCCCGTACTTGCTGTCACAATTCCCACACGACGCGGAATTTTTGGAATTTCTTTTTTATGTTCTTTATCAAATAAGCCTTCTGCTTGTAGTGTTTTTTTCAGTTTTTCAAAAGCCACATATAAATTGCCAACCCCATCTTCCATCATTTGGTCAACGTAAATTTGATAATTGCCTGTTGCTTCATAAATACTAATACGCCCCGCAATTAAAACTTTAGTTCCATCCACCGGTTTAAAATCTAATTTAGCAGCACTGCGACTAAACATAATTGCGTTTATTTTACTAGTCTCATCTTTTACCGAAAAATATAAATGACCCGAGGTGTGAGCCTTAAAATTAGAAATTTCACCTTTTAAAAAAACTGATTTTAAATTTTCATCTAAATCAAATTTTGCTTTCAAATAACGAGTAATCGCACTTACTGTTAAATACTTCTCATCCATCTACTCACCTACTTTTTCATGATATATTTTATCGAGTACTCCATTAATCATCTTTCGAACGTTATCATCGCTATAACTTTTCGCAAGTTCAATTGCTTCATTGATTGAAACAATTTCTGGTGTTTTTGTATATAAAAGTTCAAAGATCCCAATTCTTAAAATTGCCCCATCTGTATTACCTAAACGATCGATTGCCCATCCATCTAAATACTTGTTTGCCATTTTATCGATTTCTTCCTTATATGTAATTACTCCATAAACGATTTCTTTTACAAATTCATTATCGATTGGAGAAACTTCATTAATTACATCATCAACATTATATTCAATATTATTCTTTTGATATATTTCAATTTGATATAAGATTGTCATACACAATCTACGTAGTTCGCTTCTATTTGCCTGCATTTCTATCACCTTTATAAATTATAGCATAAAAAAAGAGAAATAGTAACTATTTAATATACTTTTCTCCCTTACCCTGAAATAAACTAATCAAATACCATAAGTAAATATAAATTAATAAAACCATCAGCAAAGTCCAGCCAACTATTGGTATAATTGCGCAGCCAATCCAAACATATGGAAGGCCATACACCTCAGCCCCTGGCACTTTTAATTTTTTACATACTTTTACAGTCGTTTCTATTACAAAAATGAAAAGCATTACTAATGCTGGCAACATCCCAAAGAAAAATCCTAACACCCAATAATACCATTTAGTATACCAAGCACCCTCATCATATACCTTTAGTAATGAACCTAAAAATAAAACGGAAATATTGCAAGTTAATAAACTCAAAACCAACCAAACAATACTATAACCTCTTTTAAGCAAACGCATAAAAAGCCTCCTTTATATAAAAAGAAGATAACAACTTATCTTCTACTGACAAGAGCCTTCTCCAGGTTTAGAACCTTCGACAAACTCTTTATCGATTAATTTGCACGATGATTTTGTCATAGAATCTTGTAAATATCCACCTAAGAGTTTAACAATACTCACCACAATAACACTTATAACTGCAATAATTAGTAGATATTCAACTAATGCTTGCCCTTTATCCCCTAATCTCTTCATATGTTTCCTCCTACGCCAAACTAACGTAATCCTTATAATAAGTATATAGACTTTTAGGCAAAAAATCAAGCGCTATAAGTAAACTTTTACAAAAAGTAGCCAAACTCTGACAAAATATGATATATTGTTATTGGTGATATAATGTTAATAGAAGGTAAAGACATTAAAATCAAAGAATATAATAATCATTTTGATAAATTTAAAGGGCTTATGTTTAAAAAAAACATTGATTATGGCTTAAAATTAAGATGTAATGGTATTCATACATTTTTTATGAAAGAAGCAATTGATGTTGTTTTAACCGATAAAGAAAATAAAGTCACTCATATATATCATAATTTAAAACCTAACCATATTATTTTACCCAAAAAGCATGTATATTATACCTATGAATTTCCGGCCAATACTATAATCAGCTTAAAAGTTAACGAAAAAATACCTAATTAGGTATTTTTATTATCCAATAGTATATGGTTTTGATTGTGTTCCCTCTCCTGATAATTGGATATCAGATTTTAGATAGAGAACGGGCGTCACGCCGGCCGCAGCATAGTAAGCGTTGTAGCCGATGAGGGAACCGTAGGAATAGACAGTGAACACAAAGTTCGAGTAGCCACTATACGGCGAAAGCAACCAACTATATGTTGATGAATTCATTATTTTTGTTAACCAATTATGGGTACTCCCATTACTATAACAAGATGATGTATTCCAATATGCATTAACGCTTGTACATGCACTATTATTACTTGTTCTTACGTATTCACTTGCTGTTGCTAATGCGATATTACCATTCCATGTTGTATTGTTTTCTATTGTTACTGTATTTCCTAAATTTGTATCATTATATGTTACTGCTCCAATACCAAAGCTATGACTTTGTATTTGGTTTTTAGCATCACTAGATAAAGTATTATAGTAATCATTGTTTAAATAAGTATTTAATGTAGCTGGGCGAGCCCAATTATTTGAATTTGATGTATCCCAAGCCTTACTTCCTATACTTTCATTTTTTATTATCTTTAGTGTTCCATCAGCTTCAACTGATAGTATTCTCCATCCTGCGTTTTCTTCATTGAATGTTATATAATTATTAGGAGTCCCTCCTCTATAAATATATCTTCCTTCTTCATATGTATCTGCATATAATCCATCTCCAGTTGTTACTGTTGTTGCGATTAATTTATCAGCTGCACTCTCTCCGCTTGGAGCTGTTCCAGTTGCCTGACTATAATCTAAATCTACTGTTAAAGTTGATGTTGTATTTGTTGGTTGTTCACTTACACTACTTAAGTATTCGACTTTTACGGTTAATATTTTAGTACTTCCAGCTGTTATTACATCACCTTTGGTCATTCCTGATGCAGTAAATTTAATGGCTGGATTATTTGTATCACTTAAAGTTATCTCATCTAACTTGGCATCCAAGCTTCCAGTATTACTTACTGTTATATCATACTCAATACTATCACCTGGTGCTTGTAAGCTTGTTTTAAAGGTTGCACTCAATTCTTCAAAACTAGGATCACCATTATTACTAGCTGTTCCTACTATATTCTTACTTTCTACCTTTGTTATCTTTACATTCCAGCTACTTGTTATATTACTTGTTCCTTGAATATTTAATACTGTTTGAAACGCGGCATAACCAACTGCCATTAACAATACTACTGCACACAAACTTCCGATGATTATATTTCTCTTTTTACTTTTGTTCATTTTATCTCTCCTACTTTTGCTATAGGCTTATTCTTCCCTATTTTTTAACTTATATCCAGTATATCCTATATCTCCGTTTTGAACAAGCTTTTTCTTTTATTTCAGATATAAAGATTTTTCTTATTTATTATCCTGTAAGGCTTATTAAAAACATGCTTATTGGTACAAATATCATTACCACTGTCATTAAAATTGCCATTGTACTCTTTACTTTTTCTTCATTTTTAAACATCATACCTAACAAAACATAAATTCCAATGCCCAAAAGTCCTCCCAAAACATTACAAATAATTTCAAAAACATCTGATGGTCCAATAGCAAAAATAAATTTAAATATTTCAAAAGCTAAACTTAATAAAAATATTGCAATAACCTTTGGCCAAACTTTCGCATCCTTACTATATATACAGCAAAAAATTCCTAACGGTATATACAAAATAACACTACCCATGATATCATTAAAACTATTGTTTAAAAAATCACTATAATGAACCATATGAAAAACTCTTTCATGTAACCTTTCTGGACTAAATATTTCTAATGGCGATACATATTTAAACAAAACAGTCCAAGTCAAAAATGATAGGTAAAGAATAAAATTGACTATCAATAATATATTTAAAATTTTCTTTGAGTTTTTCATAGTATCATCCTCATCTAAATAGCTAAAAAGGGAAGAAGCTCCCCCCTACTTTCTACGTTTAAATAACGTTGCTGCTAATAAGATAACAATTATAATAACAATTACAATTATTAAATTATTGGCGTTTTTTAGTCCAACCGATGGCTGTTGAACTACGGCTAGAAAATCAGCCGATTTAGTTTGTACTACTGCTAAAACATTAATACATCTATCCATCTTAGACACCTGATAATAAAATAGCCACCGGAATTAAATTAAATAAAAACTTCATAATCATTACTGGATAAATATTATCATTATTCCTAACATAGATTATTGACAAGGTTAAATAAATAGCAAAATAACTTACTACCCCCGCCCACACAACTATACTAGTTAAATCAGAATATAAAATATTAGTTAACGAATAAACCAAACTACTTATAATCACAAAAGCAATTTTATTCTCAATAACATCACCTATAGCTTTTCTAAATACTAACTCCTCAGCAATTACTGAAAATACAAGTACCTTAAATATTGTATAAAGCGTATTTAATGAATAAAGTGCATTAGTATTATCATCGACTATTTCTTCTGGAGAAATAATTGAAGAAATGACACTAGCCCCCATGTTTACACCAACTAAAATTATAAAGCCTAATAAAACTATCAAAAGTCTTTTACTAAATTTATGATCCTTATGGAAAGATTTGACATCAGCTAACAATGGCTTGCCATAAACTATTAAAATTCCAATTAAAAATATAATATCTGGAACAAACATTGTTATTACTTCATTAGTTATGCCAAAAACATTTAAAATCGCTGTAATAACAAAATTGTAAGTAAAAAATGCTATAACTACAATTAATGTTTTTATAAGCGATGAAATTTTTTCAGTTTGCATAAAATCCCCTACTTTCTAATGCAATTATAACAACATAAATAATATAAGGCAAGAAAACCATTGAATTTTAAGCAATATGTACATTTTTTGACAACAAAAAGCCTTAGAATAACTAAGGCCAATTTTATATATTATAATAGATAAAATTTTTAAAGACGTCACAATTATCTATTATTTTTTAGAAAAATCTTCTAAATGCATTAACAAGCCATGCCATAGTTATTCCTCCTCTCCCTTTTTACTTCTTTTATTATGTTGCAACATCGGGCTGCAAATCCTCACGACTTTACATCTCAAATATAACACAAAAATATAAAATTTACAATACTTTTACACACTACTACTAAATATTATTTCAAGGACAAGAAAAAAAGAACCGAAGTTCTCTTATTCAGGATAAACACTAGCTTGTTTTTTATCCCTTCCTACACGTTCAAATTTAACAATTCCATCGATTTTTGCAAAAATCGTATCATCTTTTCCGATTCCAACATTATTGCCTGGATAAATCTTAGTTCCTCTTTGACGATAAATAATAGAACCACCAGTAACAAATTGTCCATCAGCAGCTTTAGCGCCTAATCTCTTTGATTCTGAATCACGTCCATTTTTAGTTGAACCTTGTCCTTTTTTGTGGGCAAATAATTGGATATTTAACTTTAACATTGGCATGAACTACACCTCCTCGTATATTTTAATATTTTTTTTATATTGTTCTTTTAACTCTTTTAAAAGTGTAATCATATTTAAAATAATTGTATCAGTTTCTTTAGTGTTTTTTAAAATATCAATTTTGATATATCCGTCTTTTTCTTCATATTTAAGCGCTTCCTTATCAAAGCTTAAAATAGCATTAACACTTGTTATCACAATGCTAGAGGCTGAAGCACAGACTATATCTCTTCCTGACTCGTCATACATCGAATGACCACTTATTTCAATATGATTTTTTTTAATTCTAACTTTAATCATTATTTCTCAATAATTTTAGTAACTTCAACCTTAGTATATGGTTGACGGTGTCCTTGAGTACGACGATATTTTTTCTTTGCTTTAAATTTGAATACAACGATCTTTTTAGCTTTGCCTTGTTTAATAACTTTAGCTTCTACTTTAGCACCTTTAACATAAGGCATACCGCTATGACCATTCACCATTAATACATTATCAAAAGTAATAGTATCTCCGGCAGCCACATCTAACTTTTCAACATAAAGAACTGTACCCTCACTAGCGTAATACTGTTTTCCTCCAGTTTCAAAAACTGCTTTCATTTCATAACCTCCTTTTAGAATCTAAGACTCGCCATTAAGGTAAATACTAATGTATTTTTAAAACCTTCTCTGCGCGGTTGTAGAGGAAGCTCTACACAATTAAAAATTTTACCACATTTTCCTAGTAAAGTCAAACCTTTTACGAAGAATTTCCTTTTCAGTTGTATATTTCCCCTCATTATAAAATATATGCTGGTAATCACGTTTCATTTTCGAAACCTTTCTTCCTTTAATAATTTTTCGTTTTTTAAAATTAAAATTATTAGTATAGCGTTCTAACAAAAACTTATTAAATAAACTATCATGATTTTTATATTCATCGATAACTTTAATAATTACAAAAAATAAAATAAGCGTAAAAATCAAATTAAACTTAACATTTAAAAGTAAAAAAGCCACTGTTAAAAGTGAAATATAAATTGTTAATAAGTGGCTTCGCTTAAAACTTGTGATTTTATTTAAAAAAATATTTAAAAGTTTTGAACCATCCAATGGATATATCGGTAATAAATTAAAAAATAAAATTAAATTACTATAATTCAAAACAAATTCATTATAATCAAATTGCAAATATAAATATACAAAAGCTATTTGAACTAAAGGTCCCATAATTAAAATAATAAATTCTTCCCTTAATGGTCTATTTATTTTCTCATGAAAAAGCGTTAATGCCCCAAATGGAAGCAATACCACCTTTTCTATCTTCCATTTATAATATAATGCTGCACCTACATGCCCACACTCATGGATAAGGGTAATTACTGTAAAAATCAAAAAGCCTTTGAAATTACCCGTAAAAACGCTAACAAAGGCTGCAACATAATAAAATAAATGAATTTTAAATATATTTTTGATAATCTAAAGTTTTCCCTTCTTTAGTAAAGACCATGTATAAACTTGTACCGTCTGTTTCACCAATATTTTCACCCTTTTTAATATAATCATATAAGCTAACGCCGATTGTTTTCAAATTAGCATACCAGACTTCAACATTATCAGGTCTTTGAACAATTACTGTGTTACCATAATCATCTTTTTTACCAGCAAAGATAATTAATCCACTATCCATCGATGGAACTAAATAACCATCTTTAACAGTTAATTTAACGCCATCTTTGTACTTGCTACTATCACTATATTCAAGCTTATTTGCAGAAACAAGTTCTGCTGTCTCTGTTGCATTATCTGCCAGCGGCAAAGAAGAACCAAAATATTTTTTATAAACTTCGTTGATTTTTGCAAAACTCATATTATTTTGAAATACTTTCTTGTATACAAAATCTCTAAGATCTGCATTACTCTTAAGTGAAATTAAAAATACTAATAATATAACAACAAATACCAAAAGCTTACTACTAATTCTAGAAAAACGCGATGGTTTTACTTTGACTTTTTTTGCCATAATTATATCACCTATTAAAATATATATAAAAAAAGAGTTTTTAGAACTCTTTTAATAATTATTGATTACCTTTTGAACTAACTGGCATAACTCCTATCGATTTTTGCCTATTAGTAGACATAGCACTTGTTCCAATTCTCTCAGAACAATACGCTAAAAGCACTTGTTTTTCAGCAATAATTACATCACAATAACGTAAATCGCCTTCTACTTCTCTTTGCTGAACTAAAGTCTCATCATATCGCGTATTAGCGTCCTCTATTTGTGAGACAACCTGCGGATAACAAAGATATTCTCTTTCCTCTTCTCTTTCCACATTGTTTTTTGCTAATTCCGCTAATAATCTACCGCATTTTTCGTTAGGCAAACTAATAACACTAAAAAATAAAACTGCGCCAGTTCCAGCTAATACTTCATCTAATCCATCTTCCTTACTTAAATCATGGTCTGCTGCAATTACTTCATTTCTAAATACAAGAATATCACGATTTTTATTGATAAAAATCTCGAATTCCTCGGTTAAATTAATCCCTTGTTTTTTTAAACGTTCAATTAAAATCTCACGTTTTTCATTATAAGACTTTAATAAAACAGTATTGTTCAATTTAGCCTTTTTATGATATAACTCATCTAGTCTATTAGTTATTTTTGCTTGCTCGCCACTTATTCTGGATAATTCTAATTCTAATCCATCTTTATTTTTTTCTAGTATTTCAATTTCTGCCTCTAATCTTGAAATTAGTTGATTTAATTCACTAATAGACATGTGACTTACCATTTCTTGTTTTTTATCAGTCATTTTATAATCACCTTCCAGTATAAATTTAAAAGTAAAAATACTTCTATATATTATATTACTTCTGTTTAGAGCATATTCTATCACAATAATCACATTTAAGCAAGAAAAAAAGCTTTTTAAAGCTTAATTGGACTTATGAATTTTAAATTTTAAACTTATTTTATCAGTCACTATATAAGCTAAAGCAACATATATCACATTCGCAATTAATGAATGATAAATACTTTTCAAAACTGCTAACCAATGAAACGACACATTAGCTGTAATCAATAATAATCCATATGCTACAAACCGATAAAATATAATGCATATTATTGCCATAATCATTACATTTAAATAATTATTAGCCAAAACTAAATTAAGCCTTGTAATAATAAACCCAACCATTAAAAATAAAAATCCATGAATAACAATTGTATCAGTGTATATTAAATCATAAAATACACCTGTTAAAAAACAAATTCCAAAAAATCTAGCTTGATTACCTTTAAAGTAAGGATATACAATAATAAGAGACATTAAAGTAAATAAAGGTGTAAAAAAACTATTTAAAGAAATAAAATTTGACATAATGCTGTCTAAAATAAAAGACACGATAATCACTACTAATATCATTAGCTATCTTTCCTTTTCAATACAGAAACATAATCAATATTATTAAAGTCAACTGAAGCCTTAACTAAAGCGACCTTTGATAAATCAAAGTTATCTGTTGTCACCTTTGTTACGTGACCAACTAATAAACCACTAGGAAAAGTATCACCCATTCCAGTTGTTACAACATCGGCACCTTTTGGAATATCAATATTTTCACTAATACCTTCAACAGTATAAGTATTGTTCTTTGAACTGTATTTTGAAATAAGTCCGTAAACATAACTATCTTTAACCTTTATTTTAACACTTATTTTATCACTCATATTTTCATTAGCTAACAATTTAACCGTACTTACATGATTACTAACTGTTGAGACTTTTCCAATTAAACCATCATTATTGATAACTGCCATATTTTTCTTAATTCCATCAACCTTACCTTTATCAATTGTAACTTCGTCATACCAATAATCAATATTACGATTAATAACCGTTGCATTTTTGTAAACCTTATCACTTAATACTGTATTCAAATCTAGCGTCTTTTTAAGTTTACTAACTTCATCTTTTAAATTATCATTAGCTGCAACTACACTATCCATTTGTTCTTCTTTAGATTTAAGTTCCTTATATTTCTCATATATGTCATTTTTTTCATGGCCCTCTCTAATTTTATCTTTAATAAAATTAACCGGCGTTGAAATAACATTGATAACAAATGTACCACTATCTTTAACAATTTTCTCGACAGGATTTAAATTACGATCCTTTTTTAAAGCAACTGAAAGCACCACCAGCAATATTGCTATGGCGACTATAATAATAATCAATAAGTATCGTTTTTCAAATTCCTTTTTCTTGTACATTTTTATCACCTATATAAAATTATAATATATTTTAGGAGAAAAACCAACTAAATTTTACCATTTTCTAAAAAACTATAGTATTTGTTTTCTCCAATAATAACATGGTCAACTAACTTAATTCCCATTAGTATCCCAATTTGATTTAACCTTTGTGTTACATTAATATCTTCAATACTCGGTCTCACATCACCACTGGGATGATTGTGCACACAAATTACCGCTGTCGCATTAAGTAAATAAGCTTCTTTAAATATATCCCTTGGATGAACCATACTATGATTAACTGTTCCAACAAATAATAGCTTTTCTTTCAAAACCTTTTTACCAGAATCGAGATACAAACAGTAAAAATTTTCCTGCGATGAACTAACAATACTTTTATAGTATTCATATACCACCTCAGGCGATTTTATCTTTACATCAATAATCTTATCCTGTTTAACACTAACTCTTCGGCTAAGCTCAATTGTCGCTAAAATAAGGCAAGCTTTTGCTGCCCCAATTCCTTTAATATTTATGAGTTCATGATAAGTAATATGTTTTAAATTTTGAATATGACCAATTTCTTTTAATAGTTTAGACGCTAATACTTTAGCCGACATATCCTTTGTCCCCGTTTTTAAAACTATTGACAATAACTCTTCATCACTTAAACTACTAACCCCTTTATTAATTAATCTTTCCCTCGGCCTTTCATTAATAGGCAACTCCTTAATTCCGATATTCATCGTTAACCATCTCCTCGTACTTTGCTAAAACCTGATTACAAATAGCATTTATAGTTCCTCCATCTTTAGTTTTAGAAAGTAAATCGTCATACTGACCTAAAACTGTTAAAAATCCGGCATTATCTGTAATCTTTTCCTTTATATATGTATCATACCCTTTTTCTTTGTAATATCCTTGTATTTTCTCTGCATTTTTTTTATTTGTTGAAATTCCTATATAAGTATAGTACATATTATCTTCGACATTGTAGATGTAATGTTCAAATTCTCCCATGTTATCTTGCATGTTTTCTTTACTCGAATATACTCCTCTTTGAACATAATAAATGGTTTCTGCATTCTTAGAAACAGTAATTCCTTCAGCATGATCGTACCCACTAATCAAAAAATAGGCCATTAAAGTTCCTATAATTAAACTTGCCACTACTGGAAAAAGATATTTTTTCATACTATCACCTAAACTCCATTGTACATGTTAGTTAAGTTGTTATTTTGTCGAAAAAACTAGATATTTAATAATTAAAAAACTTAGTTCAATTAATAAACTAAGTTTCAATTTTATCTTCCTCTATTGGCAATTTCTACATTAATTTTACGACCACGAAATTTTTTGTTAGTTAAACCTTTTTTTAATTTATCTATCACTTTATTATCGACATCTAAAAAAGTAAACTTATTTAAAATTTCAATATTACTAAAGTTTTCTTTAGCAATATTTGTTTCTTTTTTTAGTAAATCTAATAAACTTCCATTTTTAAGTTTATCCATTTTCCCAATCGTTAAAAACACTCTTGTTTTGTCTTTCGAAGTTAAGTTTTTCTGTTTTGTTTTAACTGTTACGTCAACACTAAAATCAGCCCCTATTTCTCGGTCAAAAGTTATTTTTAATAATCCTGAAGCCAATTTTATTAATTCGTCTTTTTCCATATCCCTTATATAGCTAAGGCATTGTTCATCTCTCACCGCTAAAGCCTCAGTTTTAATTTGCTCATACTTATTTGCGTAAACTTCAGCAGAAGTTGGTAAATCTTTTTTTGTAACCTGACATTTAGCGACTTTTTCGACATCCTGCAAGAATCTAACTTCTTTTGGATTAACTAAAGAAACAGATAATCCTGAATTACCAGCTCTCCCCGTTCTCCCAATTCGGTGAATATAAGATTCAATATCTTGCGGTAAATTATAATTAATTACCACATCGATATCATCAACATGAATTCCCCTTGCAGCAACATCAGTTGCGATTAAATAATTAAATGATCCATCTTTAAAACGTTTTAAAGTCTGACTACGCATGCTTTGAGAAATATCCCCATGCATAACCTCAACACTATAGCCACGTCCTTGCATCTCACCTAATAATTCATCACATTCTTTTTTAGTTTGGCAAAAAATAATTCCTAGTTTAAAATTATTAGCGTCCAAAACACGGTACATTGCCTCTCCCCTAGTTCTATTATTTACTAAATAATAATTTTGCTCAACATTAATTGAAGTTCGGCTATTTTCTTTAATTTCAATAAATTTATAATCTTTCTTCATATAACGTGAAGCTAAACGTTCTATTGGCTTTGGCATTGTTGCAGAGAATAATAATACTTGTTTCTCTTCACTAGTTTGTTTGAAAATGCACTCAATATCATCAATAAATCCCATATTAAGCATCTCATCAGCCTCGTCTAAAATAAAATAATCTAAATTATCCAATTTTAAAGTTTTACGCTTTAAAAGATCCATAATTCTTCCTGGCGTCCCGACTACTACTTGAACACCTTTTTTCAAAGCGCTCATTTGTTTTTCAATACTAAATCCGCCATATACTGCCAAGACATTTAATTTATTAAATTTACTAAGTTTATTAAATTCCTCACTTACTTGAACAGCTAACTCTCTAGTTGGCGCTAAAACTAAAACCTGAACACTTTTGTTTTCTGGATCAATTTTTGATAAAACACTAGCAGCAAACGCCATTGTCTTACCCGTTCCGGTCTGAGCTTTCCCGATTACATCATTTCCTTCCATAATTAATGGAATAATTTCTTCTTGAATTTTACTAGGTAATTCATAACCTAAAGCATCTACTGCTTTAAGGACTTCTTCCTTGAGCCCCAATTCTTTAAATTTTTTCATGTATTCTTCTTTCTAACAAGGTTTAAAACCTGACAACTAACTATAACACATATTTATGAAAAGCGCAAATAAAAAGAATAGATTATTCTATTCTTTAAAAATTTCTCTTTCTAAGGAATGCTGGAATAACAGTATCATCACTATCATCATCATCTAATAAAACATCGATAGTCTCTTCTTTACTTGCGTGAGAAGGAACCTCTTTGTTCTTATCATCAAATCCAGTTGCAATTACTGTAACAATAATTTCGTCTGTGAAATTTTCATTAATAACTGCACCAAAGATTGTATTAATATCAGTATTAGCTGATTTTCTAATTGCTTCCACTGCCTCTTCAACTTCAAATAAAGTTAAGTTTGGACCACCAGTTACATTGATAATCGCATCAGTAGCACCATCGATACTAGTTTCAAGAAGTGGACTCAATACTGCTTGATTAGCCGCTTCTACTGCTCTATCTTCTCCAACTCCCGCACCGATTCCGATTAAAGCATCACCACGTTTTTCCATTACCGCTCTAACGTCTGCAAAGTCTAGGTTGATTAATCCAGCTACCGCAATTAAATCTGAAATAGATTGAACACCACGTCTTAATACATTATCAACTTCCTTGAATGAATCTAATAAAGGTGTTGATTTGTCAATAATTTCTCTTAATCTATCGTTAGGAACAACGATTAAAGTATCAACATGTTTCTTTAATTCTTTAATTCCTTCTAAAGCTTGTTCCATACGCTTTTTACCTTCAAATGAGAATGGTTTTGTTACGATACCAACAGTTAATGCTCCTTGACTCTGTGCGATATCAGCTACAACTGGAGCAGCCCCTGTTCCAGTTCCACCACCCATTCCGCAGGTAATAAATACCATATCAGCATCTTTTAATGATTCTTCAATTTCATTTTTTGACTCTAAAGCCGCTTCCTTACCAATTTGTGGATTGGCACCAGCGCCAAGTCCATTAGTTAATTGTTCACCCATCTGAATTTTCTTTTCAGCAAGTGAATTATTTAAAACTTGTGAATCGGTATTAGCTACAATAAACTCTACTGCTTGTACCCCTGATTCTATCATACGATTAACAGCGTTATTACCGCCACCGCCGATTCCTATAACCTTAATTTTCGCTAATTGATCCATTTCTAATCCAAACATTAAATTTCCTCCTATTCGCCGAAAAAGTATCCAAATACTTTACCCAGCATTGTTTCATTTGACGTATTTATGAAATGCTTATCCGGTGATGAAAGAATTTCCATGTCACTTTTACTAAGCATTGTATAATCTTGCCCCTTTAACTTTAGTGTACTTATAAAATAAATAATATTTCCTAAAGCTGTACTATATTTATTATTTCTAACACCAACCAATTTAATTTTGCCAACATATGCATTTGAACCAAGTGCGTCATGTACTGTGTATTCAAAATTTAGTGCATTGCTAACGCCACCAGTTACTATTATATACTTAATTGGCCTATTTGTTAAGAGGTTAATTTCATTTTTTGCTAAAGATAGTATTTCTTGAACTCTACACATAACCACTTCTGAAACTTCTAATTGATTAATTTTAACTTTTTGACCATTTAAATTAGTCGTTTCATAAACATCGTTCACATTCGCATTTTGTCTATTTGCGAAAGCAAATTTTTCTTTTACTTTCTTAGCTTCAACTGTATTAATTTTATACATATAAGCAATATCATTATCGATATCTTTTCCACCCATACCTACAATTTTTGTATTTACAGGTATTCCTTTATTATACAAACTTACCGTTGTAACCTCACTGCCAACATTAATAACAGCGCCTATATCATTATCAATCTCTTTATTTCTAAAGCTATTAATATCACCAATACTGCCAACTGAAATATCGACTATTTCAATTCCCAAACTTTCCAGTATACTTGCCACTGAATAAACGTTTTTCTTTGGCGTCATTACCATCATCGCGCGCCCCATCAGTTTATCCCCTGGGAAGTCTTTTGGATCCTTCATAACTGTTTTATCATTAATTTTAAAATCAATTGGAATAACTGTTACAAATTCATTATTAGGATTTAAAGCCTGCTTAATTCCTATTTTATAAGCATTATTCATATCCTTACTTGTAATCGTATCACCAATAACAGTAGTTTCACCTTTAATAATTTTATATTCTGCTTGGTAACTAGGTACTGAAGCAATAACCTTTTTAATTTCTATTCCGAGCATATCTTCTACATCTTTAAAAGCTTCGGCAATTGAAGCTTGGGCCTCTTTAGGATCAACAATTAAACCTTTTTTTATTCCCCTAGCCGGCGAAGAAGTTGCCGCTAGCAGATTTAAATGGTTCTTGTATAGCTCACAAACCACAATTTTGATAGTATCGCTGCCAATGTCAATGCTTGAGTATACGTGCTCCATTACCATCATCTCCTACAGTATTATCATAATTATACTATATTTTTTCTAAAATGCAAAGTAAATGTCAAAAAAAGTTCAAAAAATCCTTTAAAAATAAGCCAAAGAAAAAAGCAATATAAAAATACTTTAGTTTTTTAAATCATTAAATAATAATTACTAATAATCTAAATTATAAAATACAACAAAAAAGAGCAAAAAGCTCTTACTCAATAACTTTAAAATATTCTCCAGAATCTAAATATAATATACCTTTTTTATTATTAAATTCTTTAATAATATCTAAATAATGGTTTATTTTATTAAACTTATTCAAAGTTAAATAAACATAATTACCATCACTCATTGTTAATAAAAATCTTTCTTCATCAACTTCATTTGGATCATATTTAATTTCTGAAATTCTTTTAACAATTGAATAATCAGTATTATTCATCTCTTTAATAAATTCAGAATATATTTTGTTTGGTACATAGTTAACTAAAGTTGGTACCGGAAAATTATCAGTTGTTTCAGTTTTATCTGCTAAAACCGTTTTTTGATTAGGAACATAATAAAATAAAGGTAAATTTTCCTCAATATCGATTTCAACATTAGTAATCCAATTCTTTTTTACGGTTGCCTTTTTGATGTAAGGATCTTTCTCGAGTTTACTGCTAATCATCCCCGATAAGTTTTGCATACTGCTTGGATACTCTTCGAGATTAGCAAGTTTAATAATTTGCCAGTCTGTATATAAAGTATTTCCTTTAACAACAATACTTGTAATTTTTAAATTATAAACATACATAACCCCTAAAGCTGCTATTAACACTATAACTAAAAACACTAAAACGTTCTTTGCCTTTACCTTTTTTTTCTTGACCTTCTTTTTAGCCATGCCCTATCACCTTTTATTCTATGAATTCTTGTTCGACTATCAGCTTAATTCCATACACTTCTTTAACTTTGTTTTGAATTTCTATAATTAGCTTTTTTACATCTTTACCGCTAGCATTCCCCACATTAACAATAAAATTAGCATGTTTTTCACTAACCATTGCATCCCCGACTTTTTTACCTTTAAATCCTAGTTCTTCAATTAACCTTCCAGCATAATCACCTTCAGGATTACGAAATACACTTCCTGCTGAAGGAAATTCAAGAGGTTGAGATTTTAAACGTCTTTCCTTGCGTTCTTTGATTAACTTTAAAATTTCATCTTTATCTCCAGGTCGTAATTCTAACATTGCTGAAACACAAATATATTTTTTTTCTTTAAGCAAACTAGTTCGGTAACCAAAATTAAGCTCTTTATTAGTTATTTTTTTTAATTCTAAATTGTCATCGATAACAGTAATTTCTTTAACAATTTCACTCATATCAGACTTATAAGCTCCAGCATTCATATAAATAGCTCCACCGACGGTTGCCGGAATACCAGAAGCAAACTCTAAGCCGCTAAGACCTAATTTAGCCGTCTTAATTGACAGTTTCATTAAATTATATCCTGCTCCAACCGTTACCAGATTACCATCAATCTTTAATTCATTTAATTTATCTAACTTAATTACTACACCATCATAGTCTTTTATAAAAACTAAGTTAGAGCCAAAGCCAGCAACCATATATTTAATTTGGTTTATTTTTAAATACTCCAGTAATTTTAACAACTGGCAAATAGAATCTGGAAAAATTATCTTTTTAATTGTACCAGATAACTTATAAGTTGTGTAGTTCTTAATTAACGCATTATCTATTTCTAACCCAAATTGCCCGTTCATTTTATTATCTCTCTTAATTTATTATAAATAAGTAAAGCACTATCTGGAACCTTCAATGTTTTAAGGTTTTCTTTCATTTTCCTTAAACATTTATCATCATCGATAACCTCGTCAATTTTTTGAATCAGAATATCACCATCTAAATCTTTTTCCTCAATCATTAAAGCTGCTTCATTATTTATCAAATCTAACGCATTTATATATTGATGATTATTCGCAACAAACGGAGATGGTATTAAAATAGTTGGTACTTCTAAAGCAATGATTTCACTTAAAGTTGAAGCTCCAGCTCTTGACACCATTAAGTCAGTACGCTTCATAACTTTCGTTAATCCCTCATAAAATGGTATAACTTTAACATTACTAGGAATTTCGTTTTTAATAAATTCCTCATAGTTAGCTTTACCTGTAACAATTAAAACTTCATATTTTTTATTTTTAAATTTGTTAAGCTCTTTTATCAAATAACGATTCATCGAAGACGAACCTAAAGAACCCATTGCGATCAAAACCAATTTCTTAGCAGCAGAAAGTCCAAGTTCCATTTTTGTAACAGCCTTCACATTAACTGCATTTTCACTGCATGGATTTCCTGATAAAAATGTTTTTTCTTTTGGCAAGTATTCCATAGATGAAGCAAAAGAAACCCCAATTGCATCACAGTATTTAGCCAAATACCGATTAGCCTTTCCTGGAATACTATTTTGTTCATGAATAAATGTTTTATAACCTAATTTTTTTGCACTTATAATTACAGGAACTGTTACGTAACCGCCAACGCCAATAACAACGTCAGGGTTAAATTCCTTAATCATTTTCTTGCATTCTTTAAAACCTTTAAAAATACAAGAAATGGTTTTAAAATTTTTCATCAAATGTTTTTTATTAAAACCATACATTTCGATCGATTTAAAAGGAATACCTCGAGCGGGAACAATATCCTTTTCCATTCGGTTATGGGTTCCGATATATAAAAATTCACTATCAGGTTCCTGTTCCTTAATCTTATCGATAATAGCTAACGCCGGATAAATATGTCCACCAGTTCCTCCAGCACTTACGACTACTCTCATGTAATCACATCCTTATTTCCATTATACCATAATTATATTCTCGCTTAAAGTTTTTTAGAAGGTCTTTACATCAAACGTTGTCGCTTGAAATCATTGAAGTAATTTCCCTATGGTAAAAACTTTTATAAATACTTTTTAACGTCAAATAAATAAGGAATAAGCTAACTACAAATGATAATAATAATTCTTTTAAAGGCCATATTATCGAAACCTCAAACACCATATTAACACTATAATATAAAATATAATTCACAATTAAAGTAAACGGAAAAACTAGTACAAAAGCTTTAATAAGCATAAGTAAACTTTCAAAAAGAAGCATTTTGTTTAATTGTTTTTTAGTAAGCCCCATACTAAAGAGTAATCCAAATTCCTTAGTTCGTAAATTTAAACTAGCATGCATTGTATTAATAATTGACGAAAAACCAACTAAAATTACTAACCCAACTACCCCATATAAACATAGCTTAATCACTAACAACAAATTATCCCTTAATCTTAAAGCTTTTTTAACATCCACATAACTAACATCAATATTTTTCGTTTTTTTAAGCTCAGCTAAGGCTTTAGCTGAATCACCCTTGATAAACAAATTAACCCCAAATTCTGGACAATAATGTTCAAACTTATCAGTTAGTAAAATAACATTATCTTTATTAAGCAATCCCTTAAGTCCCCATGGGATTTCATCAGTTGTTTTAATTTTTCCATTTTCTAATCCATCTACTAATACTTCTTTTTTCAAATATTTTCGATTATCTTTCACTAATCTTCCGTCTTTCTCATTAATTTCAACTAATCGATTAATAACTCTTTCTTTATTATTTTGAACAATTAAAATCTGTTTCGAATCCGTATAATCATTTTTATCCAAATAGCTATCAATTGCAATTTTACCTTTTAATAAGCAACTTTTAACTAATTTATGTTTTTCAAATTTTTTACCTAAGTCATCTAAAGCTAATATAGCTTCCTCATTACCATTACCAATCACTTCAAAATCATAATCTAGAGTTTCACTATAACTATTTATTGTATTAATACCATATCTTAAATACAAACTAAATGAAGTATATAATAAAACACTAATGAATATACAAAAAGTAACAACTAAATATTTTCGCTTGCACCTATAATAATTATAAAAAGCTAATCTTCTAGTTATCGCAAATTTCTTAGTCCAATTTGGCAATTTCTTATTCTTAAAATCATCATTCCCACATATCGCTTTCATCACACTTACCCTACTAGATCTTATCATTGGCCAAATACTAGATCCTATTACCAAAAAAACAATAAATACTAAGGCCATAAGTAAAAATGGGATATAAATTGTTAAAACAAACTTTGATGTAAAAATATCCTTAAGCAAATAATTAATAATCACTAATAGTAACTGCATCAACCAAAAACTAAAAATTAGAGAAATAACTAAACCTATTATTAAAACAATTAAAACTTCCTTTAAATTCATCTTCATAAATTGCCATTTAGTCATTCCCATACTTCTTAAAACACCAATTTGTTTTTTTCTTTCTGATAAAGAAATTGTAAAAGCATTAGTAATTAAAATAAACACGCCAAAACCTAAAATTAAAAAAACTGTAACTAATAAACTTTTAAAGCTCGAAAGGACATTTTCCTTTTTTGAAAGCCCATATAAGGATAATAAAGCATCATTATATTTAATTTCATCACATTTGATTTTTTGACAAAGTAAATCGGTATTACTATATGTGTCTTTAATTTCATTATATTGAATCAAAGCCTCATCATTTTTATAAGATATCGATTTAATATAATCCGTTTGCTTAAACTCCTCTGTTTTAATTAAAACATGATAAGGTTTATCTTTAATAATCTCTTTGATCATAAAATCGTGAACACTTGAAAAAAGCAGACTAATTATCAAAAGCAAAGTTGAAGATAAACAAATACTCAAAATAATCATAAGTGTTCTTTTCTTATTGTAAAATAAATTTCTAATGGCCATTTTTATCATCCACAATTCTTCCATCCTCAAAGGTAATAATTCTTGAGGCTTGTTTAGCTAGCTTCAAATCATGAGTAACCATAATAATCGTCTGACCATAAGTTTCATTATAATATTTAAGTAATTTCATCACCGTTTTCGTATTCTTACTATCCAAATTCCCCGTAGGTTCATCAGCGAGTAACAACTTAGGATGATTAATTAAAGCTCTTCCAATCGCACATCTTTGTTGCTGGCCTCCAGAAATTTCATTTGGCAAATAATTAAGCCTTACCTTTAAATCAAGCGTTTTAATTAGCTCTTCTAAATAATCAGCCATTATCTTTCTACCATCTAAAACCGCTGGTAAAATAATATTTTCTTTAACCGTCAGTACGGGAATCAGATTATAAAATTGATAGATAATTCCAATATTCTTTCTTCTAAAAATAGTTAAACTATCCCCTTTTAATCCATACAAATCTTCACCATTAATTAAAACTTTACCATTATCAGGCTTATCTACCCCACCAAGTAAATGAATAAGTGTACTCTTTCCACCACCACTTGGACCAACAATGGCAACAAATTCACCTTTTTGAACTTTAAAACTCACATCATCAACAGCTTTTACTAAATTTTCATCCTTTCCATATTTTTTTGTTAAATTTGAAACATTTAAAATTTCCATAAACACCTTACCTTTCTAAGACTTTTTGTCTTTATAGGTATCATACCTGGTGAAAGCTTGATTTCCTTGTCCAAAATGAAATTTATTGCCATTTTTCAAACTTTTCTATATAATATAAGTAAGGATAGATAAAAACCTACTTCTGAAAGGAGACATAATTATGTGTGGTATTATTGGTTATGTTGGAAATAAAAACGCCATTAATGTTTTAATGGACGGTTTAAAATCTTTAGAATATCGTGGTTATGATTCAGCTGGAATTGCTTATCGTACTTGCAACCGCGTTGAAATCATTAAAGCCAGTGGTAAAATTAAAAATCTTGAAGGTAAATTAAAAAAAGATGTATACGGCAATATTGGTATTGGCCATACCAGATGGGCCACCCATGGTCGCCCTGACGAAAAAAACTCTCACCCTCACCGTCAAGGCAAATTTACAATCGTTCATAATGGAATTATTGAAAATTATGAAGCGTTAAAAAAATTATTAGTTAAATCCGGCTATAAATTCAAATCAGAAACAGATAGTGAAGTTATTGCTGCCCTTTTAGATAAACTATACAAAGAAAAACCAGATATTTTAAAAGTCCTAGTTCAAATAAAAAACCTTTTAGTTGGTTCCTATGCTTTAGGCATACTTTGCGATGATATACCAAATTCTTTATACGCAATTAGACGTGATAGTCCACTTATTATTGGTATTAGTGACAAAGAAAATTTCATTGCTTCTGATGTTCCAGCTATTTTAAAATATACAGATAAATATATATTAATTGAAAGCAATGAAATAATTGAAATTAGTGATAAAGTTAATATATATGATGATAAATTAGATAAAGTTAATAAAGAAATTTTAACTTTCGAAGGTAGCATCACCCAGGCTGAAAAAAACGGCTATGATCACTTTATGTTAAAAGAAATTCATGAAGAACCCGAAGTTGTTAAACACACCCTTAAACCATTCTTAAAATATGGTTTGGAAAGTTTAATAGAAAATATGCCAGACTTTGAAAAATACACAAATATTACTATCATAGGTTGCGGTAGTGCCTACCACGCTGGATTAATTGGCAAAAACCTAATTGAAAAATACGCTAATATTAAAACAGATGTTTACATAGCTTCTGAATTTAGATATCAAAAAGTTTTTACTGATGAAAATACTTTAGTTATTTTAATTTCACAATCAGGAGAAACAGCTGACACTCTTGCATGTTTAAGAAAAGCTAACGAACTAGGTTTAGATACTTTAGCCATCGTCAATGTTATTGGTTCTTCTTTAGCTAGAGAAGCTTCTAAAACTATTTATATTAAAGCTGGACCTGAAATATCAGTAGCAACCACTAAAGCTTATCTAGCCCAAATTACAATTTTAAGCTTAATTGCTTTAACAATTGGTAATAATCGAAACTTAATTAGTGATAAAAAAGCTTTAGAAATTATTAGTTCCCTTGAAGACACCCCGCTTATTTTAGAAACACTTATTAATGAAAATTATAAAGGAATTGCGAAAACACTTTGTAAAAAAGAAAATTGTTTCTATATTGGAAGAGGCATTGATTATGCCTTATGTCTAGAAGGTGCTTTAAAATTAAAAGAAATTTCTTATATTACTACTTTAGCTTATCCTGCTGGTGAATTAAAGCATGGTACAATTTCCTTAATTGATAAAGGTACAAACGTTATCGCTGTTGTTACCGACAAAAACATTGCTGAAAAAACCTTCAGCAATATTAAAGAAGTCAAAGCTAGAGGCGCTTTTATAACTCTAATAACTACAGATAAACTAGATGAAAATTTAGACTGGGTCGATAACAAAATTATTATCCCAGATAATAATGACTTTACTAATCCAATTATTGCTAGTATCCCTCTACAATTAATTGGTTATGAAAGTGCCAAATTAAAAGGCTGCGATATCGATAAACCTAAAAATCTAGCTAAATCAGTTACTGTTGAATAGAAAAAATCGGATTAATTTCCGATTTTTATTTTACAATAATATAATTTTTAATATTATCAGCAGTTATATCTTTATCATAAGCTTGAATTTCTATTTCAATTGAATTACTACTGTTAACTGGATACACAGTATAAACCTCAGTATAAGTAGTATCATAAGCAGTTGTTACTTTCGTTGTATGTACCTTCATTGTTTTATTATTTATTGTTGTTGTAAATTCATTATCAACATATTGATAATCAGCATAGCGATACTTAGTAATTGTTTCCATTTCATAGCCATACACTTTATCTGCATCCATACTTCTGTGTGAATATTTAATTGAATCATATCCATCATTCATATGAAAACTACTATAATCACTATCATTACCATCATAAGGTCTATCAAAGCCACTAGGTACTTTGAAAGTCACTATATTACTACCAGAACCCATGGTTACCTTTGATGTTCCAGTATTTTTAGTTGACTTTTCTACTGTTGAATGATTATCATCATAGTTTTCTAATTTATCAAAAGCATCTACATTATATCCTAATGATACTAAAACCGTTGCGATAATTCCTATAAAGAAAATTATAAATACAACAAAACAACCACCACAGCCACCTACAGAAAGACCTATTACTGCTCCGTTACTCAAACCAGTTTGTTGAACATTGAAATCAACCTCTTTAGTCCATCTTCTATACATATTAGCTACAGTCATTCTCATATATGGAAGAATCCATATTAATAAAATACCTAAAGTTAAAATTGAAAGTAACCACCAACCAAAGAAACTTAAATTAGTTCCATAATACTCAACTCTATGACCTTTAATAATATCTAAAGCTCGTTTAAAAGATAAAGTAAAAGTTTCCTTTGGTGTATTTTCATCAGCTAAAACACATAAGAAAATATCAATTGCTGGTCCATAATAAATGGATGCCACAATAAGTCCAATCATTAAGAAGAATCCTAAAAATGGAATTATCGTTGCTAAAAAGCCAACTACAAAACCAATAACATAAACTAATACCATTACTAATAAATAATAGCCAAGATTTTTCATATTTTTAAATGGTCTTGTAAAAACATCACCAAAGCTAATTGGTTTACCTCTTACGGCATCAAAAGCTACAGATAAAATTCCATAACCAAATACAGCTCCAACCAATGTAAATAAAATGCTTTCTATTGAACTAGCCCAAATTGGCATCGTAAATTCATCTGTATAAGCAGAATAATCAACTCCACTTACCGATGCAATAATTGCCCCTATCGCCCCACAAATTATAAGATAAACAAGGGTAGCTAATACAAGCGGTGTTTTAGGTCTTGCTTTAGCATCAGCTTTTAAAGCTTTTCTAACCCCTCCTGGATTAATCATATTACTAATTACTCCTGGATTTGGATTAGAATAATTAGTAGGTACTTCTAACGTTTCTGGAGTTTGAACTCCTGTTTGATTTGCATTACTAGCTGCCACTTCGTTCATTGGTGCCCCACAATGAATACAAAATTTAGCATCACCAGCATTTGCTGTTCCACATCTACTGCAAAACATACATCTCACCTTCCTCTACTATATTTATAAAAACAATATTAACCTGATAAAGAAAATTCTAGGGATGACGCTTTAGATAAATCAATGTTAGTCTCGGCCGTAACACTTACTGTTTGTTCAGGCTCTAGTTGTCCCCCAAAATAACCTAACAAAACAGCAATTGTTTTAGTGCCATTCTTAACTGTAATCTTAAGTGACTGATATTCCAAAATATCACTAGTCAAGTTTCGCACTTTCGCACTAAATGTTGATCTTTCCTTTCGCGTATCTAAATTAATATTTGTAATTACCACTTTTTCATCAACCACTTGGTCTTCTAATATATCCTTACGAACAGTTTTAACCTCTTTTACTTCCTTCTCTGGTGTCTTTTCTGTAAAAACAAACCACGAAAGCGCTAAAACAGTAACCGCCAAAAGAATAAATACTATTAATTTCTTATTCATTTGCTATCTTAAACTTTCCATCTTTCAACAACATCACAACTACTACTTGATGGTGCAGGATTTGGCATTTGCATTCTAACAATCATTGGAACCTTAAATGCTTGACCAAAGGCCATACAAGTTCCCGGCTGCAACGACTTTTGCTTTTCAACAATTTCAGCACTAATATTCGGTAACATCTTCGTAATATACTCAACATCCCTTGGATGGTTTAGTTTAAAAATTAAGAAATTCGCACATTGTGATATAACAGTCTCTGAAATTTCTACTGGTCTTTGGGAAATCAAATTCAAAATGATTCCATATTTTCTTCCCTCTTTAGCCACACGCTCAAAAATGTTGTATCCTATTAATTCCACATCCCCATCATTTTGAACATATCTATGTGCTTCTTCAACAAAAATATGAAATGGAATAGATGCCCTTTGTTTTAAACGCTTCGTAAAATTAAATAACATCTTTGAATATATTTTAACTACTACTTTAGCAAACCAATCATCAACATCTTCTAAATTAAAGTTAATAATTTGTGCTTTTTTACCATTCACTGATACTAATGTTGCAATATAATTTTCCATTGTAATAAAACTTGGATAACGTAAATATCTTGAATTTTCAGAAATAGTTAAAGAATGAAGACGAACTTTTAAAGTGATTGCATCACTATAAGTTTCATCATTATGTAATAATCCTTCACTAATTAAAGTAAAATCTAAAGCTTTTTCCAAATCTTCTAAAGTATAATATTTTATTTCAGTTGGCTCATATTTATCTAAAGATTCATCAATATGATTAGTTACATATTCAGTCATTAATATACTTTCTGGAAATTGTCCGGCTGTATCAATTGTAAAACATTCCCTAAATTTACGCGTATAACCAATACCTTGAACTGGTGCTTCTAAATTAAATTCATCAGTTGAACAAGTAGCTAAAATTTGAAAAACATCATTTCGCTTACTACTTGCAGTCTGATTTGTATATAAAATACTCATAATCGCTTTGGCAATCAAATGATTTTTATAACGAATAGCTGTATCATCCTCTAGTGCGAAGATATTAGCCAATTTAAGCATACGTTCAATAATTGTAAGCTGTGAATGCGTTTCTGACCTTAACAATAAAGCCATGTCATCAATATCTAATAACCAAACTGGTAAATTTAAAATCTGACCATCTGTTTGATTAACATTGGTCGTATAAAATTTAAAGTTCAAATTGGGATTAATCCTACTAACATCCATTAACGCATTATGATATTCTCCATATGCATCAAAAATAAAGAAATTTGATTTAAACGGTAATAACTTTGGATTAGAAAATACATTTTGCAAAATACGAGCTACCCCACATGATTTACCACTACCACTGTTACCAAAAATTGCCATATGGCTACTAAATAAATCATTAATATCAACTCTAATTGGATAATCATCATATAAAGGACTTACCCCTAAAATAAATGATGAATCATTATCTTCCCCAACTAACATTGCCACTTCATCACGATTAATCAAACGAAGATTAGCATTAAATGTTGGTTTACGAATAACTCCTCCAACAAAACGATTATTAACAATCTCTCCTAAAAATCTTATTTTAATAATACCATCACTGATATCTTCAACTTCACCTAATATTTTTTTCTTCTCATCTTCAAAAATAACATGCATATTCATTATATTTGTTGACATTGAACCATCTTGTAATCTTTGAACATGAGCTTCATTATCACTAATGTAAACTATTTTCCCAAACATATTTGCCTCCTATATTAATTCTTCTATTTTTTCTTTTATTTCATTATCTAAATTTTTAATTATCTTTTTTATTTCTAATGCTTTTTGATATAACTTTAATTTTTCTTCGTATGTTTCTAATTTTATAGCAACTTCTTTTAACTGTTTATGAACAGCATTGCGACTAATTTTATTATTTTCACTAATCTCTGATAACGTTAAATTATCAAAATAATAATCTTCAAAATAAGCTTGCTGTTTTAACGTTAATAAATCTCCATAATAATCATAAAGGTTTATTAAATAAATTCGATTATCCATTTATTAAATTGAAAACTCCAAGTCCAATAAAGAGAACACCAAATGCTATAAAAAAGAAAATCATGTACTTTTTATCATAATAATCACGTTTATTATAAGCTATAGTCATAAATGTTAAACCAGCTACAATATCAGCGATTGGTAAAAATGTTTTCCAAAAGAATGATAAAATTACCAAAACTATTAAAACGATTAACAATCCAAATTGAATCATAAGTCCAATATCCATTTTCCCATTACTACTTTTCATCTCTACTCCTCCATTCCTTTGAATAAACCATATATATATTTTTCAATATCAAACACTTTTAAATCTTCTTTGCCTTCACCTAAACCAACAAATTTAACTGGAATTCCTGTACTATCTTTGATTGCTAAAACAATTCCACCTTTAGCTGTTCCATCTAATTTAGAAAGAACAATTCCTGTAATATCAGTTATTTCTTGAAAGCTTTTGGCTTGACTTATTCCATTTTGTCCAGTTGTAGCATCAACCACTAATAAAGTTTCATGTGGGGCCTCAGGAATTAACTTACCAATAACTTTATTTATTTTTTCTAATTCCTTCATTAAATTAACTTTATTCTGCAATCTTCCAGCAGTATCAATTAAAACAACATCATAATTTTCCTCTTTAGCCTTTAAAGCACCATCATACATTACACTAACTGGATCAGCATTCTCTCGGCAAACAATATCTACACCAATATTTTTAGCCCATTCTGCTAATTGTTCCGTTGCACCAGCCCTAAATGTATCACCTGCAACCATCAAAACCTTTTTGCCTTCATTTTTAAGTTTATGAGCTATTTTACCAATCGTCGTAGTTTTACCTGCTCCATTAACACCAACAAATAAAATAACCGTTGGCCCTTCTGAACTATAATTAATTTTGTTGACAATAATATCATTATTAACATAAATTACAAACATTTCATCGACAATAATTTCTTTAAGCTCATCAGCTGTTGTAATATTTTCTTTTTTTACCCTCGTTTTCAAGCGATCAATAATATCCATAACTGTATTAACACCAATATCAGCCATAATTAAAATTTCTTCTAATTCTTCAAAATATTCATCATCAACTCTATTATGTCTACTATTTAAATTTATAAGTGAAGTCAAAAAATTGTTTCTGGTTTTTTCTAAACCCTTATCATATAATTCAACTTCTGCCTTTTCTTCTTTTTTAAAGACATTTTTAAATCTATCAAATAAACCCATATTATCACCCTTATTGTCTATCATCATTTTACACTATTTAATTTTATAAAGCAAGAAAAAGGTACTAAATATTAATGATGTTTTAGCAAAATCAATGTTAATTCATATGAATTACCCATTTTTAAATAAACTCTATTGTATAGCCTTTTATATCACCTATAAAAAAGAGCAATTTTAACACTAAATGTTTAAAATTACTCTTTTTTTATTCGTATAAATATTCGATTTTTTTAATATCTTCTATTTTATAAGCGAAAGTAAAATTAGTTGTACCTTTATTTTCCAAAGTTTCATTCAAAGTAAATTCATAATTATTAACACGGCCAGATTTATCATAAACCTTAATTATTATTTTATTAATTACTAATTTTGTTTCTGAAACGTTTTGAACATTTACATTAATTTGCTCTTCTCCATAAATCGATTTAAACTCTAAATTATTATAAGTTGTTAAACTTATTTTCCCGTCTTCTATTTTAGCAACACTATCGATTTTATCCTTTTTTTCTTTTTCCATAGTACAACCACAGCCTACGCATATAAAAACTATAATTAAAATTAATATTTTCTTTTTCATACTCTCTCCTACAATTTATATTTTAACAGTATACACTTTAAGATAAGTTTCATTACCTGCCGCATCTTTAAGCCATACCCTAAGCTGAATTTTATATCCCCAACAGCCATACCCTAAACGAATAGCATAAGCTTGGGCACCCCACTTACTATAGCTATTATCAGTATTCCATGGTTGATCATAAATACTTGTATTATTACAATTTTTCTTTTTATTACTGCCACAAGAGGTTCCCTCATAACAATATTGATACTGTAATTCTGCCATTGCAAAATTTTCGCCAAAATCAGTAACTGTAGTATGCGAATAGCTACCCCAAGGTTCATAATACGAATAATAAGTACTATTTAAATCCCAAGGAGGCGTAACATCCCTTTTTATATTAGTTGAACATTTACCAGTATTACCCGCAGCATCTTTTACATAACCGTAATAAGTAGTCCCCGATGTATCCGAAGATTGAGTTGCTAAAGTACTGCTATTATAATTTTCTGAACTACTAGTCGTCAAGCCAAAGCTAGTAACACCGCTCATTGAATCACTCTTATCATTAAATTTTATATCAACGTTACTTCTATACCAGCCATTATCGCCTAAATCGCCAGACGATTTTAATGAACAAGTTGGCCCAGTAGCATCACGTTTAAATGTCTTTGAACAACTATTTTCACCAGCCGCATTAGCCACATATCCATAATATGTAATACTCTTACCATCAGAACTATGTACAACAGACGTTTTACCATTTGTTGAATTCTTAGTAGTTGCAAGTCCCTTTGTCGTAGCCGTCCCTACAGTTGTCATCTTTACAGTCACATCTCCATTATACCAATCATTATCACCTACGCTACCACTTAAACTTATACTACATGTTGGCGGAACTAATGCCTGTACATACACACTCTTATAAGTCGTATTGCCAGCTAAGTCTTTTGCATGTATATAATATGTTCCTGTTGTTTTTGTTACGGTTGTCGAATAATTTTTACCACTTACACTTGTCCACGTACTTGGAGTAGCAGTACTTGTCGTTATATTATATCCAGATAATCCACTCATGTTATCCTGCAAAGTTATTGTCAAATTACTAGATTGTGATATCTTCGTTGTCACAGATATTGCCGGTGCTGAAGCATCTCTTTTAAATGTCTTTGAACAACTATTACTTCCGGCTACATTTGATACGTAACCATAATATGTAACGCTACTTGTATCAGTACTATGCGTTACTGAACTAACTCCGTTTGTTGAATTAGCTGTTGTCGCAAGTCCCTTGTTCGTTACAGTCCCAGATCCATTTAAAGTAACTCCAACATTTGTCTTATACCAACTATTTGTTCCCATAGTTCCACTTAAACTAATTGTGCATGTTGGTGGATCCATTGAAATTATATCAACTTTCTTATACGCTGTATTTCCAGCTACGTCTTTTACATGTATATAATATGTTCCAGTTGCTTTACTAAATGTATTCGAATAACTTGTTCCACTTATCGCTGTCCAAGTAGTTGGCGTAGTAGCTGTACTTGTTATCGCATAGCCCTTTAACCCACTTCCACTACTCGTTTCTGATAATGAAATCGTTAAATTATCTTTTGTTGCTATCTTAGTCGTTGCTGATATTGCCGGCGCTTTCTTATCAATCGCTGCTACATATGTGGCTTCTGGTGTTCTTTTCTCAGATTTCATCTTTACTTTATATGTTACTTTTCCTTCAGTGTTCGCACCCTTAGTTGCTACATAACTTTTCTTAGTAGCCCCATTTATCACTGTACTTCCACTATACCATTGATAAGTTCCGGTATAACTACTTGTAGCTGTCAACGTTATATCTTTATTCGTCCATGTTCCACTTGTTATTGGCGTATTTCCTATCTTACCAATTATTACTAAATCTAAATTAATTGTACAATTATCATTGTATACATAATCATAAACATTTTTCTTGGCTACGCCAGATGATTTATTTGTTACCTCGATACAAGCTTCATCAATACTGGCCCCTGTAGATGGAAGTTTAATATTTCTTTCAATATATCCGTCTTTTTGTAAATCACTTAGCCATATATTGATTTTTACTCCAGGTTCTTGTGGCATTTTTCCTTTATTGTCAACTGCCCAACTTTTTGCCGCTAATATCATATTATCTTTAAGTTGTTTATCAGCGTTTTCCTCCCCTTTTTTTACCGCTTTTTCAACAGTTGGAATAATTATTAATATCATTAAACTTACTAAAACAATTACTCCTACTAATTCTATTAGTGTAAATCCCCTTTGTTTCATCTACTTCACCTACTTACATTAAAACTTACCACTACTATATTATTAAAATAATTATACCCCCC
>URBG01000003.1 GCA_900546055.1 uncultured Mycoplasmatota bacterium
AGCAAGTTAGAATGGTAGTAGGTTTATCTATTTGTCTATTATTAATTATGACGGTTGGATATGCCGCTTTTAGTACTAATTTAACAATAACGGCTAAAGGAAATATTCATAATTTAACTACTATTGATAATCTTAAGAGTAAGGTTGTTACTTCAGGTGATGGCTTATATATTGATACTTATGAAGATGGTCGTTATATTTATAGAGGTGGCAATCCAAACAATTATATTAAATTTAGTAATGAACTTTATCGAATAGTTGCTTTAGAAAAAGATGGAACAGTGAAAATTGTCAAAGATGATTATATGACAGCAGTTCCTTTTGATAAATCAGCTGAAAGACGAGTAGATGGGGGATATTGTTCAGGAATTTATGATAATAATTATTGCGGTTGTAATGCGTGGGGCAGTAATACTTCAATGCGTGATAGCAGTGGTAATTTGCTTAAAAGTTTGCCAAGCCATTTTGGAAGTTCTGAGATGTTACCTTTAAATGATAAAGAAGCAGATGTTAACGTTTATTTGAATAATAATTTTTATAATTCGATTAATGCCGATAAGAAATATATTGTAAATCATAATTTCTATGTGGGCGTAGTAACAATACGTGATGCTGATTATCCTTCACTTAAAGATACAATTAGTCAGGAAAAGGCCTTTCAATGGAACGGGAAAATTGGTTTGATTAGTATTTCTGATTATGTAAGAGGAAGTACTAATGAATATTGTTCTATTCAGACCAATTTTGGTGGTACTAATGGATGTGAAAGCGGTTCGACAGTGTGTGGGTGCGCTAAAGATAACTATTTATATAAAGGCACAGTTTTAAGAACGCTGTCACCAACAACGTGGAATGATCCTAGTAAATATTCTACAAATAGATGTGTTTTAGCAACGGTTGTTCCGGATAGAAGTGAAGCAATTATTACGATTACGGCTAGTTCATCTTCAACAGGTTATCAACAATACTACCCATCATTTTATATTTCAGCTTCAAAGTTTTTAGGCTCAGGAACTGAGACAGATCCATATATAATCAAATCTTAACTAGAAAGAGGTAATAACATGCGCCGAAGAAGAAAGAATCGAAAACAAGTCAGAGTAGTTATTGGACTATCTATTTGTTTATTATTAATAATGACAGTTGGTTATGCGGCTTTTAGTACTAATTTAACATTAACGGCTAAAGGAAACATTCATAATTTAACTACTGTGGATAAACTTAAAAATAATGTTGTTACCGAAGGTGACGGTTTATATGTAGATACTTATGAAGATGGCCGCTATGTTTATAAAGGTGGCGATCCGGATAATTATCTTAAATTTGGTGGTAATTTATATAGAATTATTTCTTTAGAAAAAGATGGAACTTTGAAAATAGTTAAAAAAGATTCAATTGGGGCGATTATTTTCGATGGGGTTGATAATAGATATTCTGAAAATGGTTATTGTTCAGGAATGTACAAAGAAAGTTATTGTGGTTGTAATTTATGGGGAAGCAGTACAACGATGCTTGATGGCCTTGGAAATTCAGTGAAGGTTTTTCCGATCGCTTATGGATCAGCAACAACTTCACCAATACCTGATAAGGAAGCGGATATTAATACTTATTTAAATACCTCTTTTTATGGTTCAATACCTGACAGTGATAAAAGATATATTGTTAATCATAAGTTTAACGTTGGAAAGGTTGCTAGAAAAAGCGGAGCATCAGCTGAAGAAGCTTTAAAACAAAGTATTGCTGATGAAAAAACACATTTGTGGATTGGGAAGATTGGCTTAATAGGGGTAACTGATTATGTAAGAGGAAGTAGTAGTGAAGGATGCAATATTGAAAAGACTTATCAAGGTCAGTGTTCAGGAGATACCTGTGAATGTGCATTAAATAATTTTCTTTTCTTTGATACTAATCTTATTCGAACTTTGTCACCACTTGATGGAGGCTCGACTGGTGTTGATAGATGCATAACAGCTTTAATTAATCCTGCGGTCAAAGGAGAAATAATAACAAATATAGCTTCACTTACTTATGGAACTAGATATTATCCATCATTTTATATTTCGGCTTCAAAGTTTTTAGGCTCAGGAACTGCATCAGATCCATATATAATTAAAGAGTAAAAAAAGATTCACAATTCGTGAATCTTTTTCTACATCATTTGATAATTTGATGTGTTATAATTATTTGAATATGATTTACTAACCATATTTTCTAAATTAGAAACTCTTTGTTCTAATGAGTTAACTTGCTGACTTAAAGTATTTATTTCAGAAGTTGTATAATTTGGTGAGCTAGTCATATTATTATTCATAATTGGTGTAGGAGCAGCCATTGGCATAGGCATAGGCATTTCAACACCGGCAATTGGAATAGGACCTGCCATGCCTTGCATAGGCATTCCTTGGATTGGCATTGCGCCTCCATACATTTGTGGATAAACTGGATATGGTGTTCCACCACAGTTACGATCTTTTTTCAAACTAATTACCCCTTTCATATATCTCATTAAATTATATGCGTTTGTTTATTTTTGGTGCGGATTATGTTATAATTACGATGGTGATAAAATGAGACTTAAGAATGTTAGAGGAGCGAAAGAGACGATAGAAGCTTCTCCATATATAATAAAAGATCCAAGTGAGTATAAAGGCAACTTTAAAAGCTTATTTAATAATGACAATCCAATTCATTTAGAAATTGGAATGGGGAAAGGCAAGTTTATTATAGGCATGGCCAAACTGCTTCCTAATATTAATTTTATTGGAATGGAAATGTATGATAGTGTATTAGTTAGGGCGGTTCAAAGCTTAGAAGAAGAGAATATTCCTAATTTAAAATTATTGAAGTTTGATGCGACAGAAATTGAAGAAGTATTTGATAAGGAAATAGATGTTTTATATTTGAACTTTTCAGATCCATGGCCAAAAAACAGGCATGAAAATCGTCGTTTAACTAGTTTAAGATTTTTAAAACGTTATGATAGTATTTTTAAAGGATCTAATGAGATCATTCAGAAGACAGACAATCGTAAGTTATTTGAGTTTTCACTCAAGTCATTTACAGATTATGATTACAAAATTGAAGAGATATCTTTAGATCTTCATAAAGATGAGACTTTTAATGTTGAAACAGAATACGAAAAACGATTTTCCGATAAAGGTTTTCCAATATATATGGTTAGAGTGGTTAAATAGACACTTCTTGACATGTAAAGTAGGTAAAAAACTATAAAAAGAAAATAAAGTTTGATATAATTTAAGGTAAGCAGGTGTTATATGAAAAAGAAAGGTATTATTTTATGTCTACTCGCAGTTTTACTTACGGGTTGTACAGTGGTTAGAATAGATACAACGAGTATTGATAATATGGTTGATGTAGTACTTTCAAAGGATAATACATTATATAACCGTGTGGGAATTGGATATAAGTATTATGTACCTAGGGGAGTTACTTATATCGACAGTAGTGAAACTAATGATAGACTTTATTCTAACGGGGTGTATTACTATTTATATTTAGATGAAATAGGTTACTATTATAAAAGTAGTTTAAACTATAAAGAAGACTCATCTAAGTATTACTCTCGCAAGTTAAATAATGATGGTTCAAAGGGGTATTTGGAAATTACGAAGAAAGATGGTTTATACCTTGTAGAATTTGTTTATAATTATGCGAAAATTGAGGCATTAGTGCCTAAGGAAGATATAGAAATGACAGTTTTAAATGCTTCATACATTTTATCGACAATTAAATACAACCACAATATTGTAAAATTATCATTAGGTGACGACTTTTTGAAAACCAAAGAGGAAAAATACGATGAGTTTACTTCAAAGAAGGAAACTGATAGCTTTTTACGCTATGAAGAGAAAAAGGATTAGAGGTGTGATTAAATGGGATTAATGGACAAGCTAAAAAATTTATTTACAGAAGAAGTTGAAGAAGAAATAGAAATTCCAGAAGAGCCAATTAAAAAAGAGGTAATTCAAGTAGAAATTCCGTCGCCAAGAGCAAGTAAAACGCCAGTGACTGAGGAAATATTACCTGAGCCTGATGTGGTGACTGAAAAGAAGAAAGATGATTTCAAATTTCCATTTTTTGATGATGACGATTTTCATACAATGGAAACAAAAGAAAAACCAAAAGAAGAAAAGAAAAGACCTTTGTATAGTAAAAAAGAAACTAAAAAAGAGGTTTATAGCCCACCTAAGGAAGATCGTAAGGTGTTTAAACCAACACCAATTATTTCTCCAGTATATGGTATCTTAGATAAAAATTATCAGAAAGAAGATATTAAAGCTAAAAGTACCAAACCACGGAGCTATTATAATCCAAGAGAGGCTACGGTTGACGAAATTAGAAATAAAGCTTACGGAACTTTAGAAGATGATATTGAAACAACTTTATTTGGACATAATCATGTTTTCTTTGATGAACAAGAAGAAGATATAACTGATGTGCTTGAGGAAAATATTAAAGCTGATGAAGAATTGATCGATGTTGTTAGTTCAAAGGAAGATTATACAGATAGCTTAATTGGAGAAAGACCACGTCATGGTAATACTGATGAGGAACCAGAATTAACAGATTTATTACAAGCAGAACTAAATAAAGAAGAGGAAAAAGAAAAACCACATAAAATCAGTGATAGCGAATTATTTAGTATGATTGATTCTATGTATCAAAAAGGAGATAAAGAATAATGATTAATGTATTGGATTTTATGGGCATAATTTTCTATATTGCTTTAATAGTATTAGTAATAGTTCTAATTGTTTTAGCTATTAGAGCTATTCAAACTTTGAATAAAGTTGATAAAGTTGTCGATGATATTAGTAATAAGTCATCTAAACTTGATGGTTTATTCAATATTATTGATACAACAACTGATGCAGTGGTAGGTATTAGTGATACATTAGTATCATTAATAGCTAATGGTATTGAGAATTTATTTAATAGAAAGAGGGTAAAGAAAGATGAGTAAAAAAAGTGGAATTGGTAAGTTTTTAGCAGGTGCTGGAATTGGAGCAGCTTTAGGATTATTATTTGCGCCTAAAAAAGGTGAAGAAACAAGAGCAGATTTAAAAAATATGTTTGATGATTTAGTAACCAAAGTAAAAAGCATTGATGCTGAAGATGTAAAAATTACTGTTGAAGAAAAGATTGAAGATTTAAAAAATGGTTTAGAAAATTTAAATAAAGAAACTATTTTAGAAGAAGCTAAAAAACAAGCTAGAAATTTGCGTAATCAAGCTAATGAATTAGTAGAATATGCAATTGAAAAGGGAACCCCAGTAATTGAAAAATCAGCTAATGCAATCAAAGTAAAGGTTATTGAAGTTTCACAGGCAGTTATCGATAAATTATCAGAGGATACGCCAAAAGAACCTAAACCTAAAAAAGCATCTAAGTAATGTCAAGTAGATAGATAGTATCTACTTTTTTTGTACTTTAATGTTTGAAATATTGATATTGTGGTATACTTTATGATAGAGGATAGGTAGCGTGATAATGTGAAAGAATGGCATAATTTAGATGAAAATGAACTATTGAATAGTTTAAAAACTAGTGAAAGCGGTTTGAATACTAGCGAAGTTCAAGATAGATTAGAAAAATATGGAAGGAATGAGCTTCCAAAGAAAAAAACTGATAGTTTTATTAAGATTTTATTAAGGCAATTAACAGATCCAATAGTTATATTGTTAGTAATAACAGTTTTCTTTTGCCTATTAATTCATGAAACGATTGATGCTTTGGCTATTACTTTTATTATTTTAATTGATTTAGTAATGGGAACTTTTCAAGAATGGAAAGCTGAGAAAACGGCAGAGAGTCTTCAGGCTTTAATTAAAGTAAAAGTTCATGTTTTAAGAAATGGTAAGGAAGAGGATATAGATTCTAGTGATTTAGTGATCGGTGATATTGTATTATTAGATTCTGGAGATAAGATAAGTGCGGATATGCGAATTTTAAGTAGTAATAATTTTCAAGTCGATGAATCTGTTTTAACTGGAGAAAGTATGAATGTTTATAAAAGTTCAGCAATTTTAGATGGAATAGTGCCACTTGCTGAACGAAAAAATATGACATATGCAGGGACAACTGTAGTAACTGGACGTGCTAAGTGCGTGGTGGTGCAAACGGGAGTAAAAACAGAGATTGGTAAAATTGCGCACGAGGTTAATAATACTAAAGAAACTAAATCACCACTGACAATTAGAATGGAAAAATTTTCAAAACAAATTAGTTTATTGGTAGTCGTTGTGGCTATTATTATTGCTTTAATTTTGGTTTATAAAGATGTTCCAGGTAGTGAGATATTTTTATCGGTAATTGCTTTATCTGTTTCGGCGATGCCTGAAGGATTACCTTTAGCGCTGACAATGGCTCTAACAATTGCATCTAATAAGATGGCAAAGAAAAATGTTATTGTTAAAAAGTTGAATTCGGTTGAAAGTTTAGGAAGTTGTACAGTAATTGCTTCGGATAAGACGGGAACTTTGACGGTTGATGAGCAAACGGTTAAGAAAATTTTGTTGCCTAATGGCCAAGCTTATAAAGTTTCGGGGATTGGTTATAATGATGAAGGAACTCTCGAAGGTCCTTCAGAATATTTGAATCAGATTCAAACGATTAGTAAATTAGGGGTTTTGAATAATGAGGCTGGGCTTATAAAGAAAAATAATCAATTTGAAAGTTATGGTGATTCAATTGATATTGCATTTTTAGCATTAGGTTTAAAAGCTAAAGTGAATACTGATGATATTAAGATACTTGGTAAAATACCTTATGAGTCAGAAAATAAATATTCAGCTGTCTTTTATGAAGTTAATGGTGAAGTTCGCTGTACTGTTAAAGGTTCAGTAGAAAAAATCTTAGAATTTAGTGATGAGATGATACTCGAAGGAAATAAGCCTTTGGATATGTCACTTATTATGCATCAGAATGAAGAGCTTGCTAAAGAGGGGTACCGAGTAATTGCGCTTGCTGATGGGGTCGTCAGTAATTTCACCGAAAAAGAAATTTATGCTAGAGAAGATTTTAGTAATTTAGACTTTATGGGATTGGTTGGGTTTATTGATCCAATTAGAGAAGATGTTAAAGCATCTTTGGAAGAATGTGCGAGCGCAGGCATTAAGGTTAAAATGATTACTGGTGATCATCCACTTACAGCTTTTACAATTGCTAAAGAATTAGGATTAGTTCAAGATTACGAAGAGGTTACAACTGGTGCAGACGTCGAAAGCGCTTTAGAAAAAGGCGAAGAGTTCTTTGATGATTTTGTTAAATCTAAGAAGGTATTTTCAAGAGTTACGCCAATAGATAAGCTTAAAATAGTTGAGTCTTATAAAAGACAAGGTGAGTTTATTGCAGTAACTGGCGATGGGGTTAATGACGCTCCAGCTTTAAGAAGTGCTAATATTGGAATTGCAATGGGATCTGGAACTGATGTTGCTAAAGAAACAGCTTCAATGATTATTGTGGATAATAGTTTTAAATCGATTGTGGCTGGCGTAAAAGAAGGAAGAATCGCTTATAGTAATATTCGTAAGGTTAGTTATATGCTTTTATCTTGCGGGCTTGCTGAGGTTTTATTCTTTATATTAGCTATCGCCTTTAATTTACCAATGCCATTAGTAGCAATTCAATTATTATGGCTTAACATTGTTACAGATGGGCTTCAAGACTTTGCTTTATCTTTTGAAAAAGGCGAAAAAAATATTATGAAGGAAAAACCGAGAAGTACTAAAGAATCGTTATTTAACAAGGAATTACTTAGTGAGGTACTAATCGCAGGACTTACAATTGGTTTAATTGTCTTTGGCGTTTGGGTTTATTTAATCGATGTAATTCACATGAATGTTGATGTAGCTCGTGGCTATATTATGGTTTTAATGGTATTTATGCAGAATATTCATGTGTTTAATTGTCGTAGTGAAAAACAATCAACGTTTAAAATATCGTTAAAGAAAAATCCGTTAATTATTTTTAGTATTGTTTCAGCGGTTATTTTACAAATTATTATTATGGAAGTGCCTGTTTTAAGTCATTTCTTAAAAACGGAAACTGTTCCACTTATTCAAATGTTTTATTTGTTATTAGCGGCATTTGTAATTTTGATAGTTATGGAACTTTATAAATATATTAGATATAACCGAAAAAACTCTTAATGAGTTTTTTTATTTGACATTTTTTTAGCGGAAATTTCGATATCAAAAAGTATTGGGTTGAAAATATTGACAATAGGGGGGGGGGGGGGGTATAATCAGACTAGATATAAAATATAAAAAAATGGAAAACAGAAAGATGAAAAAGTGTAATCGAATTATAACGGAATATTCGTTATAATTATGATGATATGGGGAGTAGTTGATAAGATGAGAAGACAACGAAAGAATAGAAAGCAAGTTAGAATGGTAGTAGGTTTATCTATTTGTCTATTATTAATTATGACGGTGGGTTATGCTGCTTTTAGTACGAATATTACCTTAACAGCGAAAGGAAATATAAAAGATTATAATGCGGCATGGCAATTAAAAAAGAATATAGTAACAAGTGGAGATGGACTATATTTAGATACTTACGAAGAAGGAAGATATATTTATCGAGGAGGTACTCCTAATAATTATATAATGTTTAATGATGAATTGTGGAGAATTGTGTCTGTGGAAAGAGATGATAGTTTAAAAATTGTTAAAAATGAAGTGCTTCCAGAACCAATGGCGTTTGATAGAAGCAATTATCGCTTAGCAAGTGAAAACACTTATTGTGTTGATTTGATATATGGATGTAATGTTTGGGCTAAAAATGGTGGTGAAGTAACTAACGGAACAATAATGGGAACAGTTTTACAAAATAGTAGTTTAAATGAATATTTAAATGGAATATACTATAGTTCTTTGAATGGAACGGAGCTGATTTCGGATTATTCATTTAATGTGGGGTTTGTTAATTGGAACAATCAAAATGAGACTATTGAAGAAATTTATCAATCAGAAAAAGCGCTGAAATGGTCAGGCAAGGTAGGGTTAATCAATGTTACGGATTATATGAAAGCAACTTTGAATGCATCGTGCGTTTCTATAGGAAGTTCAAGGGCAAATCCGGTATGTAAAGATCAAAATTATTTGGCGCTAGATGATAATATTTGGTGGAGAACAATTAATCCTTATAATTATTCTTCTACTGCTACTACAGGTATTGGTATAGCTGGAAATGTAGATTCAGGGAAAGTAGGAGCTGTATGTACAAACGCGGCGAGTGCGGATCATACTTTTATAAGACCGTCAGTATTTTTAAAGTCTGATATTAAATTAACTGGAACAGGTACAAAAGAAGATCCCTATAATATAAAAATTCCCTAAGTGGGAATTTTTATATTATATTAACTTCAATATCGTGTTCTTTTGGTTCTCTTTGCAGCTCTTCAATTGGGTAGCCGACTGCCAAGCCTGCTAAAGGAATAAAGTCTTCTGGAATACCTAATTCTTTAATATGTTCGGGATTGTCATTTAAAAAGGGAATCATACTTTTCATATAAACATTACCAAGGCCTAGATCAGTAGCGGCAAGTATCATGTTTTCAATTACGCAAGCACCATTGTCATATTCCATATAGGCATAATCTGTGGGTTTACCTGAAACAAGAATTCCGGTAGGGGCACCATGAAAAATTCTTCTTTTGCTTTGGCCTGTATATTCTTGAATTGCTTTATCCAATTTTTCTAAAATTTCTTTGTTTTGAATGACGGTTATATGCATTTCACCATATTTTTTCATACCGATTGGAGCACGTTTTCCGGCGTGTAGTATGGTATTTAGCTCCTCTTTGGTAATTTGCGTTTCTTTAAAAAATCTAACGGATGTGCGTTTATTTATAGCTTCCATTGTTTCCATAATATCATCCTCTCTATTTTAATTATATAATGATTTAAAAAAATATTCAAGAAAGTTGTTATTTTAAAATTAAAGTATTATAATTATACTATAAGGAAGGTAAGAAATATGAAAGAGTATTTAAAAAAATATATAGAAATGATTGATAAAAATTTAGAAAGTGAAATCACAAAGGAAATGATTGATAATCATTTAATTAAAATAGGTTTTTTTCAGCATGAACGTTTAGTACATTTGATAGTAACGCTTAGCTATGCACTGTTTTTATTACTAGCTGTATTTATTGGTATGGTCATACCATTATTCATGATAGTATTTGTTATTTTTCTGATATTTTTAGTATTTTATGTTAAACATTATTTCTTTTTAGAAAATGGTGTTCAATATTTATATAAACAGTATGATGCAATGCTCGAAAAATTTAATAAAAGCGAATAATTATACAAGGGAAGGCTTTAAAAACAAGAATAGTTCCTTGTATTTTTCTTTTTAAAAGCAATTTTCATAGATTTCTAGGTCATATTATGTTAAAATATAGATAGCTATAATTATAGAAAATGGTGGTATAGATGGGAAAGATAATAGCATTAGTAAATCAAAAAGGTGGTGTAGGTAAAACCACGACTAGTATTAATTTATCGGCGTCTTTAGGGATGCTTGGCAAAAAAGTGCTTTTGATAGATTTAGACCCACAAGGCAATAGTACTACCGGTCTTGGAATTGAAAAGGGCGATATTAAAAATAGCGTTTATGATTTATTAACTTCGAAAGCGGAATTAAAAGATGTAGTTATCAAAACAAAATTTAGAAATCTTTATATTATTCCAGCAACTATTAGTTTAGCTGGTGCGGATATTGAACTGATGGAAAAAGGAAGAATGGATCCAACTTTTTCTAAAAATGTTCAGCTAAAAACACATTTGAATATAGCGGAGACAATGTTTGATTATATTTTAATTGATTGTCCACCATCACTTGGAATTTTAACAACTAATGCTTTAACGGCAGCTCATTCAGTTATTATTCCGGTTCAATGTGAATTTTTTGCGCTTGAGGGAATAATGCAACTTTTGAATTCGATTATGTTGGCTCAAAAAACGCTTAATCCGACATTAGATATTGAGGGAGTTCTACTAACGATGCTTGATAATCGAACAAATTTAGGATTAGAGGTTGTTCAGGATATTAAGAGCTATTTCAAGGAACGCGTGTATGATACGATTATTCCAAGACTAGTTAGATTATCAGAGGCACCAAGTCACGGTAAACCAATAATTGCTTATGATCCAAAAAGTAGAGGAGCAGAAGCTTATATAAATTTAGCTAAAGAGGTGATTAATCGTAATGGAAAATAAAAAAAGAGCTTTAGGCAAAGGCCTAGAACAGTTATTTGATTTAGATAATTTAAATGTTCAGAATGTTAGTGAGTTCGAGAAACAGATTTATGAGGAAACTCCTGGTGAAGAGATAATTGAATTAAATATCGATGAGCTTAGACCAAACCCATATCAACCAAGACAGGTTTTTGATGAGAATGCTTTACAAGAACTTGCTAATTCAATTAGAGAAAATGGGGTATTCCAACCAATTATTGTTAAAAAAAGTATCAAGGGTTACGAAGTAATTGCGGGTGAAAGAAGACTTCGCGCTAGTAAATTAGCTGGTAAAGAGACTATTCCGGCAATTATTCGTCAGCTTTCTGATGATAAGATGGCAGAAATTGCTTTGCTTGAAAATTTACAAAGAGAAAATTTAAATGCTTTAGAAGAGGCAAAAGCTTATAAAAAATTAATTGAACAACTTAATATTACACAAGAGGAACTTGCAAAAAGAGTTAGTAAGAGTCGTAGTCACATTACAAATATTATTGGTATTTTAAGGCTTCCGAATGAAGTGCAAGATATGATTGCTAGTAGTCAATTAACAATGGGACATGCAAGAGTACTTAGTAAACTTTCTGACGATGAAGAGATTATTCAAATGGCTCATAATATTGTGGAAAATAAATTACCAGTTCGTGATGTTGAGCAAGCTTCATTTAGTGCACCACGCAAACGTGCTCAAAAAAGGGAAAGAACAAGCGAATTTAAATATGTTGAAGAATTGCTTTGTGATAAATTAGATACAAAGGTAAAAATAAAAGATAAAAAAGTTGAAATTTCATTTGCTAATACAGCTGATTTAAATCGAATTTTGGAAATTTTAGATATAAAGGAATGATTGTATGTTAGAAAAACTTTTAACTAAAGAAATAATATCACCAATTTTTATAATAATAATTGCTGTTTTAGTATATTTGTTAATTAAGCAAATTATTGTGAAGATGTTTAAAGCAAGTACTAAATATGGGGTTCATAAAAAATCAGTAACAATTATGAACTTGATTATTAATATTGTTAAATATATTGTGATTATTATTGCCATTTTAACTTTATTAAATGTTTGGGGTATTGATACTAAAGCTTTGGTTGCTTCTTTAGGAGTAGTTGGAGTAGTAGCTGGACTTGCAATGCAGGATATTTTAAAGGATTTTCTAGCTGGTTTTTCAATTATTGTCGATAATGAGTTTGATGTTGGTGACAACATTCAAGTTGGAACTTTCCGAGGTGATGTAATTGAACTCGGCATGAAAAATACAAAAATTAGAGCGTATAGTGGTGAAGTTATGACAATTGCTAACCGAAACGTTAACGAAGTTATAAATTATAGTACACAAACTTCGAAATGTATTGTGGATATTGCTGTTGATTATAATTCTGATTTAGATGAGGTTGAAGAGGTTTTGCATAAAGTTTGTGAGGATCTAAGTAAAAAAACCCCTTATTTAACTTCGGATGTTCAAATTTTAGGTGTTGAAAAATTAGATGAAAATGCTATTATTTATCGAGTTATAGCTGATTGTGAGCCAATGATGGATTTTGCCTTTAAGCGTGAAGTTCATAGGACTGTTAAAATAGCATTTGATGAACATGGAATTGAGATTCCATTTCCACAGGTGGTGGTACATAATGAATCATGATTATAAACTCGGAAGTAAAGTAATAATGAAAAAGGAACATCCTTGTGGTCACAACGAGTGGGAAATAACGCGCATTGGGGCTGATATTAAAATTAAATGTTTAGGATGTGGTCGTAGTATTATGCTTCCACGTATTGAATTTAATAAAAAGTTAAAAAAGGTTATAGAAAAGTAGGCGTAGGAGGAAAACATGAAAAAGAAAAAACTCTTATTAGGTCCAGTTATAACAATTATTGCGATGATTTTGGTAATAATTATTGTCAGTGCAATTGCGTCAGCATTTGGTGCACAAGGCGAAGTTACAAAAGTGGCTAATGGGACTTTAGAAACATCAGTTACAACAGTTAGAAGTATATTTTCGGAAGAAGGTTTTAAATATTTATTTAGTTCTCCAGTTCAAGCGTTTAAAACTTTTCAACCTTTAATTTTACTTATTATTTCTTTGATGGCTATTTCAATTGGTAAAGCTAGTGGATTGTTTAAAGCAGTATTTACTAAATTTAGAAAGGTGAAACCATCAATTATTACTTTTATTACTTTATTTGTTGGAATTATTTCTTCTTTCTTTGGGGAATATGGTTATGTTGTTTTAGTTCCACTTGTGGCTGTTATTTATCAATATTTAGGACGAAACTTGGTTCTGGGAATTTTGACAGCATTTATTGGAATAACGTTAGGTTATGGTGCGGGCTTAGTATTTAATTTTGATGATTTCCAATTGGGATTATTAACTAAGGAAGCGGCAACAGTAAGTGTCGATAAGGATTATGTTTTTAATGCTTGGTCAAATTCGTTTGTAATGATTGCTAGTACACTGATTTTAACAATAGTAGGTACTATCATCATAGAGGCGTTCTTAAAGCCAAAAGTTAAAGATTCTATCCAAGAGGAAGACGAATTGGTTATTTCAAAAAAAGGTTTAATTTTTAGTAATATTGCTTTTGTTATTTTAACGTTAGTATTTATATATATGATTATTCCTGGATTCCCGGGAAGTGGATTATTACTTGATTTAGATCAGAAAGATTTTGTAGCTCAATTATTAGGTGGTAATGCTCCATTTGTTGATGCCTTTATCTTTATGTTACTTATTATTATGATGATCTGTTCAGGAATATATGGATTTATTTCAAAAAATATTACTAATACTAATCAATTTAGCGTTGGTTTATCAAAGGAATTTGATAATTTAGGTTATTTATTTGTTCTTATGTTCTTTGTTTCATTATTAGTGAGTATTTTATCTTGGACAAATTTAGGTGAAGTTGTAGGTGCTTGGCTAATTTCATTTATGAGTGGATTGGAATTTACAGGAATTCCATTAATTGTAACAATGTTTTTGATAATTGTTGTTATGTCATTATTAATTCCAGATTCTATTACTAAATGGACAATTGCTGCACCGATATTAGTACCTTTATTTATGAAGGCTAATATTACTCCAGACTTTACACAATTTGTATTTAAAGCGGCTGATAGTGTTGGTAAAGGTTTAACACCGTTCTTTATTTATTTTATAGTGATGCTTGCATTCTTGGAAAAATATAATGATAAAGAAACCAATAAAATTACGGTATTTGGAACTTTAAAACAGCTGTTACCGACAATTTTATTATTTGCGATTGTGTGGATAGTAATTGTAATTGGATGGTTTGTTATTGGTATTCCAATTGGTCCAGAGACTTATCCCACAATGTAATTAACAATTTTATTATAAACGGCTTAATGTCGTTTTTTGTTTGAAAATAAATGCTTTTATAGTATAATATATATTGGTGATGAAAATGAGTTTAACAGCAGGAATTGTTGGTCTTCCAAACGTTGGTAAGTCAACTTTATTTAATGCAATTACAAAACAAAGTATTTTGGCGGCAAATTATCCTTTCGCGACGATTGAGCCAAATGTAGGAATGGTAACAGTTCCTGATAGAAGAGTAGATTTTTTAGAGGAATTATATAAACCTAAAAAAACTATTCCGGCAACATTTGAATTTACAGATATTGCAGGTTTAGTGGAAGGAGCATCAAAAGGTGAAGGTTTAGGAAACAAATTTCTTTCACACATTAGAGAAGTAGATGCTATTTGTGAAGTTGTTAGATGTTTTGATGATAGTAATATTACGCATGTAACTGGTAATGTTGATCCGATCAGAGATGTTGAAATAATTGAAGTAGAACTTATTTTAGCTGATTTGGAAGTTGTGGAAAACAGGCTCGGTAAGATGGGCAAAAAAGCAAAACTTGCTAATGACAAAGAGGCAAAGGCAGAAGCTGAATTGTTGGAAAAAGTTAGAGAAACTTTACTTTCTAATAAAACGGTAAGAACTTTAGATTTGACTGAAGACGAGAAAAGAATTTTAAAACCTTTTAACTTGCTTACTATAAAGCCAATTATATACGTTGCGAATGTTAATGAGGATGAAATTAATACTCAAAATGATTATGTTAATCAATTAAGAGATTTTGCAGCTAAGGAAGGTGCTTCGGTTGTAGTTATATGTGCAAAAATTGAAGCTGAATTATCGGAGTTAGATGATACTGATAAATTAGAATTTTTAAAAGAAATGGGTATTGATGAAAGCGGATTAGATAAGCTTATTAAAAACGCATATTCTTTACTCGGTTTAGAAACTTTTTTAACTGCTGGTCCTGACGAAGTAAGGGCTTGGACTTTTAAAAAAGGAATGAAAGCACCAGAGTGTGCTGGAATAATTCATACCGATTTCCAAAAAGGGTTTATTAAAGCAGAGGTTATGAGCTTTGTTGATTTAGAAAAAAATGGCAGTGAACTTAAAGTTAAAGAAGCTGGGCGCATGAGACTTGAAGGAAAAGAGTATGTCATGCAAGATGGCGATATTTGCTATTTTAGATTTAATGTTTAAAAAACAATTAGTTTGGTCATATTAATAATGGTGATTATATGTACTGGACTAATTGTTTTTTTGTTTACTCTATTTTAGGTTATGTAATGGAAATGCTATTTGGATATATGATTGGTGCCAATGCAGAAAGTGGTTTTTTATATGGACCATGGACACCAATTTATGGAATTGCTTCAATTTTAATAATTTTGATTTCGGAAAAAATGTTTAAAAATTTACATATGAATAGATTTATTGAAACCATAATAGTTTGTATCGTATTGACAATATTATTAACTGGCTTAGAATGGCTTGGTGGAATATTAATTGAATTTTTCTTTGGATATTCTTTTTGGGATTATACAGATATGAAGTTTAATTTTGGTAAGTATGTGTGCTTGGAATTTGCTTTATTGTGGAGTGTTATGAGTATTATTTTTATATATGTCATTAGACCATTTTTAGATAATTTTGTTAAAAAAATCCCAAAATTTATAACTTTTTTACTTATAGTTTTCTTTATAACAGATATTGCATTAACATTTATAATGAGGTTACCAATTTAGTAACGAATAATAACCCCACCCAACTTTAGTTAGAATAATAGCTAAAGTTTTTTTGATGAAATAAGGGTTGAAATAGTTGACAATAAAGGGGGGGGGGGGGTATACTATAAATAGCTAAAAGTCGACAAAAAAAGAATAGATAAAAAAGTATAATGAGAAGAGAAATAATACGATTGAATTATAACGAAATATTCGATATAATATAAATAGATAAATACTAAAGTGGGTGTAGTATGAGAAGAGAGAATAAAAAAAGGAATAAAATAATAATAGGACTAATAAGCCTACTGCTAATAATGACAGTAGGCTATGCCGCTTTTCAAACAAATCTAAACATAAAAGGAACAAGTAAAATAAGTAGTAACTGGGATATAAGAATAACAAATGTAACAAATGGTAATAAAACAGGAAATGCCGAGAATGCTAAAACCCCAACATGGACTAATCTAACCGCAAGTATGGAAGCAAACCTTTATGAAAAAGGTGATGCCATGGAATATGAAGTCACAGTCGAAAACAAAGGAAACTTTGATGCTAAATTAGAAAGTATATCAAGTAGTGAAAGTAATAATGAAGCAATAAAGATAACCTTTAGTGGATATACCAAAGGGGAGAAACTATATAAAAATAGTACGCAAACAATAAAAGTAAAGATCGAATATAATAAAGACTTTACTGGAACACTAACATCGAATAGTAATGAAGTAAGTATAGATTTAAACTATGGACAAGCTGAAGGCGGGACAATAGAACCAAGTAGTGATTATTTACTAACATATGATTACAGAACTAACGGAGGAGAAGGGACATCAGAGACTGCATACATGTCATCAAATGAAAGTGTAGATTTAAGCAAGAAGGGAAAAAGGGAAGGATATACGTTTGTTGGATGGAATACAGATAAGAATGCGAAAGAAGGATTATCAGTATTAAACATGCCAAGTGAAGATACGGTGTTATATGCAATCTATAAGAAAGAATTAAAAGTAATATATAGTAAAGGAGAAGGCGTAACAGGTATAGGAAAAACTGAAGATAAATGTGAAATATATAATAATGAGACGGAGTGTGAGATAACATTACCAAGTATAACCGTAAGTACAGGATACACAGTAGATGGCTGGTATAATGGGGCAACGAAGGTAGGAACAGCAAATACAAAAATTAAGTTAGCAAGTGATATAACATTAGTATCAAAAGCTACAATCAACAGTTATACAGTAACTTTTGACAAGAATTTCTTTGAAAATGACATGTTTAAAAATAGTGTAAATCAACAACTTTACCGTTTTAATTTTGTTAATAGCTCTAGTTTGCCCATTTTATCTACCTCTCAGGATAATAATGTAAAAGGTGGCCAAATTCTAACGTTAACTTCATCTGTTTATCAAAGTGGCGGAATTTATACTGGTGTCAGATTAACAAATGGCCAAAAGTATACATGGAGTTTTTATGCCAAGAGTAATAAGGATAAAGAGTTGACTTACGTTGGGTCTGAACAAGGCGGATTAAAAGTAACTAATATAACAACAGAATGGAAAAAGTATTCTCATACATTTACAGCAAAACAGAACGATTATGGATATATAGGCTTTTATCCTATATATACAGTATTTAATCAGAATGATTACGTATCTGTTCATTCTATAGAAATAATGGAAGGGGAGCCAACTCATGAAACAACAACGAAAACATATGGAAGCCAGTTAGGAACTTTATCTACGCCTTCAAGAGAAGGATATACATTTGATGGATGGTATACAGAAGCTTATGGTGGTACAAAAGTAACATCTACTACCCAAGTAACAAAAGATATGACATTGTATGCCCATTATATAGTAAATAAATATAATGTAAGTTATAACAGTAATGGAGGAAGTTCTGTAAGTACGGTAGCTACAAACTATGAAGGTCCATATACATTGCCAAATCCAACGAAAAGTTATGTGTTAACATATAATTATAATGGAGCTACTGGAGGAAATAGCATTAATAATGCAACAAGTAATTATACATTTAATGGCTGGTATAAAGAAAGTGGTTTAACTAACCAAGTATTAAATACCGATGTTCTAACAGAACCAAATAATCAAACGTTATATGCCAAATGGATAAATACAAATATAGTTTTACCAACACCAACTAAAACTGGATATATATTTGGCGGATGGTATAGTGATTCAGGATTAACCCAAAAGGTAGGAAACGCTGGAGATAGTTATACCCCAACATCAAGTCAAACCTTATATGCTAAATGGTATCCAATTGCGGCAAATCAATTAAGAAATAAAACAATAACTACAGGTGATGGTTTATATGGAAGTAACTATGAATATGGGAAATATGTATACAGTGGTGCTAAGCCTGCAAATTATATAAAATTTAATAATGAAATGTGGCGAATAGTTTCTGTTGAAAGTGATAATACGCTTAAAATAATAAAAGATACAACTATTGGAACTATTAGTTTTGAACCTGCTGGTGAAAGGACGACTGGATATTGTTCGTTTGGCGACGCTTATAAATATGGCTGCAATGCCTGGGCTATGAGTAGCAATTTTGTTAATGGTACTATTTCTGGAGCTGTTGATAAAGATGCTTCAATAAATAAATATTTAAATGAAACATATTACAATAGCATGTCATCAACAGCTAAAAATTTAATTGTTACTCACACTTTTGATGTAGGTCCTGCATCTTTGGGTAATTCAAATCTAACTAATCAAATTCAAATGGAAAAAAGTGTGACATGGCGCGGGAAAGTAGGATTAGTGACAGCTAGTGATATAGTATTAGCAAATAATAATTGGGGTGTTTGTGGAATTCTTGCATTAACTGAAGCTAATTATGATATTTGCAAAAATACTAATTATCTTGTTCCTAATACCGGTCAATTCTTAACGGCTTTGTCACCAATTTACGATTCTACAGTCGGGGTGTTTGGAATTTATTCTAGTGGACTCATTCATCATTTACATATTGCTGGTTATACGCCTGAGACTTTTCCAACTGTTTATTTGAAAGCAGATATATCATTATTAGGGGATGGAACAGAATCTAGTCCTTATACAATTATTTCATAGTTTGTAAACTCTAATCAGAATAATTACTTTTTGTGGTTGTTCTCCTTTAGTCTATAAAGATTATAACTAATATGTATTTTACTCTCTTCTCATATCCATAAAGTAAAAAAGCATATTAGTTTTTTTCGCATTTTTCTTTACTTTGATCATATAATTTGTTATAATCAAAGGCGAGTATTAATTTACTCCTTGCTTCTTAGGAAGCCAATAAGACCATAAGGAGGTGTAATGATGAGAAAATATGAAATCATGTTTATTGTTAGACCAACATTAGGAGAAGATGAGGTTAAAAAAGTTATCAAAGACTTTGGTAATATCTTAACTACTAATGGTGCGAAAATAGTTAACGAAAAAGACATGGGTCAAAGAGAATTAGCTTATGAAATCAAAGATTTCAAGAGCGGTTACTACTATGTTTATAACATCGAAGCTGGTGACGACAAAGCGATTAATGAGTTTGATCGTTTAGCTTTAATCAGTAAAGATGTAATCCGTCACTTAATTACTAAAGAAGAAGATTAAGAAAAGAGGTACTATTTATGAATAAGGTTTGTTTGGTTGGTAGATTAACCGCAAAACCAGAACTAAGATACACAGGTTCTAATGTTGCTTACACTCGTTTTTCGGTGGCAATTAATAGAACTTTTAACAATGCACAAGGACAAAGGGAAGCAGATTTCATTAATGTTATTGTTTGGAGAAGAGCTGCTGAAAACGTAGCTAATTACCTTGATAAAGGAAGTTTAGTTTCTATTGAAGGAAGAATTCAAACAGGAAGTTATACTGACAAGGACGGAAATAAGAGGACCTCTTTTGACGTGGTAGCTGATTCAGTTCAATTTTTGGACTCTAGAAAACAGGCAGAAGCTCGCTCTAGTGAATCAACTCCATATGATTATCAAGAAGCTCCAGCTAATAATGTGAACATTGATGAAGATCCTTTTGCTGATTTTGGCGATAATGTATCTATAGACGATAACTTTTTAGATTAGGAGGATAACAATGGCAGATTATCATAGAAAAAAGAAAAAAATATGTCAAATGTGTGCTGGTAAATCAGTAGATTATAAAGATGTTGACATCGTAAAAAAGTATATCAGTGCTGATAAAGGTAAAATTTTACCTAGAAGAATTACTGGTGCTTGTTCTAAACATCAAAGACATATTGCTAACGAAGTTAAAAAAGCTAGATTTATGGCTTTAATTCCATTCGTAAAATAATCCAAATTTGGATTATTTTTTTGACAATAAAAAAAAGCTTCATATTGAAGCGTTAAACATCTAATCTTTTAATTGATTCGGTTGTAAGTTCGGTATTATCTTTTTTGTTTCTGAATACTATTTCATAATCGCAGTTTTCTGCAAACTTTTCAATTGTTTCAAATCGCGGATTACTGTAATTAGTTTCATAACCCGATAATGTTGTTTGAGCTATATTAAGTTTTGCGGCTAGGTCGGATTGTTTTAATCCTTTGTTTAGTCTAATTACTTTTAATAGTTTACCAATCATCATTTAAACCACCTCGTTTTCATTATCACATTTCCCGTTATAAATTTCTTGGTTTAACGAAACTTTCGTATCAAAAAATGCAAAAAATAAAGCAGTAATTCTAGATTACTGCTTCTTTATATATCTATAATAACATTTTTTTGTCGGTTTTAGGAGATATTCTTAAAAATTTCATAAATAAGTGTTATAATTAGATGGAAAATAAAGGAGGCCTAATATGGAAAAAAATGAAGATACAAAAGAATTAAATATTGAAGACATAGTTATTGATAAAGAAATAAAAGAAAATGAAGAAAAAAAATCAACTGACTTAAAAAGTGATGAAACGTCTTTAGAACAAATTGTTAAAAATGATTATCAGGAAAAAACAATCGTTCAAATGAATCCTGTTTCAACTAATAAAATAGGAATTGCTTCAGATCATCGTGGATATAAAATGAAACAAAAACTTACAAAATATTTAAATAAAAAAGGTTATACTGTGGTAGACTATGGTGGTGAAGGATTATCAGGTGATGATTATACTGAGTTTGGATTTAAGCTTGGTGAAGCGATTGGAAAGCATGAGGTTGAAAAGGGCATTGCAATTTGCGGAAGTGGCATTGGGATAAGCATTGCTTGTAATAAAGTTAAAAATGTTAGATGTGCAAAAGTAGATAATACAAAGGAAGTTAAGTGGGCAAGACGTGATAATGACGCTAATGCTATTGCAATATCTGGAAAAATGTCGGTATTTAGAGCTAAAGATATTGTCGATGTGTTTTTAAATCATTCATTTAATGGCGCTGAAAGATATCAAAGAAGAATTGACCAGCTTAATAATTACAAGGATTAATTATGTTATTAAAATCAATCTTATATATAATTTTTACCTTTGTTGCCATATGGGCATTAGATAGCGTTAATATTACAAATGTTTTTAAGAAGAATAAAATCTATGCTGCACGAGTATTATATTTAATGATAAGTATATCATTATCGTATTTAGTTGTAAATTTCTTATATGATTTTTTTACATATTCAAATATCATTAATTAGAAAGGAACTTTGCAATGAAAAAGATACTCTTGGTTACTTTGTTAGTAATTTTAGTGCCGTTTTTAGTTGTTAGTTTATTTGTTAGAACCGACGAGATAAAATTTCACTATATGTCTAATAAGGTGATAAGAGTAAAAGATGTTAGTAAAAATGAAACGTTGAAAGTTCCGTTTGAAGAATATATTAAAGGTGTACTAGCTGGTGAAATGCCAACTAGTTTTGAGCTTGAGGCTTTAAAAGCCCAAGCAGTGGCAGCGCGAAGTTATGTTTTGTATCAAGTTTCAAAAAATAAGGATAAAGATTATGATGTTGTAAATACTACTGATAATCAGGTTTATTTAACAGACGAAGATTTAAAAAGTAAATGGAAAGATGAGTACACTAGTAAAATAAATAAAGTTAAAAAAGCGGTTTCAGAAACAAAAGGGGAATATCTTAGCTATAATGGGGAGATCGTTGAAGCTTTGTTTTTCTCTACTAGTACTGGAAAAACTGAAAATAGTGAAGAAGTTTTTTCATCAAAAGTTCCTTATTTAAGGAGTGTGTCTAGTTCATGGGATGAGGCTTCTCCAGTTTATCAGGATACAGCAACATTTAATTTAAATGATTTTTATCAGAAATTAGGACTGCAATATAATGATAAAATAACAGCCGAAGTACTTGAAACGACAAGTACAGGTCGCGTTAAAAAAATTAAAATAAACGGAGTAGAGTTAAATGGTCGCGATGTTGCTACTAAATTAAAACTTCGTTCTAATTATTTTAGTATTGTTCAAAACGATAAAAATGTAACAATTACTACTAAAGGATTTGGTCATGGTGTTGGCATGAGCCAATATGGTGCTTTAGGCATGGCTAAAGAAGGATATAAATATGATAAAATTTTAAAACATTATTATCAAGGAACAGAAATTAAAAAAATTTAGTATAATTTTACCTCATACGTGCCAAAATGATAGTAGAGGTGAAATTATGAAGAAAATAGAATTGAAAAAGCCAGCGATATATGGAATATATGCTGGAGTATGTGCAATATTACTTGCAGCACTTTATTATGTTGATTTCTCAAACTCAAAGTTAGATAGCAACGTCAAGGATGAGGACTATCAATATGTTTCAAGATTATTTGGTAGTGATGAAGTGCCGGTAGTTAGTACTGAAACAACAGTAATGCGTCCATACACTGATTCGAATGTTAAAGTTGTTCAAAGCTTTTATAATTATAAGGGAACTGAAGCAGAACAAGAAAAATCAATAATTAATTATGAACAGACTTACATTCAAAACAATGGTGTAGCTTATGGCGGCGTTGATGGTGGATTCGATGTAATAGCTTCTTTACCAGGGACAGTTACTAGTGTTAAAGAAGATAAGCTTTTAGGTACTATTGTTGAAATTCAAAACTCTGATAAAGTTGTAATGATTTATCAAGGGTTAACTGGAGTTTCAGTGAAACAAAATGATAAAGTAAATCAAGGAGATGTTCTTGGTAAAAGTGGCGAGACAAATGTCAACAAAGATTTAGGTAGCCATGTTGTGTTTGAACTTAAAGTTAATAATGCATATGTTAATCCAGAAGAATACTATGATAAAAATGTTAACAACTTATAAGAGCTTAAAGCTCTTTTTTGTTATGATGTAATTTAAAACATTAATTATTTTTTATGGATCAAGGTTGAAATAGTTGACAATAGGGGGGGGGGGTATACTATAATTGGTGAAGTATATGAGAAGGAAAAAAAATAAAAAACAAATTAGAATTGTGATAGGATTATTTATTTGTCTATTATTAGTTATGTCAGTAGGTTATGCGGCCTTTAATACCAATTTATCGATAACGGCCAAAGGAAATATAAAGGATGTTTACCATAAGGTTAGATTTAAAACTCAATTAATTGAAAATAACACTTTAGAAACTATTGATGGTTGGGAAGGCCAAGCTGCTGGTGATATTCAATTTGATAAAGAACTTAAATATAAAAATTATAATTCGATTAGAGTTTCATCTAGTGGTTCGCCAGAATATAGGGGGATTCGTTCAATAGAGACGATTAGATTTAATTATAAACCAAATCAGACATATCAACAAACAGTATATATTTACCGCGATTCAAATAGTAAATATGGCGACATTAATGCTGATTTAAGAATGTTTTTACCAAGTGTTCGAACTTTTGAGGGAACGACGGCAAATTCTAATGTGTGTACCTATAATCATTATATTACAGTTAATAAAAGTAAGCTTAATGATAAATCATGGTCTTTTTATTCTTCGGAATTTAAAACACCATCTTTAGAAAGTACTGAGTGTAAGTTATTTGAACGTTGGCGAATGGATTATTATGGTGCGGGATCTAAAGCTACGGCTAATGTTTGGATTGCGTTGCCTTCTTTTTATGAAGTTGAAATTAAGGAAATTAAAAAATATCATAAAGTAGGAACTTTGCCAGTTGCCTCTAAGGCGGGATATACCTTTGATGGTTGGTATACCGATGAATTTGAAGGGACAAAAATTGATGAAAATTATGAAATTACTAAAGATGTAGATTTTTATGCTAGGTTCATTGCAAAGTAATTTTATTTATGTATAAACAGCGATGCTTTAAAGTTGCTGTTTTTTAATTATTTAAAAGAAAAGTGTTTTGTTTGGTCTAAAAAAATTGCCTATTTATATAATTTAATAAAGGGGCGATATGTTTGGGTAATGACATTGTTAAAAGGGTTATCGATGAAGCAGAATATATGGTGGAAACTGAAAAAACTTTAAGGGAAATTGCCAAGGTTTTTAAGGTTTCAAAAAGTACTGTTCATAAAGATTTAAAAGATAGACTTAAAATCATTGATAAAACTTTATATGAAAAAACACAAAAAATTTTAAAATATCATATGGATATTAGACATATTAAAGGCGGAGAATCGACAAAAAAAAAGTACTTAAATTTAGCCAATTAGCCTATTAAAACCTAGTATCCTGTGGTATAATATTAGGGTAGAAAAAGGTGATAGAATGTTTTCGAAAGATATTGGAATAGATTTAGGAACAGCAAACGTATTAATTTATATTAAAGGCCAAGGGATTGTTTTAAATGAACCAAGTGTTGTGGCTATTGATGCGGATACAAAAAGACCTCTTGCAGTAGGAACAGAGGCAAGGGAAATGCTTGGAAGAACTCCAGGTAAAGTAAAAGCAATTAGACCAATGAAAGATGGTGTAATTGCTGATTTTGAAATTACAGAAATAATGCTTAATCATTTTATCAGAAAAGTTAATGGTCGTAGTTTTTTTGCTCGTCCAAGAATTTTAATTTGCTGTCCATCAAATATTACTCAAGTTGAAAAAAACGCTATAAAGGAAGCTGCCGAAAGAACTGGGGCTCGTAAAGTGTTTATTGAGGAAGAACCAAAAGTTGCAGCTATTGGAGCAGGCATGGATATTTCTAAGCCAAGTGGAAATATGGTAATTGATATCGGTGGTGGTACTACAGATATTGCTATTTTATCTTTAGGTGGAATTGTTACTTCTTCATCAATTAAAATTGCGGGAAACGTTTTCGATAGTGATATTATGAAATACATTAAAGATAAATATAAATTATTAATTGGCGATAGAACGTCCGAGGATATTAAATTTACAATCGGTACTGTTTTTCCAGGTTCACTGAATGAAAAAATGGAAGTTAGAGGGCGTGATTTAGTTACTGGTTTACCACATACAGTAACTGTTACTTCTGACGAAGTTGAAGAAGCTTTACGCGAAAGTGTTTATACAATAATAAATACAGCGAAAGCGGTTTTGGAACAAACTCCTCCAGAGTTATCTGCTGATATTGTTGATAAGGGAATTGTCGTAACTGGTGGAGGAGCTTTATTAAATGGCTTTGATCAGTTATTGGCACATGAACTTAAAGTTCCTGTTTTTGTAGCAGAAAGTCCACTTACTTGTGTAGTGGAAGGTACGGGTGTTCTTTTAGATAATATTAACTTGATTGATAATAACAATAGTTTAAATTATTAAAAAAAGGGTATGATATTACCAGAATGGAGAGAATAAAATGGAAAAAACAAAAGGCGAAGAATTAAAGGAAAAACTATTTAATAAAAATAAAAGTGGTTTTGCAGTAATTACTGAAGAAGAAAAACAAACTATATTTAGTTTTAGTGATGAATATCTTAAATTTTTAAATTCATGTAAAACAGAAAGAGAATGTGCTTCTTTTGCTGAGGATTATTTAAAACAAAATGGTTTTGTGAATATTGAAAATAAAACTGATTTAGTTCCAGGTGATAAAGTTTATTTTATTAATCATAAAAAGGCTGTTTATGCAGCCGTAATTGGTTCTTCACTATTGGAAGAGGGTCTTAATTTTATTGGGGCGCATATTGATTCTCCAAGGTTAGATTTGAAACCTAATCCATTATATGAGGACGGTGGTTTTGCTTTATTTAAAACTCACTATTATGGTGGAATAAAGAAATATCAATGGACAACAATTCCTTTGGCTATTCATGGGGTGATTGCTAAGCCGGGCGGGGAAGTTATAAATATTAATATTGGTGAAGATGAAAGTGATCCAATATTTACAATTACTGATTTACTTCCACATTTAGCAGGAGAACAACAAAAGAAAAGTTTAGCTAATGGGATTGCAGGTGAAGATTTAAATTTACTAATTGGCAGTATTCCTTATGACGATGAAAAAGTGTCTGAAAAGATCAAATTGAATATTTTAAACATTTTAAATATGAAATATGGAATTGTAGAAAAAGATTTTATAAGCGCTGAATTAGAAATAGTTCCAGCATTTAGAGCGCGCAGTTTAGGCTTTGACAGCAGCATGATTGCATCATATGGACAAGACGATAGATCTTGTGCTTACACTGCTTTAAGAGCCCTGTCTACAATAAAAGAGGTCAAGAAAACAGCAGTTATGATTTTATCTGATAAAGAAGAAGTTGGAAGTATGGGTAATACTGGAATGGAATCACATATTTTTGAGGTATTTGTGGCTGAGCTTTTAAATAAATCTGGTCAAAACGGTTATAATACTTTGGATAAAACTTTGAGTAATTCAAAGATGCTTTCCGCCGATGTTACTTCTGGTAGTGATCCAACATATGCTTCTGTTGATGAAAAGAAAAATGCAGCTTATTTGGGTAAGGGTATTGCATTAGCTAAATATACGGGCGCTCGTGGTAAGAGTGGTGCTAGTGATGCAAATGCTGAATTTGTTGCTTATGTTAGGAACATTTTGGAAAGTAATAATTTACTTTATCAAATGTCTGATATGGGAAAAGTTGATGAAGGTGGCGGTGGAACGATTGCTTATATTTTGGCAAATAAAGGAATCGATGTTATCGATTGTGGCGTTCCAGTTTTATCAATGCATGCTCCTTATGAAGTTACTAATAAATTTGATATTTATAATGCCTATCAATTTTATAAAGCATTTTATGAAAATTAGAGCGAGAGCTCTTTTTTTAAATAAAATTTTGAAAATTTTGTCATAAATAGATTTATTTTGTGAAATATGGTAAAATTAATAACAGAGGTGAGTTTCATGGGGGAAGAAGCAATTACAAGAATCTTTCTAATGATTATAACAACATTTTTATTTGTAGCTTTTGCAATGCCTTTTGTAAAAAAGTTGGCTTTTCATATCGGAGCACTAGATATACCAAGATCTGAAGAAGGACATAGACACATTCATAAAAAAACAACACCAAAACTTGGCGGGTTGGCAATGTTTTTGGGCTTTTTGTTTAGCTATATGATTTTTGGTGAGCCTAGTGGGACGATGAATTCAATTTTAATTGGTAGTTTTATAATTGTACTTACGGGAATAATTGACGATATTCATTCAATAAAGGCTTCAGTTAAATTTGCTGGTCAAGTGATGGCAGCGGCTGTAATAACATTTTATGGTGGAATACTATTACAAGATTTAAGCGCTTTCGGATTTTATGTCGACTTTGGAATACTTGCTTATCCAATAACAATTTTCTTTATAGTAGCTTGTATTAACTGTGTTAATTTGATCGATGGCTTAGATGGTTTATCTGGAGGAATTAGTGCGATTTACTTTTTAACAATCGGTATTATTGCGGCTATTATGGGAAGCATGGGACTAGATGTTACATTAACATTTATAATGTTTGGAGCAGTATTAGGGTTTTTAGTTCATAATTTTCATCCGGCGACAATATTTGCTGGTGATTCAGGCTCTATGTTTATGGGATTTATGATTGCAGTTATTTCTTTATTAGGATTTAAAAATGTAACATTAACTTCATTAATAATTCCTCTTCTTATTTTGGCAATTCCAATTTTGGATACTTTCTTTGCTATTTTAAGAAGAAAGTTAAAGGGCGAGAGTATTTCAACTCCCGACAAATCACATATTCATCATCAAATATTAAATATGCATTTTTCTTATAGAACATCAGTATTAATAATTTATGGTATTCAAGGCTTATTTGCGATTGCGTCAATTGTATATGTGCTACAAGATAGAACCCTTGGTTATATTATATATACAATTTTAGTAATTATAGTAATGCTTTTGGTTTTAAAAACGGATGTTGTATTTAACCATGAAGATTTAGAAAAAAAATTAAAAAAAGGATCAAAAAAGTAATTATGCGGTATGCATAATTTTTTTTATTTAATTCATAATAAAAATGGTGATTTTATGGAAACAAACTGGATAGAAGTTGGCGATGTGGTAATAAGAGCGATAGTTTCTTTATTTACTCTATTTTTAGTAACTAAGCTACTTGGAAAAAAACAAGTGTCACAGCTTAGTTTATTCGATTATGTAATTGGAATATCAATTGGTAACTTTGCGGCAGAAATGACAATCAATGTTGATTCACAGTATATGAATGGAACGGTGGCGGTTTTAGTCTTTGGGTTAGTGGCTTATATAGTCTCTTTGCTGACGATGAAGAGTATTCATTTAAGACGTTTTTTCATGGGAAGACCAACTTTATTAATTCAAGATGGTAAAATGTTGATGAAGGGTTTAAAAAAAGTGAAATTTGATGTTAATGATATGCTTGAAGAATGTCGTGGTAATGGATATTTTGACATTAGCGAAATTGCTTATGCAGTCATGGAAGCCAATGGTAAAATTAGTATTTTACCTAAAAGTGAATATAGACAGCCAACTTTAAAAGACTTAAATATTAAAGGTCAAAGGGCTGGGTTATGTGCGAACGTAATTATCGATGGGAAATTAATGCAGGATGCAATAAATAATATGCATATTGATGAGAATTGGGTTTTACATGAATTAAAAGTTCAAGGTAAGAAAATTGATAATGTATTGCTCGCTACTTTGGATGATAACCAGAAATTAGTAGTTTACGAAAAAAATGTCAACCAAGAAATAGAAGATGTTTTAGAATAGACAACAATATTAGTTATTTGTTATACTAAATGTTGGTGATAGATATGGCAAGACATTTTTGTGCATCAGCATTTGTAATTAATCCAAAGAATAAAAAAATATTATTAGTGAAGCATCACTTATTTGATAAATGGGTACAACCTGGAGGGCATATCGAAGATGATGAGACTCCAGAAGAAGCAGCTGCTCGTGAAGTTTTTGAAGAAACAGGAATCAGAATTAAATTAATTGGTGAACGCTTTCCAAGGGAAGATGATATGATTAGGCCGCTTGGAATTCAATGCAACCGCAAAGATAATGGTGATAAGCACTTTGATATTATTTATGCAGCTATTCCAAATAATGGTGATGCCGATTTAATTGTAAGTGATGAAAGTACGGGAATTGGATGGTTTTCAAGAAACGAACTTGAAAATTTACCGATATTTCCTGACGTAAAGATTACAATGGATTATATTTTAAAAAACTATTTTAGTAGTTAAAAAGTACTTCAAGTTTGAAGTACTTTTTTAACGAATAATACCAGTAAAAACTAGAACTAAGAATAAAAGGTAGAAGGCACCGCAAGTAAGTAGCATTTTTACAGTCATATGGCCTTTAGCTTTTAATTCAAAAAGTAGCAAACTAGCTGATGTTATTGCAATAATAGATGAAAGAATAGTTCCAGCGCTAGTTAATGACCAGTCAGTTAGCAGGATACCAATACCAGGAAGAATAGAAGCTTGAAACATCATGGCCCCAGTTATATTTCCTAAAGCAAGGGTATCTTTTTCTCTAGATATCCAAATAACGCTATTAAATTTTTCTGGAAGTTCGGTAGCAATAGGTGTTATGATAATAGCAAGGACAAATGCTGGAATGTGTAAAAGTGCTGAAATATAACTAATTGAATCAACAAATTTTTCTGCTCCGATAATAATTAGAGTTAGAGCAAGGACTGCTTGAATGACAACAAGGATAATGACATTTTTATGTTTCATTACTTTTTTACTGTGGAAAGAAAAATATAAATCTGGCAAGTCACTATCTTCTTCTCTAGTTTCTTTAACTAATTTTAAAATATATACAAAGTAGCTTAAAAATAAAACGAACGCTAAGAAAATTTTAAGACTTTTAAGAGTCTCTGGTAATAGTCCACAACCTAGGGCTATAAGAAAGGCAAAAATGAAAAATTTTAAGTCATGTGAGATATTTTCGGTATTAACCATTACTTTATCGTGATGTTTTCTTTTTTTCTTAAAGGCAATAACAGCGCATCCTGTTACGAACATAGTTAAGGTTGAAAGCATAAGTGGTGCACCTAAGATTGCTCCAATTCCAATTTCACTTGCGTGTTCACTATTACCTGATAATAGTGCGATGATTGGGATTAGGGTTTCTGGTAGAGCGGTACCAATGGCGGCTAAAACCGATCCAACAGCCCCTTCTGATAGCTTTAATAGTTTACCTAACCATTCAATAGCGTTTACAAATAATTCAGCTGCAATTAAGATAATTATTAAACTTATGAATAACATAATAAATTCCATATTTTATCACCTTTTTCATAATACTCTTGTTTTAAATTTTAGTCAATAAAATAAACTCTTTATTTTAAGAGTTTATCTATTTCTTTATTAATTCTATTGTTTAATTTTCTTTTAGTTTTATTAATAGTTTTTTTGCGATATTTTTTGCTGAAGATACAAAGAATAATTATAAGTATTAATAGGGCGCCGGCAATATAATATTCGGTATAGTCTTCTTTATATTCTCCCCATATTCCTATCTTATCTTTTTTTGCTTGTTTTTCTAATTGTTGAAGATCAGGGGTATATTTATAATCGTCATATAAATAAGCAACTTTGGCAAGACCATTTTCAATTAGTTTTCCTTGTAAAAGTTCGCCATCGACAAAAACCCAGGCTAAAGTGCGATCATATTTATCAGTTTTATCACTGTTTGGATCATATTCTAGTTTAATCTTTTTGGCTTTTTTTAATTCATTACATGTGTAATTGCTGGCTTCTTTACCAAATGGTTCTTCACCTTTAGTTGGATGTTTGGTTTCAGGGGTATCAATGGCTAGAAATCTAACTTTAGTTTCTTTGTTATCTACAGTAAAAGTTGCGGTATCGCCGTCGACACATTTACTTAATTTTATTTCCTGATCTTGAGCGTTTACAAGACTGATACTAGTTAAAAAGCAGATAGCTATGCTGATAATTATTTTGCTTGTTTTCATATTTTTACCTCACTATACTATTATACAAAAAAATATGATAAAATCCTAGTTAATATTAAAAAAGACAACTTTATATGTTGTCATTTCTAATGGTTTCGATAATATTTTGTTTGTTAATTTTGTTAACAGAATATTTCATAGTAATACTAATAATTAAAAGAACAAAAACGGTAGAAATTATAATAGCACTCCATGGTAGCACGTAGGGAACTTCAATTGAATTTTTGAAGACAGTATATATTATGTAAGAGAGAATAATACCGATTGGAATGCCAATTAATAATGATTTTAGTCCATATAGAATACTTTCTAATCTTATCATACTATTAAATTCTTTTTTAGTCATACCAACTGATTTTAACATAGCAAATTCTTTGCTTCTTAGAATCATATTAGTTGTAATGGTATTAAAGATATTAGTGACACCAATTAATGTAATTACAGTTATAAAACTATAAAGAAAGATAGAAACAACTAATATCATCGCACTTTGGGCTTTTTGTTCTTCTTCAATATTTATATAGGCAGTATTTTTATAGCTTTCATTATTTTTAGCTAATTCTTTTAAAGTTGCTGCTAATTTTTCAGTATCATTACTATATAGGGTTATTTCGTTAATAAAATATTCATCGAATATTTTTTCAAAAGTTTTATTATCAACGACAATAGTAGGGGTACCAATATTTTCAAGACCAATCATGCGTTTGTTAGTTTTCTTTATGATTTCTAGATTATAGTTTTTATCAGGTGTATTTTTTTCTGATATTTTTATGTTTATTGTATCGCCTTCATTTATTTTAGTAGCTGAAGATTCAACATATTTTTCATTAGTATATTCCATGTAAGTATCAAACAAGATACCTTTGTTTTCAAGATTTTTATTATCAAGTCCGAGTTTTTTTAGATAATCGTTATATACGTTACTCTCCACAGACATAATGCTTATATATTTTTCATTTTCTATATTTTCTCCTTGGTGGTTAGCGAGAAATCCATCGGTAAGATATTTAGTGGAGATAATGGCGCTGTTACTTTTAATTAAAGAGTATTTATCAACGCTTTCTAAATCTTTTATAGCTTTTAAATTTTTGTATGTTTCATCATTAGTCGATTGTCCTTCTTCATAGACAACGAAATTATAGTCAAGATTTTTATAGTATACGCCAGTTAGCTTAAATCCGTATTGAATAAATGAAGCTAAAGCAATAAAAATAGAGACGCTAATGACAATAGAAATAACAGTTGTGCGATATTTCTTTTTGTTTCTTTTTAGGTTTTTGTATGAAATTTCGCCACCGATTTTAAAGATTTTTTTGAACCATTTAGGAGTTTTTAATTTTTTAGATTTTATTTTGATATCATTTGAACTTCTAATGGCATCAATTGGTGATATTTTAGCGGCTTTTCTAGCTGGAATTATGCTAGATAGGAAAATAGTCAGACTAGCAATAATTATTGAAATTAAAATTGGAACTAGAGGTACTGAATAAATAAAAGTTATACCGTTTAAATAGTCAGCCACAATCATGTTAATAATCCAAAGGACGATGGCAATTGCCACTATTCCTAATAAAATACCTAGAGGAATTCCAATTATGCCTAGGATAAATCCTTCAAATAGAACGTTTCGCTTTATTTGTTTACTGGTAGCACCAACACTGGCAAACATGCCATATTGTTTAGTTCTTTCGGTTATTGAAATACTGAAGCTATTTTTGATAACAAAGATACTGGAAACTACAATGATGGAAATGATAATAGCTGATAAACCATATATAAAGGAAATAGTACTATCGCTAAAGCTGGCCCCTTCCCATCTTAATAGTTCAGAGTTTGTAGAGTATTCGTATTTAACTTTGTCAACTTTTTTGATGTCACCGGAGATTTCTTTGATCATGTTTTTGTATTCTCTTGGATTTTTACAAAGAACAGACACGTTTAATTTTTCTTTATCTGTTTCTAGATAAGTAATACTAGTATATCCAGCGTCAGAATATTTTTCGCTAGGAATTCTATCAATTATACCAACAATGGTATATTCTTTTGTTTTAGTGTTTATAAGGTTTTCTTTTATTAGTTCGCCATTTTCGTTAAATGGATTATTTTCTTGGGTAAGAATTTTTCCATCTTTTTCACGGCTTCCAACTTCTAATTTAATTTTTTGACCTATCTTCACATTTAAGATTTCATTATAAATAACAGATCTAGGAATAACAATTTCATTTTCATTTTTTGGCATTCTGCCTTTTGTTAAATTAATGGCACTATTATCTAATGCATCTTGATCATAGGCCATGATATATAGATATGGTTTACCATTATTTTCTTTGATGTTTAATTTAGCATATCCAATTTCAGCGCTTATAAATGAAGAGGCTGTTTTTTTATTTTGTGTTATATATTTAGTTTCTTCTTTTGGAACGTTATTAAAGGTTATATGATAGTTTCCATCAGATTGTCTAGCGTGTTCAGCTAAAGTTTTTTGAAAACTTGTAACCATACCAGCAACTGCACAAATTAGAGCGGTTGAAAGCATAATTCCAATTATCGTTACGATAGTTCTCTTTTTATTTAGTTTAAGGTTTTTGATAGTTAGCTTATTTAAGATGTTCATGACTAATTCCTCTCATCTTTAATAATTTTACCGTCTTCAATAGTTATGATACGATCAGCTTCTTTAGCTATTTCAATATCGTGAGTGATAATGATAACGGTTTGATTAAACTTTTTATTAGAGAGCTTTAATAACGATATTATTTCTTCACTAGCTTTTGAATCGAGGTTACCAGTTGGCTCGTCAGCAAGAATGATTGCAGGATTATTAATGATTGCTCTTCCAATTGAAACTCTTTGTTGTTGGCCACCGGATAATTCGTTAGGCAAGTGATTTTTTCTGTTTTCAAGACCTAGAGTTTTAACAACTTCATCTAGACGGGTTTTGGGTACTTCTTTCCCATCTAATTCACAAGGTAAACAAATGTTTTCGGTAACGTTTAATATTGGTATAAGGTTATAAAATTGATAAATAAGACCAATTTGACGTCTTCTGAAGATGGCTAAGTTATCATTGTTTAAAGAATAAATGTCTTCACCATCTATGTATACTTTTCCACTTGTTGGACGATCGACTCCGCCAAGAAGATGAAGAAGGGTACTCTTTCCACTACCTGATGAGCCTATTACGGCAATAAATTCTCCTTTTTCAGCTTTAAATGATATATTGTTAACAGCGTGAATTTGATTTTCACCTTTTCCATATGTTTTGGTTAAATTTTCTACTTTTAATATTTCCATATTATCGTTTCCTTTCAAGTTAAGTATACAAAGTTAAAATGACTTTTAAGTGACTAGTTATAAAAAAGTAAACTTGCATGTTTACTTCTTGTTATTTCTGGTTTTTCATATATTTAATGGTGAATGTAGTTCCTTTGTTTTCTTTTGATTCACAGGTTATATAACCGTCACCTTTTTCAATAATGGTTTTAGCTAGTGATAGACCGATGCCAATGCTGGTTTCACTGGCGTTTTGACCTTTGTAAAATCGTTTAAAAATGTTTTTTAAATCAGATTTATTCATACCTTTACCGTTATCTTTAATGGTTATTTTAGTATAGAAATTATTATCTTCATAATCGATGTTTACTTTTTGATTTGTGGTGCTATGTTCTAAACTGTTTTTTACTATATTTGTCAAGGCTTCTACTTGCCAGTTAAAATCGCCAATAAAGAAAACATCATTATCCTTATCAATGGATATTTCAACTTCTTGAAGTTCAGCAGTGATATCTAGATTATCCTTAACTTTATTTAATAGATCTTTAACGTTGATTTTATCTTTTCGAAGATTAATAACACCGGCGTCAAATCTTGCAAGCTTTAATAATGATATAACTAAAAAGTTAATCCATTCTATTTGCTTGGATATTTCTTTAAGAAAGTCTTTTCTAGTTGCTTCAGACATTGTACTATCGTTTTGAATATTATCAATCATGATGCTCATAGAGGTTAAAGGAGTTTTTAATTGATGTGATATATTAGATACGGCATCAGAGATCATAATTTTTTCATTAGTTGAATTATTGGCCTCTTCCTTTAGCATAACAGTTATTTTATAAAGTTCATTTTTTAAGTTGCTCAGTTCGCCTTCTTCATTATCTTTAATTTTTAAAGTATAGTCTTTACGATTAATAGCTGAAATATAATTGTTTATTTCTTTTATTTTACGATCGCGATAAAGAAGATAAACAATGAAAATTGTTAAGAGAATAATACCAAATAAAATTATGATAATAGTATTTATGATTAAATTTTGATGCATAGTATTATCTAATTTAGTTAAAACGCTGTAGTTTTGATCAACACCATATTTACTAAGAATATCAGTATTAGATTTTAAATTTGGATTGTTAAAAATTGCGATGAGGTCTTCTTCTTTGATATTAGGGTAGTCTTTTTTTATTGTCTGGATAATGTTTTCAAAAGCGACGTTAATGTCTTTTTTATAGTTATTATATTGGATTGTACTTATGATTGAAAATATTATAGAACTTAAAATGATAATAATAATAGCTATAAAAATTAGAAAATTTATTTTATCTTTTTTCATTACTTTCATTGACTATCAACTCGGTATCCTATAGATTTAATGGTTTTAATAATATCACTATCTAGCTTTGTTCTAATTCTTTTGATATAAACGGTTAAGGTATTGTCATTGACAAATTTGCCAGACATATCCCAAATTTGACTTAAAATGTCTTCTCTAGTAACAACTTTATCGATATTGGTGAAAAGCATTAAAAGAATTTTATATTCAAGACTTGTAAGAATAATTTCATTTTGGTTTTTGAAAACACGGTTACTATTTATATCAATGGTAATGTTTTGGCATTTTATAATATTTTTATTTTCTTTTTTATAACTCTTTAAGGTGCGGTTTATTCTGGAAATGAGCTCTTTAGTTCTAAAGGGTTTAATTACGTAGTCATCAGCGCCTAGTTCCAAACCTTTAACAACGTCTTCTTCCTCATCTTTTGCGGTTAAAAAGATAACTGGGATATCTATTTGGTTTTTTATGTATTTGCAAAATTCAAAGCCGTTTCCATCTGGTAAAGTGATATCAAGAATAACGATGTCAGCGTTTTTTAGTTTTGATTTGGCAACAGTAATGTTGCTGGCAGTATCTACGGTAAAACCTTCAGTGATTAGTGAATATTTTAAGCCTTTAATGATGGATTCATTGTCTTCTACTAATAGTATTTTAGACATATTATCACCTCTTTTGTTATTAATATTATAGCACACAATAATTTATATTTATAAAAAGAAAGCTAATTGCTTTCTTCTAAAAGGTCGGATAACTTTACACCAAGGCAGTCGGCTAAGAGAGCTAATGTTTCAATGGAGATGGTTGCATGAACACTTTTGGCTTCGAGATTTTTGATAAAGCCATAGGATAAATTAGCGCGACTAGCTAATTGTTCTTGTGTCAAGTTGTTTGCTTTACGGTATTTTTTAATATTCTTACCAATTGTATCATAAATATTATTGTTGTTCATGGGACATCGCCTACCTCATATCCATTGTATAATAGATGAGTTGAACAAAAAGTCACATAATAGGTGACTTTTTGGAGAAAGTATGATAAGATTGAATAAAGGAGGTAGAAAGATGAAAAAATGTAAAAGCTGTCAAAGTGAGATAGACAGTAAAGCTAAGAAATGTCCAAACTGTGGAAAGAAGCAAGGAATGCCTATTTGGTTAATTGTTATTATTGTAATATTGATTTTAGGCGTTGTTGGTGCGATAGTTGGTGGAGGGGAATCTGAATCTAAGGATAAAAAAGAAGAACCAAAAACTGGAACAACAACTGAGAAAAAAGAAAAATTAACTTTAGAAGATGGTCATTCTGGAAGTTTGGATGAGTATGGAGCTTTCTATTATATTGAGGGATATGTAAAAAATGATTCTGACAAAGAATATAATTATGTACAAATTGAATTTACTTCATATGATAGTGAAGGCAATACTTTAGGCACTTGTGTTGATAATGCAAGTGGTCTTGAAGCAAATGGTCGTTGGAAGTTTAAAGCATCTTGCTTAGATGATACGAAGAATATTGCTAGTTACAAATTAAAAGAAATTACAGGTTATTAGGCTTTATTAATAAAGCCTTTTTTTTGCACATTTCAAAATAAATATAATATTAAATGTTGATTATTGGGCGCTAAATTATTGACAATAGGGGGGGGGGGGGGGTATACTAAGCATAAGTAGAGGTGAGGAATATGACTGAAGCTGAGGTTATAGCTTATGCTAATCTTATTTCCCAAGCTAAATCGGAAGAGGAAATTTTAAATATTTTATCTGATAGTGGGGTTATTGATATACAGTCAAAATTAAATAGCATTATAGAATATTTAAAAAACGAACAGCGGTTAATGGGAGATCTTTTGAATGAACAATATGCATCTGATGATATTACGAGTTTTGAAGAATATAAAAATATTCAAAGCGTAATTAGCCTTTGTACTAGTGTTGTCCAAGGTTTTACTGAAAAATCTACTTCTAATGATTTGGAAGGAGGACGCGCCATTGTTTTATCTCCTATTTGTTATCGCGATTTAAAATCTATTCCAAGGGAAGTTTATAGTGAGTATAGGAAATTGTTTATTGATATAATGAAGGGCTGTTATGATAATGACCCTGAAAGATGTAGAAAACTTTCTAATCATAATTATAAAGGAATACTGGAGTATAGAAGTTTGACGGGAACAAGACAAGCGAGAATTATGACATTACCAACTTATAATGATGGTTTATATGTTGTTGCAATAATGCAGAAAAAAGATTCTTGGTCTAAAGGAATAAATCAATTGTTATCTAAACGATATGCAGCATCTTTTGATGAAGCACAAAGAATAAGAGAATTGCTAGAAGATCCAAATAGTTCTTATGAGATAATCCAAAAAGGTGAAGATGATTTTAAACAGATGATGGATATTTTATCACCAAGTAGGAAAGATAGGGTTGTACAGGATAAAAGTTCTATAGGTGGTAAGCGGGAAGTTTTAGATTTTCCTAAGCCAGATAATGTGGAAATATTGGATTTATCCATCGAAAAACAAAATACTTCTAAAATCGAAGAAAAATCTTTTAGTGGGTCAGCCTCAGCTGAAGATTCTTTAAATGGTGATGCGAGGTTGACTGAAGCGATTGCTTCAAGTGAAGGTTCAGGGACTGATGATGACCGAATAAGTTTTGAAACTGGAGCTAATAACAAGCATCTACCTTCTTTATATTTTGATTTAAGTGATGATGACAAATCTAAGTTAGGCTCTGATTTTGTTAGTAGGTATTTATCGGTAATGGCATATTATAAGAAAAACGGGACTGTGAATGTTCCTTATGATAGAATGTATTATTTTCCACTTAACAATGGGGTAAAAGGCTCTTACCCAATTGGCAAGGATTTGCATGATATAAGAAGAAAATATTTTTCAGGAAAAATTTCTAGCTTGGAAAAGAAACTATGGGAAGACTTATTGTTTGATCCTAATTATCAGGATAACGGAAATTTAACAAGCGAAGAAGTTCATGAGCAAATATTACAAGAAGTTAGCGCAAATAAACAATCGGGAACGCCATCTTTAACTCCGCAAGTAGCAATTTCTTTTGTGGAGCCTGAAGAAAAATGTATCGAACCAGATATTAAGGAATCTTTATCAGTGGAGTTTCAGGATGATGATAGAAGTTCTAATGATGATGAATATCAACGATTATTGACTATGGTTCAAGAAGAAGTGGTAGGGTTAACTATGGAAGATTTATTGAAAGTTCAAAATTATATTTATCTTCAGAAAACAAGCCGAGATATTGAAAAACCGATAGGAAACTTTTTGGAGACTTTTAGTAAGTTAGATTTTGAAAAACAAAATGAATTTGTATTAATGCTTGAAAATGATAGCCCCGAGGCTATTGCTAATGGGAAAAAAGTAGGAAGAGGAAGATAGTCCTCTTTTTTAGTTAAATTAAAAGAATTTTTGGTTATTATTTTGAGTATACTTAAATAATGCTTTTAATAAACTAATAAATTTGATTAGTATGATGATTTTTATTATGTTATTTTGGTGTTATCCTTTACTTTTATTTACAATTTGCCTTGGAAGTGATATAATTATTCCTAGCGCCAGAGAGAGAGGTTTTTTTATGAACAAAAGAAATATAGCAATTATTGCTCACGTAGATCACGGGAAAACAACCCTTGTGGATAAATTATTACAAATGTCGGGAACATTTAGAGAAAATGAAGAGGTTGTTAACTGTGTTATGGATTCTAACGCGATTGAAAGAGAACGTGGAATTACTATTTTAGCTAAAACAACGGCTATTGATTATAAGGGATATCGTATTAATATTTTAGATACTCCAGGCCATGCCGATTTTGGTGGGGAAGTTGAGCGTATTATGAATATGGTTGACGGGGTATTATTAGTAGTTGATTCATATGAGGGAACAATGCCACAAACACGCTTTGTCCTTAAGAAGGCATTAGAAGCTGGGGTAACACCTATCGTTGTTGTTAATAAGGTTGATAAGGATTCAGCGCGTCCTAAAGAAGTAGTGGATGAAGTTTTAGATTTATTTATTGAGCTTGGTGCGAGTATTGAACAACTTGATTTTCCAGTTATTTATGCTTCAGGTTTATCAGGAACGTCTTCTTTAGATCCAGATGTAAGTACACAAAAACCAACAATGGATCCAATTTTAGATGCGGTTATTGAACATATTCCAGAGCCAGATGTTGATCCGGAGGGATCATTACAATTTCAACCAGCATTATTAGATTATAATGACTTTGTTGGGCGTATCGGTGTAGGTTTAATTAAACGCGGAACTTTAAAACTTAATAGCATGGCTTCTTGTGTGAGACTTGATGGAAGTATTAAACAATTTAGAGTTCAGAAAATATTTGGTTATTTAGGGTTACAAAAGCTAGAAATTTCAGAAGCGCATGCTGGAGATATTGTAGCTATTGCAGGTCTTCCAGATATTTCTGTTGGTGAGACAGTTTGTGAAGTTGGAAAGGAAGAAGCTTTACCTCATTTACGTATTGATGAGCCAACTTTACAGATGACTTTTGGGGTTAATACCAGCCCATTTAATGGTCGTGAAGGGAAGTTTTTAACTGCTCGCAAGATAGAAGAAAGATTAATGAAGGAAACTGAAAAAGATGTTTCTTTAAAATTTGAACAAGTTGATTCAGAATCATGGATGGTTTCTGGTCGTGGAGAATTACATTTATCTATTTTAATTGAAAATATGCGCCGTGAAGGGTATGAATTACAAGTTTCTAAACCACAAATTATTACAAAAGAGATTGATGGAAAACTTTGTGAACCATTTGAAGATGTTCAAATTGATGTTCCTGAAGAATATGTAGGAAATGTTATTGAATTATTAGGCGCTCGCGGTGGTACGATGGAAAATATGGAAAATCGTGAAAGACAAGTTCGCTTAAACTATACAATTCCATCTCGTGGTCTTATTGGATTTATGACAGAGTTTATGACATTGACTAAAGGATATGGAATGATTAATCATACGTTTAAAGAATATTTACCAATGGTATCAACTGCTGTTGGTCAAAGAAAAAACGGTGTTCTTGTATCAATGGAAAATGGGAAAGCAACTGCTTATTCTTTAGGCGCTTTAGAAGATCGCGGAATTATGTTTATTGGTCCAGGTACTGAAGTTTATGAAGGTATGATTGTTGGTGAAAATAATCACGATAATGATTTAGCAGTTAATGTTGTTAAGGGTAAGAATTTAACTAATACACGTTCAGCTGGTAAGGATAACACGGTGGTTTTAAAACGTCCTCGTGAAATGAGCTTGGAAGTTTGCTTAGATTATATTAATGAAGACGAATTAGTTGAAGTTACACCGTTTAACTATCGTTTACGTAAGAAAATATTAAATGCTAACGACCGTAAAAAATACGACAATAAGAAAAATTAGTGATTTTTCAATTTTCTTACCATTGTTTATTATTAAGCTACTATTTGTGTAGCTTTTTTTAAAGATTATTAGTTTTAAAAGTTAAAAAGTGTAAATATTTTAGGAACTTTTCTTATCTATTTGCATATTATTTAAATATATGTTATATTATATCTGGTTTAAAAATTATTATGTCCCTTCCTTTTATTAAATAAGAAGTCAGGTCAATAGTTCTAAATCAAATATTTTAAAAGGAGGGAAAGTTCAATGGAAAAGCAAGATAAGACAATTATTTGTAAAGATTGTGGTCAAGAATTTATTTTCACTGTTGGTGAACAAGAATTCTACGAAGAAAAAGGTTTCGCTAACGAACCTGTTAGATGTAAAGAATGTCGTGATAAAAGAAAAGCTGACAAAGCATCTTTTAACAACAGATATGAAGACAGAAATAACTAATTAGTTAACTAATAAAAACTCCTAACTTAGATTAGGAGTTTTCTTTTGTTTTATAAGTTGTTTCAAATTTTACTTCTCCTTTATTGTCAAAGGAAGGGATAATAGAAATTTCGTAGTTATAAGCGTTTTCAAATGATATTTTTATATCAGGGCTACTATAGTTAATACTTTTTCTGATAACAATAGTTCCTTCTTCCATTTTTTCTTTATGGTATAGCAAATCAACATCTTGATATTTATCATTATCATTTAATTCAATAGCGTTGATTTTAAAGTTTTTAATTTCTTTGTTTAGTTTAATAATAATAAAATTAGAAGTTTTATCGAGAAGAATATTAGTGTTATCATCATTTAGTTCTTGGTTTTTTTCGTATGAAATATCATAAAAATCAGTATCGTTGTATTTAGCTTCTAATTTTTTTAGATATGGTCCAATTTTATTGTTTTTTGCGTATTTATCTTCATAGCCTAAATAATCATCAGATACACTGTAGTAATAAGCGTTTTTTGTAGTTTTAATAGTTAATTTATTATCTAAATTATCAATTTTATTATTAGAAGTAAACGTAGTATCTAATAGTTTAGTAATTTTGTTATAGTCTTCTTTTAAAATGGTTGTGTCATTATATTTTATTTCAGTTATTTTTCCTTCTATTTCCACTTTGTTGGTACAACCAGTTAAGATAAATACAATAGCAAGCGCGAGTAAAAGTTTTTTCATAGTAATCACCTGTTTTTATTATGATTATTTGCACGAAAAAAATACTTGTAAAAGTATTTTTATTTTTGCGTTTTATTTTTTAAATAATAGTTACGTAGTTCTTTAAATCTTTGATAATGAACTATTTCTCTTTCACGTAGGAAAGATAATGGCGCTAATAAATCTGGGTCATCAGTTAAGTCCATTAAATGTTCATAGGTTGCACGTGCACGTTGTTCTGCACCCATATCACTTTCTAAGTCGGCAATATAGTCACCAGCAACTTTAATATAAGTCATGTTAAATGGATTCCCGAATGAGTCTGATGGGAATAAATCTCTACCGAATTGTGCGTATTGTTCGCCTAGTCCGGCAGCTTTTAATTCTTCAGTAGTAGCACCTTGCATTAATTGATATAGCATAGCTGAAATAATCTCAACATGGGCAAGTTCTTCAGTACCGATATCTGTTAGTAATGCTTTTCCACGGTCATCTGGCATGATGTATCTTTGGTCAAGATATTGCCATGCTGCAGCCAATTCTCCGGCTGGACCACCATATTGTGTTAAAATATATTTAGCCATTTTTAAGTCTTTTTTCTTAATGTTAACTGGATATTGTAACTTTTTTTCGTATTTCCACATGATTATTTTCCTCCTTATTTATTTTCCCAAGGCCATGGTGAGTTGTTCCAAGCCCATGGATATGTTGTACTTGCGTCCACAAATAATGGACCATATTTCTTTTCATATTCTGCCATAATTTTATTTGTTTGATCGGTGTATTCTTTGAATAATTCGATCATGTCTCTATCTTCTGGATTATTATCTAGATATAGATTTAAATCGTGGGCAGCAAAGCTATAAGCATCAATATAAGTTAACATTTCTGCTTGTTCATTCATTGGTTCGATATCGAATGGTTTAGCTATTTTGTAAGTGTTATATAAATCTGGGAACATATTACCACGAATAAATCCACCATAAACATCATATACATTATTTGGATCTATTTGTTGGTTATAATTACATTTGTTGAAGTTCATATTATCTCCAGCTTGAGTTGCTAATTTTTTCATTAATTTTGGATCTTTTTTGAAATTGTCTTGTTTTTTCTTCGGCATAGGCATTTGCCCTTGTGGCATCTGATTAGGCATCATTTGACTTTGTTGCATTTGTGCGTTTGGCATTTGATTAGTCATCATTTGGTCATTTTGAAATTGATTTTGATTAGGCATACTTTGCATTTGATTTAAGTAGGCAAAATCGCTTGGCATAAAATAATTCATATTTGAATAGTTATTCATCTAATTACCCTCCTCAATTTTAGGTTATGAAATTTGGGATAATGTGAATGGGTTATTAACTAAATTTTACATTTATATAGGAAATTATAATAAAAAGCCTTGTAAAAATGTTAAATAACTGATAAAATATTATCTGTTACATGGCGTTGTTGGTGAAGTGGTTAACACAATGGATTGTGGTTCCATCATGCGTGGGTTCGATTCCCACACAGCGCCCCATATTGATAAATAAAGCGAATTTTTCATAAGTTCGTTTTTTTGTTAGAAATAGTGTATAATTGATTTAGGTGATATTATGAAACTTCAAAGTAAAAAAATAATTTATGTAACAATGTGCATTGTTGGCGGTATTTTAACTGGATTTTTTGCTAATAAATTAGATTCTTTGCTGGGAATATTATTATTTACTTTAGGTGTTTTTATGTTAGTTATATCTAGTGTAAAAATTACTAAGATATAAACTAGATAAGGATGATAAGTTAATGACGGACTACAAAAATATCATAGAATTTTATAAAAATTATATTAAACTTGAAGATATAATAAGAACAGGTTGGTTGATGAGAAGTGTTCCAGCGCAAAGATTAGAATCAGTAGCGGATCATACATTGTAGTTGATAATGTTAGGCAGTATTTTATCTAAAGAATTAAACTTAGATATTGACGAACAACGACTTATGGAAATGTTATTTATTCATGATGTTGGCGAGGCAGTTATTGGTGATATAGCTGATGTTGATGCTGATTATAAAGAAAAGAAAGTTGCTGAAAAAGAAGCAGTGAAAAAAATTACTTTCGGTATTGAGTGAAGAAACTGCAAACTATTATTACGGGTTGTGGCTTGAAATGGAATGCAACGAAACTCCATTATCTAAATTCGCATATCAATTAGATAAGATAGATGCAGTTATTAAGGCTTGGGTTTATGAGAATGAATATAAGGTTGAAGGGTTATTTGATGAATTTTACAATCGTCAAAAAGAAAAGGGGACTTTTGACAATGGAGTTTTAGAAAAGTTATTTTTAGAGCTTTACGATATGTAGTTATTTAATTATTATTAATTATGGATTTTTCTTGTATTATTGTTGAAATAATGTTAAAATAAGTAGCAAATTTATGGGATTTTATGGAAATAATAAACAAGAGTGGATGATAGTATGCTACAAGTGAGTAGAGATAGTAATTTAAAAATACCAAAGAAAATCGAAATAGTAGTTAAAAATGTCAATAGTGTTGAAGACCAAGTGTCTGTTAAAAAGGCTATTTTAAAGGCTAATAATAAAAGGATTAATAGTACAAAAATAAAAAGTAAGGCTGAAGAAGTTGACAATGATTTAAAAGTAATTTCTAAAATACCAGCGAGTGCGAATGATATGATGGTAGTAACAGTGGTTAAAAAATTAGGCGCTTATGTTATTACGGTTACCGAAAAATCGCCTGCCAAATATAGAGGGGTATTTGTGAATCGAATGCAAAATTATTGTTTAGATACTTTGGAATTATTACTGCAAGCAAATTTTGTTAGAATAGACAGTTTAGAGAGTAAACAAAAAAGAGAAGAGTATCAAAAAGAAGCAATTATTAAATTAAAAATGCTCGGCTATATTTCTATGGTGGCTGAAAGTTTTAATTGTATTTTGATGCGCCAATATAAACAAATTTCTTCACAAATCGCTGAAGCTATAAATTTAATTACGGCTTGGAAGAAAAGTGATGATGAAAGATGGCGAAAACGAAAATAGGATTTTAAGTTGAAAAACTTTTAATTAAGGGGAGAATTAATTTTAGGGCTTTGCGTAGAGCGCTTTTAGTTTTTTGCGCGCGTCGTTGATAATAATGGATATAACAATAGGAAATAATCCAACAAACGCAATGGTGGCGCTCGCCCAGATTCACTTTTGAAGAGGTTTTATAAAACCTAGAAAACAAGTGAGTGAAACGTATTTTAAGTAAAATATGTCAGTACTGTAAAGTGAAGGAATTTTCCTCTTTTCTAACCGCTAAAAGAAATCAGCGCGGTGGAAGAATCAGAATACCTACATGAGCAACGTTGGGTTTGACCTATTCTTTGCAAGTTATAGGGGGTATTCTTTTTAATTAGGGGGATACTATGGATTTAAACAAAATTTTTACCTTTGAAAATTTATACGAAGCTCATAAGAAGTGTCGTCTTGCTAAACAGCACAAACGTGAAGTTATTCAGTTTGAAAGTAATTTAGCAGTTAACATAAATAAAATAATTAATGATATTAAAAATAAGACTTATAAGATTGGTAAATATCGCCGATTTTTAATATATGAGCCTAAGGAACGCCTTATTGAAGCATTGCCTTATAAGGATAGAGTTGTTATTAGGTGTTTTTGTGAACATTCAATTAAACCTAGAATAGAAAAAAGACTGATTTATGATAATGCGGCTTGCCGAAAAAATAAAGGTACTTCTTTTGGGGAAAAGAGGCTTGCTACTTTTTTGAAAAGGGAATATGCTAAAGAAAATGATAATGAAGTTTATTTTTTAAAGTGTGATATTAGTAAATATTTTCCTAGTATAGATCATGGAATACTATTTAAGCAACTAAAGAAAACCGGTTTTTCAAAAGATGAAATGTGGTTTATTGAAAAACTAATTAAAGAACAACCTAATGATAGTGGTGTAGGACTGCCCTTGGGTAATCAATCTAGTCAGTGGTTTGCATTATTATATTTAAATAGAATAGATAGGTTAATTAAAGAAGAATTAAGGGTGAAATCCTATATAAGATATATGGATGATATGATTCTGCTTAGTCGGGATAAATCTTTTTTGCGAAAGTGTCAAAAAAGAATAGAAGAGGTTTGTGCCACCGAACTTAATTTGTCTTTAAACAATAAAACACAAGTAGGTAAGGCGTCTATAGGCATTGATTTTTTAGGCTTTAGGCATATTTTAACAACTAGTGGTAAAGTAGTTAAGAAATTACGTACATCAGCGCGTATTCGTTTGAAACATCATTTAAAAGTTTTAGAAAAGCTTCGCAAATTTGATATTGTTGATGATGAATATGTTTATATTAGAAAAAATGCTTTTTATAATCATATTAAGGACACAAAAGAAAGTTTTGATTTAAAACAAAAGGCTAAACCGTAAAGGCTCATAATGAAAATGTCGTTAATCTCTGTATTTTCGACATTTTTTTGTTATACTTTAGGCGGTGATTTATATGAGTGATTTTACTTTTTTAACAACAGGCCAAATTTTTGGCGATAATAATACAGAAAAATTAGATATATTTAAAAAACTAGGTAGTTTAAGTGCAATTACAGATTTTTCAATTTTATTAGGAGGCTATGTTAATGATGATTATCATGCCAACAGACTTAATAATTTAGCAAATCGTACTGGTTGGTGGTGGACTAAGACTTGTGATGGTGACAATGATGCGCGCGTCGTTGCTCCTACTGGCTATAACCATAGGAGATACTCCGACAGACGCGCTGGTGGCGCTCGCCCAGCTTTACCGTATTCATTAATCAAATCAATCTCCTCGAACGGAGTGAGAGGGAATGGCGTTTTAGAGGTAGAGTATGGAGAGTATCCACAAACAGCTGTAGACCGTCATTTGGCTGCTGAGTTAGAACGTGCAGTAAGTTTCGGACAATTAAATTTAACGGGTAAAAGTTATACAACGGATTCTAGAAAATATAATGAATACTCTGAACCGTTTTCTCCGCAAGAACATTTAGAATATGAATATAACGGGAGAAAATATGTAAAGGTTAAAGCTAACTCTTATTTTGAGGGTGGCGTATTTCAATTATCAACAGGTGATAAATATCGTGATGGCGATGATGTTTGGGTAGCTGTTGAACCAATAAAATGGTTGGTAGATGAGAAGGCCGATATAGCTCTTTCAAAAAACATTATTTTTGCAGGAGTACAATTTAATAGAATGAGTAATTATACGGGTAACTTTGATAAAACTGATATCAAAGCTTTTCTTGATAACCATTTTTCAAAGGATATTGTTTCTGATTTTAATTATTCAAAAATGGAAACTCCGGAGTTTTCTGTAGAGATGGCTAAGAGAAGAAATCCATATGGTTTTAACTTTGAAAAAGTTAGCGAAGAAGAAATTATACGTGGTGCAGTGGAAAGCGATGTTCCAGTTTTTTTGCATGGGAAATCAAGCGAAGGTAAGAGTGCTCGTGTTAAACAATTAGATCCTGATTGCGAAATTATATATTTGAGAAATGCCACACCTGATTCCCTTAATGGCAAGAGTGTTTATAATGCTAACACTGGCGAAATGATAGATATTCCGCCTGCTTGGTATAAAAAGGTATGTGAAAAATGTGAAGCGGAGCCGGATAAAATTCATGTTGTATTTTTTGACGAGTTGACTAACGCGCTTCATTCTATTCAAGGAATGGCTTTTAATATTATTTTGGATAGAGAGGTTAATGGTATTTGGAAACTTCCAGAAAACAGTCGAATAGTAGCAGCAGGTAATGATATGGATGATTCACTAGCTGCTAATGAAATGGTTGAGCCACTATTTAATCGTTTTGCTCATGTTTATATAAATACAACTGTAAATGATTGGTTAAAGTGGGCTGTAACGCCTAAAGAGGAATATCAAAGATTGGATTATCAAAGTCCAGACTTTGAATATAAAATTCATCCATCAATATATGCGTTTATTGCATATAGAGGAGAAAGGGCACTTCGGAGTGAGTATACAGGTGATAGACCTAATGCAGATCCTAGAAAGTGGGAAATGGCCTCTAAAATGCTTTATATGACAAATAACCCAGAGATGCTTAGAGGGTTAGTAGGTGAGGAAATAACGAGAGACTTTTGTGAATTTTGTAATCAGCAAGTTATAACCATTGAAGATGTCATCGAAGGAAATTATAGTGGACGGGATTTTCAAATGAACACGGCAGAAAAATATGCTACCACTTTAGGATTATCTTTCGTTGATGATGAAAATCTTGGACAAGTTAGGGAGTTCGTAACAGAACTTGGACCGGAGTTTGGTGCAGTTTTTGATAGTTTATGGGCCCATGGCGATGAAACGAGGATGGAAACAATTGCTGAAATTAGAGCTTATGAATTATCTGGAGGAGGTAAGAACAAATGAGTAAGGTTGAAATGATTAATATGTTAAACACTTATTTGAAAACAAATGTAGCCCCTGTTTTAATAAAGAGTTTTCCGGCTGATATTTTTATTGATGAGTCAGTTAATATTCCTGCTGATTGTGATGTTCTAGAATTGAATGGTCATTATGAGGGGGTTGATTTTTTGCCACCAGTATGGTATCAAACTGTTTTGTCTAAAGCTTCAGCAAGAAGGAATATTTTAGTGATTGAAAATATTTCATCATTATCGAAAGATGAACAAATGAAGTTTTACGAACTTCTTAAATATCGAAAAATTGGAGTATTTGAATTACCACAAAATTGTATCATCGTGCTGACGGCACAAGAGGGTAATCAAATCGCTGAAGATATTTATTCTTTAGTGGTTTCTGTTTAGGTGATTATATGGATATAGATACTATTAAACGTAAAACTTTAGTCAAATACCCTTTTTTTGGGACAATATTAGCTTATACTGATTTGGTTGAGGATTATAGCATTGATACAGCTGCCACTGATGGTGAAAAAATTTATTATAATCCTAATTTTATATTACCAAAAGATGAAAGAGAACAAATTTTTATTTTAGCCCACGAAGTATGCCATATTGCGTTTGACCATATTTTAAGAAGCGAAGGCAAAAATTCAAAAATATGGAATTTGGCTACTGATGGTGTTATTAATGCATTTTTAAAGAATGATAACTTATCTTTACCTAAAGGTGTCGTGGATATTCCTGAGGCTTTAGGTTATGATGCGGAAGAACTTTATGAAAAACTGTTGAAAGATAGTTCGAAAGATAATGATAATTCTAGTGGCGAGGGCCCAGAATACTCAAATTCGAATGGTAACAGTAGTCAGAACTCTGGTCAGGAAAATTCCGAGAATAATCATGATGAAAATAATGAAGATGGTCAAGAGGTTTCAAAAACTAATGGTAGTGAAACTGGAAAAAATGGAGATTCAAGTAGCAGCATGGAACAAGAGGATGTTGGACATGATACGCATAGTCTTTGGGAAGGAGCGGTAGAAAAAAGTAAAAAGGGTTCTGGTAATCAACAGTCAGATCCTGAAAATTCTCAAGCCTCTAATGAAGGTAGTGAAAAGAAAAGTTTTTGGGATAAGCTGTTTGGAGGAAAAGATAAAAAAGAAGAAAAGACTAGCCAGGGAGAAAATAACGAAAGTAATTTAGAACAATCACAGGAAGCCAAAGAAAAAGAAGAGGAAATTAAAAAAATTTCTAAAATGGGTGAAAAAAAGGCATTTAATGAAAATAGAATTGCTAAAAAAAAGCAATTAGAAGAGCTCCGTGAAATTCTAGCAAGACAAGTTACGGCGCATGGTGATACAACTAATTCTGATATTAGGAGTGTCGAGGATATAGGAACAGCTTCTGCTTTAATTCCTTGGCGCTATTTATTAAAGGAAGCAGTAAAGGTAGATGTTGATTGGTCATATCAAAACGCTGGAATTGAGGAAGGTGTAGTGACACCTTATTTGGAAGAATTTCCTTTGCCGGAAACGGAAATACTGCTAGATACTAGTGGATCAATTGATACACTTTTGCTGAAAAACTTTTTACGGGAGTGTAAAAATATTTTACAAACATCAAAAGTTAAAGCAGGATGTTTTGACACGGAGTTTTATGGTTTTCAGCAAATTAGGAACGAAAACGATATTAATAATATGAAATTTGTAGGTGGTGGTGGGACTAATTTTGAGGCAGCCACTAATGCGTTTACGAGAAGAGTTGAAAATAAAATAATATTTACTGATGGAATGGCCAGGATGCCAGAGGAACCAATGGATATTATTTGGGTTGTTTTTGGTGAAGCAGAAATTCACCCTAAAGGTGGGAAGGTAATTAAGATTGATGAACGGCAATTAGAACGTTTAGCAATGGCTAATGAGGCTACAACTAGAAAAGTTGTGAGATAAAAACTTTTTATATTTAAAATACTGAAGGGTGCGTCAAAATTAATCATATTTTAGCAAAAAGAGAACCAAATTTAACGGTTCTCTTTGTTTTTATTGGAATAAAATGGTATAATTTAATTAGCTAATTGCAAAAAAAGGAACTAAGGAGGTATCTATGAAAAAGGCGAAAGAGGCTATTGTTAATTTTAACAAAGAACGTGACTGGGATCAATTTCATGCTCCTGAAAATTTAGCAAAGTCAATTTCTATTGAAGCAGGTGAACTATTAGAATGTTTTCAATGGAATAGTAGTTATGATAAACAGGAGGTTTGTGATGAACTAGCAGATGTAGTTAATTATTGCATTTTATTAGCGGATAAATTGAACGTTGATTTAGAAGCCATTGTGTTATCAAAATTAGAAAAAACTAAGGAAAAGTATCCAGTTGAAAAGGCTAAATCTACTAGTGTAAAGTATACTAAGTTGGGTGATTAAGATGAAAAAAGAGATAGTATCATTACCTTTTGAAAGGAATTCTTTAGAGACAATTAAAAAACTAGAATATGGAAGTGATTGGCCCATTGTTTATATTATTTGTAATAATAAAGTAGCTTATGTTGGGGAGTCAACTAATTTATTTAATCGAATGGATAGACATTTGCGTGATGATAAACGTTTAGGGTTAGAAGAAATATATATAATATTTGATGAACATTTTAATAAATCAGTTTGCTTGGATTTAGAGGCTTTTTTGATCAAACACATGGCGGCTGATGGTAAGTTTAAATTACAAAATGGTAATGATGGTTTAAAAAATCACAATTACTATCACCGTGATGTATATGATTCATTTTTTAAAAACATTTGGTCTCAATTAAGAAAAATAAATTTAGCTATAAATCCATTGATTACAATTGAAAATTCACAGTTTTTTAAATTTTCTCCATACAAAAAGCTTACCGTTGATCAATATATGGCAGCTTCTTCGATTTTAAATAATTTAATTTTAAGTATGCAAAACGGGACAAACTCGTCAACTATTGTAGTAGGTGGTGCTGGAACGGGAAAGACGGTTTTAGCAGTATATTTGATGAAGTTATTAAGTCATTGTCAAAACAATATTAGTATTGAAGAGGATCTTGATGATAATTTAGAACAAGTCGTGAGTAATAATGAAAGTTTTAGGAATTTAAAGATTTGTTTGGTTATACCTCAGACTGGATTAAGAGCAACATTGAAAAAAGTGTTTACTTCTGATAAAGATCTAAAGGCAAAAATGGTAATTAGTCCAAGTGAAGCTACTAATGATTTTTATGATGTTATAATTGTTGATGAAGCTCATCGCCTTAAAAGAAATGTTCAACTTGTAAATAAAAATAATCATAATTTAGTTAATGAAAAATTAAATCTTTCACAAAACGGAACAGAGCTGGATTGGGTAAGAAAATGTAGTAAATTTCAAATTTTATTTTATGATAAATGTCAAACTATTAAGCCTAGTGATGTTAGAACAGAAGATTTTGAATTGCTTTTTAATGATAAAAACAATTATACATGCCAATTGGATTCTCAACTAAGGTGCATGGGCGGTAATGATTATATTCAATATATTCGCGAAATTTTCAGTAATAAAAAGGGTCTTAAAAAACTAAAGTTTAAAGGATATAAATTCAAAATGTTTGATAATGTTGATAGGATGATTAAATCGATTACAGAGTTAGATAAGAAAAAAGGCTTGTGCAGAAATGTTGCTGGATACGCATGGAATTGGTCAACAAAAAATATGAAACATAGTGAAATTAAAAGTAAAAAAATGTTTGATATCGAAATAGATGGCTATAAATATATATGGAATACGACTAAGGATTGGGTAAATTCAAAGAATTCAATTAAGGAAATCGGATGTATTCATACAATTCAAGGATATGATTTAAATTATACTGGGGTTATCATTGGAAACGATTTAAAATATGACCCTAAAAAACAGGTTATTTATGTGGACAAAGATAATTATGCGGATACGTCAGGTAAGAGTTCTATAAAGAATTATGAGGAACTTTTTGACTATATTATTAATATATATTTAACTTTAATGACTAGGGGAATTTATGGAACATTTTTGTATGTTTGCGATGTGAATCTTCGTGAATATTTAAAACAGTATATTGACGTAGTTTAAAGTATGTCTATGGAAATTTTTTTCCATAGTTTTCTTTTGTTAAAAAAATATTCGTGTTATACTTAATATAGGTGGTATGTTATGATTGAACATATAAATAATAACGATTTAGTAATTGCTCCTTTGAATATAAAGAATCAAATATTAAAGGAAATGTCCAATAAAAAGTTGATTTTGAATATCAACTTTATGACGCTAAAGGAATTTAAAGATAATTATTTTGGGAGTTATAAACCGGGCGCTATTTATTACTTGATGAAAAAGCATAAGCTTAAATATGAAATCGCCCTTACATATTTAAATAATATTTTTTATGGCTATGATTTATTAAAACAATATTATGAAGAGTTAAAGGGACATAATTTAATTCAAAAAAATGAGCTATTTAAGAAATCTTTAGATAATATTGTTGTTATTGGTTACGAGGCTTTAGATGGATATTTAAGAGACACATTGGCTCAGTATAATGTAAGATATGTTTTAATGCCTGATGGTGATTATAAGCCTAAAGTGTATGGGTTTGATAAACAGGTTGATGAAATTGTCTATATTGCTTCTGACATTAGAGAAAAATTGAAAACGGTTGATATAAATAATATTTATTTTTGATATTTTCAGTATCAACAAGCAGTAATAACTCTTGTGTTTTGTATAACTTTTATTTTTCAAACACGCTCTAGTATTACTTCGTTTATATTATTATATTCTTTTGATAATTAGTCTTCGAATCTGCGTCTTCTTACAATGAATACTGCTGCGATTGCTAATACGCCTGCGAATACTAAGATATATGGAAGGTTGTCTAAGTAAACGCCTGTATCGATGTCGCCAGTTTTAGTGTTTGTGAATGCTGCTGTTTTAGCTTCTGCATCCATAGTACCTTCCTGACCCGTTGCATTCATTGTATAATCTGAAGGAGTTGCTTCTTCTACTTTGTAACTAACACCTGCTGGCAAGTTCTCAATTGTGATTGTATCACCATGTTTTAATTTGAATGTTGTTGTTCCACTGATTGCAACATTTTCCTTTTTTCCACTTTTATCGGAACCACCTGTTATTGTAGCCGGAAGAGAGTATTCTTCTCCTTCTTTTCCTGTTAATGTTACTGTGAAATCGAAATATTTAGATTTATCACCAAGATTACCTGCTACTGTTTTACTAATACTAAGTTTATTAGCTGTATAAGTATTGTTGAATGCAGCTTCATTATCAGCAAGTTTCTTTCCAGCTTTTGTAAAGCTAACTGCTGCAATCTCAATAGTACCATTATTGTCAACAGCAGTAACTTTCATTGTAACTGATTTGCTATCATAAGCAACACCTGCTGTTGTACCTGTTTTTTCTGTAATTATATAGGAATATACACCTACACTTGTATAAGTTGGTAATGCTACTGTAACCTCTTTCTTATTACCTGCTGTTGTTGCTCCATTCTGAGCATAAGCAGCTGTTCCTACAGTTGGCATGTCCTGTTTTTCTGCATCCACACCACCATTTTCTACTCCTGCTTTTGCAATATTAAACTCAAATGTTTCTGCAGGTGAAATTCCCTCTCCAACTAATTTATACTCTTTTTCAAATGTAACTGTTCCTCCATTCGCAGGTGTCTGAACTTTTTCTGCTGTCTCTGTTGCAAACGCCGTTGCACTTAACCCAAGCATCATTGTCAGTGCTAATAAACATGCAAATAGTCGTTTTACTCTTTTCATAATGTTTCCTCCTTAATATAATAAGTAAATTTGTTATTTCTAAACCCCTTTCGGTAGTTTATTCAAGATAGATAGTTTATTTAGAGTTCCCGCCTGCGGAGTACTGTAATGACTTTGGCCTTTACATCCTCCATTTTAATTGGGCCGTAATCGCGGCTGTCTTTTGTCTGTGTCCTGTAATCTCCTAATAGAAAGACACAGCCTTTAGGCACTCTATATGGATATTTTTTTATTCCTTTTTTTGCATATGTAGGAAATGCGATTTCTCCTGTTTGGGGAGTTCCATTGACAAGAAGTTGCCCGGTGTCATCTATGGTAATGACATCTGTTTCTTGTCCCAGTATTCTTCCTACCTGCAGTTTCCCATTTGCCTTGTATACAACAACATCATTTTTCAGGAAATTTCTCTGTAAACGGAATCCTATAAGCAGGTCACCGCCTTTGATTGCCGGGAACATTCCATTGTCCGGCGCTCTCATAAGTAAAAATCCCTGTGTGAATAATAATCCGCCGCATACGATTACTAATATGATTCTTGCGAGTAGCTGTATGTAACCATTTCTGGTCTCTGCTTCTCTTCTTCGTCTGCGGATTATTTTGGAACAGCTCATATTTTTTGCAGTCCGCATCACCTCCGCACCTCATTTCTGGTTTCTGGTGGCACTTCATTTTCTGTATTGTCCATCTCAGTCTGCTCTGTCGTGCCCTCATTTTTCATCAGTTCTTGTTTATATTTATAAATCTGGGATTCATATGTTTTTTCATGGTCTGTCAGCAAAATGTTATATCTTTCCCGCTCTGCCCGAATCGCAGATTCATAAAGCTGGTTCAGCTCCTGGAGCTTCTTCCAGACATCATTCTCATCCACGCCTCCAAATAGCGTCCTGCGGAACTTTACTGTCTGAAACCACTTGATTATTTCTTTATGTTCCTGATTTATTACCTCTGTAGAAGTACTCTTTTTTGTGTTTGGCAAAACTTCTCTTCCTTTATTTTTTGCTTTGCGCCCTCTATTTAATTTAGCCTCTCTTTTATGTCTTTCTGCCATCGCTGTCACCTTTTAAACAAAGCGCTTTTTATATCTGCAAAACAGGTAAAAGATTCCTCCTGCAATGCTAAGAGCAAGTAATGCGATAAATGGAAGAGAATCTAAGGTAATTCCTGTGTCTGGGATGGCTTCTTTATTATTTGTAAATACAATCTCATGTGCACTTACATCATTTTTCGCCTGTATATTGGATATATTGGCCTTTATTTCTAGCGCACTGTTTCCATTATCAATAACGTAAGAAGTTGTATATCCGCTTCCTGAATAATCCTCTTCTGTAATACTGACATCCGCCCCGACAGGAATTTCTGTTAAAGTACTTTCCTCATCATTTGCTAAATCCACTGTTGCGGAACCTGTTTTAGAAGTATTACCAACTTTAAATGTTACATTTTTATTTTCCTTTTCTATAGAAATAGTAAAGTGGAATTTCTTTTGCTTATCTCCCATACTTCCTGTTACCAGTTTTTTAAGTTTAATGGACGTGGTAGTTGGACTGTAGTGGGCGTAAAAGTTTACTGTACCATTTGCCAGTTCATCAGCTGATGGGATATAATTATTCCATCTATTATCTGCAATTTTTGTACTGCCGTAAGCTCCACCCTCGGCATTCTCTGGGTACCAGCCATCAAGGACATAGGTAACACCATTTACTGTTTTTGTAGAACCGATTGTTGCTTTTGTTGTTCTAGCAACAGGATTTCCTGTTAAATAATTTTTCGCATCAATCTGTCTATATTCACTACTCTCTCCTGGCTCCTTCACCCAAAACTTTGCAGTAAAAACTTTTGTGCTTTTAATACTGAGCGCACAGTCGATGTGATATGGGTGAGTTCCACCATTATCTCTTGAAATTTTACGTGGAGTTAATGTTATTTCCTTAATGTCTGATTGCTGTAATTGATCTGCTCCAATTCCTAAATCAGCTGCCACTGAAGATTTATACTTATCCCATATAGAATTTCTAGTAAATTTTATATCCGATTTTTGATTATCCGCATGAACACTATACTTTCAAACATTTTGAAGTATAGAAAAACACTCATTTTACCACGAATTTACCACGATTGAATGAGCCTTGATATGACACAAAAAATAACATGGGAGATAGCACAAACATCTGTGTATCTCCCGTTTTTCATTCATGTAATATGATTACTTCACTCTGATTTCAAATTTCAAGATTGCTTTCATCATTTCTGTATGAATTTGACCTTTTAGTTCTTCATCAACCTGCATAGTGATTTTACCACTTTCAGAGTGGTAAAACGGACGCAAGCATAACTTGCAAATATAAGCGTCATAAAATTTCAAAATCTCTCTTATGGCAGTTTCGCTTCCAGCAGACGCTTGACATATTACTTTTAATGTAGGGTAACCATATTCTTTTTTCATTGGTTCAATTCCTTTCTTTCAATACTATTTTTAATTTCTTCAATCCATTACTTTTTCTGCGATAAATAGCAGAACGTGATACATGGTATAATTCTGCGATTTCTTGGTCGCTCATGCTTTGGAAATAGCGTAATAGAATTACATCACGCTCCTTACTCGATAACTTATATAAAGCAACAGCAAGTTTCTCATTTGATATTTGGATTGTATAATTCAAGACTTTAAAAGAAATGCAATCACAGGAATAGTTATCTATTGTTCCACGCTCTGATAATTTGGTATCTGATAATTCACAGAATAAAATTTCACGTTTGGAACGTCTTACAAACTGTCTGTTTCTGCTTTTTACTGTGCATTTAATAACAGTCATCATCAAAGCATTAAATTGTATTCTAACGATATGCTCGAAAGAAGATGTGTCCATAGTTTCACCCCCTTTCCGCATAATCTGAAATATATAAACGGAAATGCCGTCTATACCTTTGGAAAACACAGAAAAGAGAGTAAAAAAAGCCCGCACAAAATATGAATTTTGTACGAGCTACTGTTATAGCGTATTTAATTGTAGATAGTATGCTTTTAAATTGGACTTGAATATATTGAATTGTGCATAAAGCGTCGCCCCCTTTACCGCAACTTTATGAGTTTATTTCAGTTTTTGACAATATTGAACAAAGTACCGAATATTCTTTCTTCCTATTGTTATAATTATATGTTTTTCGGCTTCTAATAACTTTTTTGTTCTTCAATTCCATTTGGATATTTTGAATTTAATTCTCCATTAGTTTTTAAAGTATGCCAATATGGAGTTTTATCTTTGTCATGCTGAAAGCTAGCCCAATCTACGATTGAAACAAAAATACCTGCTGTAATCGGTTCGGTAAAATCAGCATCATATTTCTGAGTTTACTATTTCTTTTATAAATCCATTTTCTCAATCTTGCGAATACCAATGTGGGTAAATAATATTCCTGCACAAATAAAATAAAGGAAAAAAATCATTGTGGTGAGTGCGATTTGTGAGCTATTTGAAGAAGCTACACCTATGTAATGTAATGGCGAGAGATATTTTATAACGTCTATATAAGACATCAAATTCATTATGATATATAGAATCATATACACGCCTACACATACAAGTGTCTTCAACCTTGTTGCCATTAGCATTACAAGAAAAATCGTTATAAGCCAAAATATACAATTACAAATAATTTGAGCGACTTCCATACCTACATTACTATCATAGAATATGCCACTTGCAACTTTTGGATTATGAACAAGCACAGCATAATAAAATACGATACTCGTTAAAACCAGTAGAATATCTATGAATACCGAAAAAATCAACAATGCTAATTCCTTGCCTTCATAAATCAATTTTCGGATACCAATACGATTTATGTATAAGCGAATACTCTTATTCTCAATTTCTGACGCCAAACTTCTTCCAATGATTGCAGATAAAATCACATTGAAAATGAACATAGACTGACTCATCTGAAACATTGCACTGGCAAAGCCTATGGCTGTTATATTACCTGTACCTGTATATGTAATAACCTCTGAGTTAGCGGCTAAGCCCACAGAATATAAAATTGGCACAAGCAAAACGGTAAACATGAGCCATGAATCTTTTCTTTGGAATAGTTTTTTTAATTCTATTTTAGTGATGGTTGCAAAAGTGTTCATTCTTATCCCTCCATTCCAAACAGGCTTTTGAGATTATTCTTTTGGACAGAGAAGCCACAAATATAATGACCTTCTTGTAGCAATATTTTTTGAATATCTATAATAAGATTTTCGTCCTGAAAGATTATCTTATCCTCGAAGAATTGCAAATCGCTACATTTTTCCAAAAGTGACCGCCTTATGTCACCAGAAATGCTACATTCAGTCTTTACGGTATAAGTCTGCTTATGTTCAAGTGGCTGGTCTAACTGCTTGTTGCCTTTTGAAATCATAACTACTCTATCGCAAATTTCATCTACATCATCTAAATCATGACTGGAAAATAGCACAGGAACATTTTGCTTATGTGCTATATCTAATATGGTTTGCTTGAAAATTTCCTTGCCGATTGGATCAAGTCCAACAAACGGCTCGTCTAAAATCAAAAATCCAACTTCTGTAAGTAGACATTGGCACAAACCAAGACGTTGTTTCATACCAAACGAAAATTCTTTAACTTTCTTCTTACGGCTACTATAAAGTTCTGTTTTTTCCAATAGTTCCTTGATTCGTATGTCCTGTTTCCGGTTAGCCAGTTGTGAAAGCAATCGTAAGTTTTCCTCCGCAGAAATATAATCTAAAAATTGTGGCTCAATCAAAATGCCAAATTCTTGTATTGTCAACGGTTTTTCAAAGATATTTTCTCCTTTATATTGCACCAGTCCGACACTTGGTTTAATATATCCGCAAATTATATTCAATAGCGTTGTTTTTCCAGCACCATTTTCTCCAATCAGTGCAACAATTTCGCCCGAACGAATATCTATAGAAAAATCATTCAAGGCGAGTTTATCTCTATATCGTTTCGTTACATTTTGCACTTGTAACAAATATTCTTTGCCCATTCTCCATGCCCTTTCTTAAAATATAATCATCAATATACAAACTTAAAAATCAAAACAATCACGACAATCAGAAGAACTACGGCAATGCCGCCACCAATGATAGCTCCCCATTTAATAATTTTCTTAGTGTTTTCCACATCACTATATATGGACTTTAGCCTTTCGCTATTTAAGTTTTTTTCCCGGACTTCCTGCACATCAATGTCCTTGACAAGTTCATCTAACGTCAAGCCAAAGAAGTCGCTCAACAACACCAATCGTTGAAAATCAGGATAGGATTGACAACTTTCCCATTTTGAAATTGTTTGCCTTGTCACATTCAGTTCTGCTCCCAGTTCTTCTTGGGATAATCCTTTGGTTTTTCTCAAAGAAATCAATTTTTCGTTAAAATTCATATTCAGCACTCCTTTTTGCTTTTTTATTGTGGTTTAATTATACCAAAATCGAGGTTTAACATTCTACCAATAAGAGGTGGAAATCTGTCAACCGCTAATAACATTCGCTCAAAAGAATACACAAGCGTTAAAATATCGTTAATTGTTTACTTCCATAATAAAACTTAGGGCATAGTGGGCTGGTATCTATCAATCCTTGTGTGTTACTTTATGGCACATGTAGCACAAGCTCAAACTTGCTAGTTGTGTTGTCTGATTTATCATAAATTAGGTTTTATCCCTTTCTTCCTCTTGATTACCAACCACAGAAAAGAAAAAGCCCTGTCAAGAGCTTGCCACCATTGGTGGTGCTTTGCACTCTTTACTGGGCTTTTTGTTTTCTGTATCTTCTTGCAAGAGGAAAAAGATTACTCGTCCTCATCATCAAAATGGTTATTCCTTAATACT
>URBG01000004.1 GCA_900546055.1 uncultured Mycoplasmatota bacterium
CCTACGACCGATCGGTTAACAGCCGATTGCTCTACCAACTGAGCTATTCAAGCCTATTCAATTAAATGGAGCGGGTGATGGGAATCGAACCCACGTAGTCAGCTTGGAAGGCTGAAGTTCTACCATTGAACTACACCCGCATTGAATGGTGCCCAGGGCCGGAGTCGAACCGGCACGGATTTTAAGGTCCGCAGGATTTTAAGTCCTGTGCGTCTACCAATTTCGCCACCTGGGCTTATTCAGTTAAATGGTGACCCGCAGGCGACTCGAACGCCTGACCCTCTGATTAAAAGTCAGATGCTCTACCAACTGAGCTAGCGGGTCATACCTTATGGCTGGGGTAGCTGGATTCGAACCAGCGCAATGACAGAGTCAAAGTCTGTTGCCTTACCGCTTGGCTATACCCCATTCATTAGATAGATGGTGGAGAGGAGTGGATTCGAACCACCGAACCAAAAGGAACTGAGTTACAGTCAGCCGCGTTTAGCCACTTCGCTACCTCTCCATCATGGTGCCGGCTAAAGGACTTGAACCCTCAACCTACTGATTACAAGTCAGTTGCTCTACCAGTTGAGCTATTCCGGCAAAAAAAATGGTGGGCGATATAGGACTCGAACCTATGACCCCCTGCTTGTAAGGCAGGTGCTCTAACCAACTGAGCTAATCGCCCGATTACCTCTGGACGTAATTAAATATAACATTTAAACAATTATTTGTCAATACTCTTTTCTTCTTTTTTAATACTTTTTAATTTTTCAGCTGTCCAGATAGGCAGTTTTAAAGCTAAAGTCTTAAATCCAGACTTAGTTTCCACGACCTTTCTACGACGTGGTGCTCCGTTAACTTTATACTGAATATTTTTAATACTAAGCTTCAAGTGGAATTTTTCTTCATCAACTTCTAACACTTCAGCATAAATATGGTCACCTACACTTAGAAAGTCACCAATACTTCTGACAAAACCACGTGATACCTCAGAAATATGAATAAGTCCAGTATAACTTTCATCAAAAGATACAAAAGCACCATAAAGCTCAATACAAGTTACTGTGCCTCTTACAATTTTTCCTTTCTCATATTTTGCCATATAAACACCTCTAAATCTAAACCTATTAGTAATTATATCACAAAAATATCAAAAGAAAAACCTTTACTTTCCACCCTATCCTATTATATAATAAACTCGGTGATATAATGACAAAAATTATAAATGAAGAACAAGAGAAAGAAAAAATCATTGAAATAATTGATAAATTGCGTCCATTTTTAGTTAGTGATGGAGGAAATATTGAATTCATAAAATATGAAAACAATATTGTCTATATAAAAATGTTGGGGGCCTGCGCAGGCTGCGAGCTTATCGATATTACCCTAAAAGAAGGCGTAGAATCAGCACTAAAAGAAGAAATCCCAAACATTAAAGAAGTAATTAATATAACAAACATCAACTTTGAATAATTTATAACTATTCTAACCATTCAATTGGCGGAATTTGCAACATAGACTTATAATATCTATATAAATTTTTAAGAAGTTTTTCATAATCATCGGTTAACTCGATGATTTTTTGTATTTCTTCATCTTTTTTGTTCCCACTTATAATATCTTCATATAAATCAAAATAATACGTCGGATATAACATTCTGGCTAAAAAAAGTAAATATTCGGTCCCGTTTAAACTAGAATACATCAAAAAATAATTAAGTTCATCCGTAATATCTTTTCCATTAAAAAAACTATTTTTAAAATATTCAGCAGCATCACGAACTTCGCTATCAATAATTAGATTCAAAGGATTATATAAGTCAAAAAGTGTATCATCATCCCTAATCCTTTTGTGAGCAACAACTTTAGTAACATTTTCCATAGATAAAGAATTGACCAATTGAATGCTCGTTTCCCCCAAGCCAATGAAGTAACTAAAACTATCTCGTATTAACGGATGTTTTTGCCCTAATTGACTAATTTGGTATTCTAAATGATCATTCTTATTAGACCAAAGAGTCCCCCAATCAATTCGTTCTAAAATTGAACTACTAACCGACCTTTTGCCACCTTTAGTTCTACCGCGAGAATTATTATTTGACGCTACATTATAACCCATTTGTCCTGAACCATAGCCTTTTATATCTATAATTTCAAGATTATCTAATACACCAATCCCAACAAACGCTATCATTTTATTAAAATCTATTGCCCCTTCATAATATGTTATTTGCATCAAAACATAAGGAACACCATTAATAAGTGTAACAATTTGTTTGTCTTTGTTTAAAATAATTTGGTGAACATATATTCCATTTCTAAGCAAATTAAGATGTAAATTATAAATTTCCTGTAAAGCATTAACATCACCAGAATACGTAACAAGCGCATAACGAACTCCACCATAATCAAAATAATACATCTTGCCATTTTGATGAATATCATCAATAATTAAGTTGTAATAATAATTAATCGCATTTTTCATGATATTCACCCCATTTAATTTTATGATAATAGATAAATTGAAATGCCAAAAAGAATTAATAAATAAAACTTAATATTATTTTCTTCAACATCTGGGTATTTACTTTACACCCTTTTGCACATTTAGAATATGTTATATTGAGAATAAATGAAGGGGTGGATTATATGTGTAACAATAATAACAATTCAAACGAATGCAGATGTATTTCTGAAATTCTAACAGTTATCAACATATTACAAGACAACGCTGAATGCGCTGAATCATGTTTAGATACCTGCGACCGTGGTTTCCTAGGTTGTTCAGTATCAACAGTAGGTTGTAACACTAGACCAATAATGTTATATACCTGCTGTGGTAATGGAACACCATGGGCTATGCCTACAACTAAAGAAAATGTTACTTGTGGAACCGCAGGTGTTACATGCTCAAGTGTATTTAGAGTTGAAAAAGTAGATGGATGCTGCGCTACTTTCCGTGTTCTAGCTGCTAACCCAGATACAACTGAAGCAGATACAATACCTTATGTAGCTACTAACAGTTTCTTTACAATGAACTTAAACTGCGTATGCTCATTAAGATGTTTACAAGACACATTCGTTGAATGCGTATAAAAATAAGGCCTTAAAAAGCCTTTTTTTATTTGTAATAAATTACTTACGTTTTATATCAATAACATCAGAAATTGGAATTAACTCGTTTTCAATCGTAATCAAATGCGTTGAATTTCTACCAACAATACGTTTAACTACAGTGCCACTTTTCAGTGTAAGTTCAACATCAGCTTTATAAATATAGTTAGAAGAATTAAATACCTCATTTATTTTTTGATTAATATTTTTATTAACCACTTTACCAGAGCCTAAGTCAGATATCCCTGAAGTCCTACCATTATTAGCTACATTAAACGTTCTATCGTCAGCATTAAGTAGCCCCATATCTTCTTTACTCGAATCAAAAACCGATTTATTATTTCCAACTTTTCTTGGAACCTTGTTTGCAAATACACCTGGTATTTTCTTTTCCATCTTATCACCTCTATATAATATTATGCGTTTATTCTAATCACTTGCTAATAAATCATTTATTTTAATCGTAATTTTATAGCCCAAAAACAAACCAGCAATGCCAAGTAAAAATAGCAAAATAGTGAATCCATTGGCAGCCCCACTAAATACACCTGTAAAAGATTCCTTAAACATTATAATCAAAGATGCCGCCATAAAACCAAAAATAGCAAAATACGTCTCCACCTTATAATGCTTAAGTAAATATGTAATTAACTTAGCTATAATAATAACCCCCACCAAAATACCAATGGCAAAGGCAATACCAAATTTAAAATATACCGGATTAAAAACATTACTGAAAAAGTCTAAAAGCATGTCATAACACCCTAAAGACATATAAATAGCCGTTCCACTTATACCCGGTACTATAGAAGAAAAAGCCTCGAGCAAACCAAGTCCAAAATAAATAAAAATATTGCCAGAATCAAGTGTGTCAAGTGTTCCCAAAGATCCCAAACTGTAAGAAAATGTCAATGCCAAACAGAAAATTATTATTCTTCTAAGGACAAACCTCTCGCCCCGTATTTCTCGCCATATTTCGGGAAGACCACCAATTATTAAGCCGATAAAAAGTAACATAGTCGGAAAATAAAATTCATCCAAAAGCCACTTTACACCCCGGCTGAACAGACTTACCCCAACTAAAGCACCAAGCGCTAGCCATAAAATAAAGCAAAATTTACGCCAAGTAATATTCCGAAAATCAGCAATAATTCCAAGCACCCGCTCATAAACACCTAATGATATTGCAAGTAAACTTCCACTAACCCCAGGAATAATTTTGGCAATTCCAATAATAAAACCTTTTAAAATATTTTTCTTCATATTAAAATATACCCAAATAGCCAAAAAAAAATGATTAATATTAAATACTAATCATTTTCAAAATAATCAATTTTTATAGCTTGTTTTACCTGTTTCATAACCTGAATAGATTTCTCGCGAGCTTCCTTTGTTCCTTTGATAAGAATTTCATCAACGATTTCTGGGTGGGCTTCATAGTAAGCTCTTTTTTCATGAATTGGTTTTAAAAAATCTAACATATTAGCTACCAATTCTTTCTTACAACCAACACATCCTCGCTTACCGCTCTTACATTCTTTACATATATTTTCTAAATTATCACTTCCAATTAATTTGTGATAATAATAAACCATACAAACATCTGGGTTAGCCGGATCGTCCTTATGAATTTTATCAGGGTCAGTTACTGCACCCATAATTTTCTTCTTAATAGTTTCCTCACCATCAGCAAGGAAAATACCATTACCTAGACTTTTTCCCATCTTTTCCCCGCCATCAAGACCTTTAATACGCGGAGTCTCTGATAATAAAGGCTCTGGCTCACATAACGTATCTCCATAGATAGAATTAAATTTGCGAACTATTTCGCGGCATTGTTCAATTAAAGGCAATTGATCCTCACCAACTGGAATAAGCTGGCCATCAAAGGCCGTAATATCAGCAGCCTGTGAAACAGGATAACCTACAAAACCATAGGTTACACTTTCACCGTCATGCCCAAATAAAGCCTTTTTCTGAGTAATTTCTGTCTTCACAGTAGGATTACGATATAATCTTGCCATTGTTACCAAATTTGAATAAAGTACTGTTAATTCAGCAATTTCTGGTATCTTTGATTGAATAAACAAATGAACCTTTTCTGGATCGATGCCAATAGAAAGCATATCAATCGTTATTTCACGAACATTAATTCTCACTTTCTCCGGATTATCAAAATTATCAGTTAAAGCCTGAATATCCGCTATTTCCAAATAAAAATCATAATTTGAATTATCTTGAAGTTTTAGCCAGTTTTGACAAGCTCCAAAATAATGTCCAAAATGTAAATTACCTGTTGGCCTAATGCCCGTTAAAACTGTCTTTTTCATTCATATCACCTTCTAAAATTATAACACACATAGCAAATAAATAACAAGAAAATACCTAAAAACACTATATTACATATGTTTTAGGCATTCACCTTATACAAGCACAAAACCAAATTAATAAGAATTACGCCTTCCCTTGATTACATAAATATATAAAGCAATTAAAAATTCATCAGAAAATATTGGTAAAAACTTAAAAGTTCCCTCTAAACTATTATTAATAATCGCATCATAAAAGAATCTTACGATTTGTCTAGTATCAATAATTTTCTTAAATTCATTCTTCTTAATTTTTGATACTATAACTTCGCGGCTTATCGGTAACATTTCAGAAAGCTCATTAAACAACCCTTTATTATAAGTTCTAATATTATAAACAACATCCTCTTGAAAGCCAAAACAAGCTCCGGCTTTTTCAACTAACTTATTAAAGTTACGATAAGACAACTTGTTCTCCACAATAGTTTGAAAAATTGTAGATTGAGCTATTTTCCCAAGCATACCACCTTCTAAATTTGAAATGATTTTATGCACTTCGTTTTCAAAAGTCTCCGCATATTTATTGTAATTACGAACCAAATTTCCTTTTTTGAAAGTAAATCTATCACCGTCAAGCTTTCCATAAGTCTTCATAGTATCATTATAACCAAAGCGTAATGCCTCGCGCGATTTCATCTTATCAAAAACTAAAAAAGAAACAATCTTATTACGCGGTGTAATAACCGTTATTGGAATATCCTTTTTGGGTTCACGTTTAAAACCAACAGCCTTTAAATCAACCGCAACAACCTCTTCAGCACCTAAATCAATTGCTAAATTAATTGGCAAATTATCATAATAGCCACCGTCAATATATATTTCATCGCCAATTTTATATGGTTTAAATGCCGGATAACAAGAAGCGGAAGCCACCACATAGTCTTTAACAGTTTCTGGCTTTAAATCCTTTTTTGTCATCATTACAGGCTTATTCTGAGAGTAATTATATGTAACTAATCCATAATCAATTGGTGAATCAAAGAAATTGCGCGGCTCATATAATTGATCAAATATTGCCATCAGCTTAGTAACATCCATTCCACCTTCTGAAATAAAAGATTTAACATATTGGCTATATATTTCTGCTATATCAGGATTTTCACATACATGAAAAGATTCTTCATCATAAACAGTCGAAAAAGACATATTCTTCCAAAGCTTAGCTGCCTTGTATAAATCGCCTTGAACTATTAACAAACCATTAACCGCTCCAATTGATGTTCCCGTTACTATTTCTGGCCTTTTTCCAAGTTTCCTAAGTGCTCTATAAACACCGATTTGATAAGCTCCTTTAGAACCACCACCAGATAAAACTAATCCAAGCTTTGTCATTATGTCCCTCCTTTATTTTATATAAGCGCCAAAGGAAATATCTGTATTAAACTCAAGTTCTGAATTTTCAATTACCTTGCGCACCCCATTTGAACTATAATAGTACAATGTCATACCATTTTTAAAATAAATATAATCATTTAAATATATAACACTTTGTAAATCAGTAGTTGTAAATAAATATGTTTTCATTTTTGGATTTTGAATATCTGCACGATAAACTAAATATTTATCGCCCTCTTTTTTATAAAGATAATAATATCCCTCATCCTTACCAATTTTATTAACTCTATCATAACCGTCAATATCTGAACTATAATAATTATCAAACAATTTGCCATCCAGTGCCTCATTTAAAGTCATCGTCGTCCATTTGCCATTATAATATTTTATGCCATCTTTACTCGCAACTTTCTGAACATTTTCATACTTTAAACTAATTTTGTACTGAGTTTCAGCATCTTTGTCGAAAATATAAACATCGTCACCAACTACACCCTCTATTACTGAATCAAAAGAAATTTCATTATAACTACGAATTTCCTTAACATTCCCATTAATTAAATTAACTACGAAAAATTTCTTAAATGTATATTCTTCATTATAGTCTGCAACAATATAATATTTATCAGTAAAAATACTAACCGGCTTCTTATAAACATCATTATCAAATAATTTCACCGTTTTAACAGAACTATTCACCAAAGTAAGGCCTCTATAAGATTCCATAGCCAAATAATGATTCTCAATTAAGTTTTTCTCGTAAAGTGTCTGCGTATTTGATAATCTTTTAGCTGTGGTTTTATCCTTATAGTCATCTTTATTATATCCATCTTTCTTTAAAGACGAAGCAAACTTATCTACTTTCTCATTGTCTAAGTCATGATAATAAGTAATATTCCCATCCTTAACACACATTATATCAGTTAAAATGTCACCACCTTTAAAAATAGGTAAAATGCATTTATATTCGCCAGCATCATAATACCTGATCTTACTAATTACCTTTTCGCTTTTATTATAATCTTTAAATACTTGGAAATTCATCTTAAATTTTTCGTGACTAATTTTAAAATAATAGTTATCAGTCTTGTCCAAACTATCTACTTTTAAAGTTTCATCAATACTAAAATTTCCGATTGAATAATCAGCATGATGGCCTTTATCAAAAATATGAATCACTAATTTTAAGGAGAATAATAAGACTAGTAATATTAACAAAGTCTTAAGTAAATACTTCATACTACTACCTCCTATATAAATTATATATAATTATAGGTCTTATTTCAAGAAAAAAAGGTGAAATAGTCAAGACTATTTTTCACCTTCCTTAGACATCTTCTCAAGTTCACTATGTAATTGGGCTCTTTCCTCTTCAGATACTTCAGTTTCATAATCACGTTTTTTCTGCATCATGTACTTAGAAAGCACTGTCTCGATTTCCTGTAAAGCACTACGAGATAAATTAGAAAGAACAACGGTTTCTTTAACTGTATCTATAATAGCTCTTCCCCAAACAAGTCCCATTTTAATTGTGAAATCATTAAACATATCTGGTGTAATACTATAATAGAAATAACCAAAAATTAACCTCTTTTGCGCTACTACTAAACGTTTATTAGTTACAACAACAACGTGTGTACTAATCATATCCCAAGCACTAGCACCCTTTTGGGCTGCAAATGCATATAATACTTCTTCGTCGTTGTTAATGTGCTTTTGCGCAATCTTACAATGAGCACGTAACCTCCAAGCAATTGTACCTGGATTACGACTAATAAAGTCCTTAGCTTTAGTATAAACAATACTATTCTGTGTCATAAGTTACCTACTTCCCACAGCAATGTTTATATTTTTTACCACTACCACAAGGGCATGGATCATTGCGTCCTATCTTACTAGTTCTTTTTGGCTGCTGTTTTTTCACCTTATTTGGATCCTCAACCGCCTTACCTTTTATTACCTGTTCTCTTTCTGTATTTTGTCTTACCTCTGCATGTAATAAGAAACGAGTAATGTCAATATCTATTGTATCAAGTAAACTATCAAACATTTCATAACCTTCAGCTGTATAAGCACGAAGTGGATTTTCTTGCGCATATCCTCTTAAATGAATACCTTCACGAAGTAAGCTCATTTCATTAATGTGATCCATCCAATGAGTGTCAATTACCTTAAGAGAAACTGCCTTTTCAAATTCATCTCTAATTTCCTCAGGAATTTCTTTTATCTTCTCTTCATATTCTTTAACAACTTCTTCATGAATTGTTTGTGTTAGACTATCAGCATCAAGTTCATCTAACTCCCTAATTTCAAGCGGATCATGTAATAAATTTTGATTAACTGATTCTAAAATTTCACTAACATCTAACCCTGTTAATGTTCCATCTTCGTTAACGTGATCTTTTACAAATGCTTCGATATGATTATAGAAAGTTTGTAAAACATCCGGATGAATTGATTCACTATCTAGTATATGATTACGCTTATCATAAATAATTCCTCTTTGATTATTTAATACATCGTCATATTCTAATAAAGTTTTACGAGTGTCAAAGTTATTACCCTCAACCCTCTTTTGCGCTGACTCAATTGATTTTGATAAAGATTTACTTCTAATATTCATCTCACCATCAAAGCCAACTTTTTGAAGCATTAATTTTGCTCGGTCAGTTCCAAATCGAACCATTAATTCATCTTCAAATGAAACACAGAATTGTGTCATTCCTGGATCACCTTGACGACCAGAACGGCCTCTAAGTTGGTTATCAATACGTCTAGACTCATGTCTCTCAGTACCTAAAACACATAACCCACCAAGTTCTTTAACACCTTCGCCTAATTTGATGTCAGTACCACGTCCAGCCATATTAGTGGCGATTGTAACAGCACCTTTTTCACCAGCTTTAGCAATAATTTCAGCCTCACGAGCATTATTTTTAGCATTTAATACTTCGTGTGGAATACGTTCTTTTTTAAGCATTGAACTTAAAAGTTCACTATTTTCAACTGCTATTGTACCAACTAATACTGGTTGTCCTTTGGCATGTCTTTCTTTAATTTCTTTAACAATAGCTGAAAACTTACCTTCGGCTGTTGCAAAAATTAAATCACCATAATCTTCACGAATAACTGGTTTATTAGTTGGAATTTGAATAACATACATGTTATAAATATCTCTAAACTCTTCTTCTTCGGTTTTTGCTGTACCAGTCATACCAGCAAGTTTTTTATACATTCTAAATAAATTTTGGAATGTAATAGTTGCTAAAGTTTTAGTCTCCTCATTGATTTCTACACCTTCTTTAGCTTCAATTGCTTGGTGTAACCCTTCAGAAAAGCTTCTTCCCGGCATTAAGCGTCCAGTAAATTGGTCAACGATAATAATTTTTCCATCTTGAACGACATAATCAAAGTCTCTTTTCATACTATAATTGGCACGTAATGATTGATTAATAAAATGCACTAAAGTAGTATGTTCAATATCATATAAATTTTTTAAATTGAAATAACTTTCAGCCTTTTTAATTCCTTCAGCATCTAAAGAAACCGCTTTAGTTTTTTCATCATATATATATCCTTCATTCTCTGTTAAACCTTTAACAAATTTATCAGCTTGAATATATAGATTAGCAGATTTCATTCTACCGCCAGAAATAATTAATGGTGTTCTTGCTTCATCAATTAATACAGAATCCACCTCGTCGATAATTACAAAATTAAGTGGTCGTTGAACTCTTTCTTCCGATTTAACAACCATGTTATCTCTTAAATAATCAAATCCGATTTCATTATTTGTCGAATACATGATATCGCAATTATAAGCATCTCTTTTTTCACTTTGCGAATAATCGCGATAATTGATACCAACAGTCAATCCTAAAAATTCGTAGATTTGTCCCATCCAACTAGCATCACGGCCAGCTAAATATTCATTAACTGTGATAATATGTACTCCATCACCAGTTAACGCATTAGCATAAGCTGGAAGTACTGAAGTCAAAGTTTTTCCTTCACCTGTTTTCATTTCGGCAATATTACCATAATGAATAGCCAAACCACCAATCAATTGGACATAGTATGGTTTTTCACCAATAACACGATAAGCTGCTTCTCTTGCGACTGCAAAAGCCTCAACTAAAACATCTTCAACAGTTTCTCCTTCAGCTATACGATCCTGAAACTCTTTGGTTTTTGCCTTAAGTTTCTTATCAGAAAGCTCACTCATTTCACTATCTAATTCTTCAATCTTATCAGCTATATTTTTAAAACGTTCTAATTCTTTATATTCATGATCAAATATTTTCTTTAAAAATTGCATATTAGTCATCCTTTCAATGTCTATATAGTATTTTATCAAAAATTCCTTAAAAATAACAGTACTTAAAAGAAAAAAAGACCAAAAGTCTTATTTTTCTTTAATTAAACCATAGTTGCCATCTTTACGTTTATAAACAACTTCGATTTCACCGTTCTTCGCATTTCTAAAGACAAAGAAATCATGGTCGATTAAATTCATTTGTAAAATAGCTTCTTCATCACTCATTGGTTTTAATTCTATATCCTTGCGTTTAACAATTTTTGTCGTATCTTTTTCTTCCTTTTCGATATCAAAATCAATTGCTAAACCAACGATTTTATCCTTATTGGCTTTTTTACTCATACGAGTTTTATTTTTTCTAATCTGTCTTTCTAGTTTATCTAAAACTAAATCAATAGCTGCAAATGGATCTTTATTAGCTTCCTCAGCACGTAAGATCATTCTTTTAGCCGGGATGGTTACTTCAACTACTTGCATTGGACCATCAGGTCTAATGACTACAGTGGCCACAAATTGTTCTGGAGTCTCAAAATACTTATCAAGCTTTCCAAGTTTAGTTTCCACATAGTTTTTAATATCCTCTGTGATTTTAAATTTCTTTCCACGAATTTTGTATTCCATAATATCATCCTCCACTTATATTATATCACATTTAATAATAAATTAATATAGTAAAACTATGTGATATCATGGGAAGATATCACAATTTATTAATATATCCCCCGTCAAATTCTAAAATTATATCCGCTAGTCCTTCAATATCTTCTTTCATGTGAGAAGCAATTATAATTATTTTGCCCTTTGATTTTTCAGCTCTCAAGACTTTTCTTAACTTTTGAGCAGTTTCTTTTTCTATTCCATTAAACGGTTCATCTAAAATCATTACTTTAGGATCTTCCATTAACACTTGCGCAACCCCAAGTTTCTGTTTCATTCCCAAAGAATAAGTACTGTATTTTTTATTCATATCATCTTCTAAATTAACCAATTTCAAAGTATTAATTATATCTTCCTCAGTTACCTTATTTTGAATTGCTGCTAACAACTTTAGGTTTTCTAAACCCGTTAAATTAGGTAAAAACGATGGTGCCTCAATTAATGCCCTAGTATCTTTTGGATACGTTTTTTCTTTAAATATATCAGTGTCATCATATAACACAACTCCTGTAGTAGGCTCATAAAAATTACACATTATCTTGAGTAAAACACTTTTACCACTTCCATTGCGTCCAATTAAACCATATATCTTTCCTTCCTGAAACTCAAAATTGATTTTTTTAAGTATTTTTATTTTATTAAATTCTTTAGATATATTATTTAAAATTATTTTCATTTTATTACCTCACTTTCAAATAATTTATGAATTTTTCCCCTAAAAAACACCATGCTACCAAACAAAATTATTATCAGTACAAATATTAACCCTAATAGCCATTGCCTCAAATCGACGATACAGACTAAATTCAAATAAATAACCATCACTGCTAAAATAGCAATCAAAACTTTAATCCAAATTTTACAATAAATAAATAACAAAGCAAAACACTCGATAATTATTAAAACAATTAAATTAGTAAAATAAATACTAATAATATATTGCGATATCTCACCAAAGAAATTAAATAATAAGTACACAACTAAATAACAAATCGATAAAATTACCGCAAATTGAATTATCATAGAACAAAATTTCATCAACACCCATTTAAAAGATTTTATTCTTAAAAATATATTACTTTTATTTTTAGATAAATCTTTGATAAAAAGGCTGGTACCAATTAATATAAACACTAAAATGTTAAGAAAAAACGTTACCATATTTAAAAAATTATTCTCAATACCCGCATTCAATCCCAAAACCACATAAAATCCATCATCGTAATTTAAAACATATATTTTTAATATTGAAAAAACAACCAGATATATAAAATAAACTATTAATAATAATTTTTGAAATTTAACCGTATAGCTAAAATCATTAAATATTAAATACTTTAAACTATAAAAATCATTTTTTCTAATTTTCGTATTAATAATAGCCTGTATCAGTACTACCAACATTACTATAAAAACAATAGAACATAAAATTTCCGTTAAAAATGTAGAAAAAGAAATCAATTGAAAATATTCACCAATAAATAATGGTAAACCCAAAACTGAATTACGAACATCACTTATAGGAACATATGGTTGAACAAAAAGGATTCCATAAAACAAAATATTCAAAAATATTATTATTTTTGATGAAATTTTATCTAATAACAATCCGTTAAAAATAGAAATTATAATTAAAAGTATATAAAACCTAACGATATAAAATAACAAATAAACTAAATTAGGAATTTTATAAAACAAATATGTTTGAGTAAAACCCAAATCCGCAGCACATACTAAATTTAATCCAATTAAATTAATAACAAGTACTATAATAAATACAAAAGTATTAATATATACAATATTTTTAAGTAATTCGACCAATCGCTCGCGTTTAGAATTTAATCTTATTGACAAAAAATAATTATTATTGAAAATTTTATAAACGGTTGTGGTCGTCACTAACAACGGAAGTAAAAAAGCACATACTATAAACGGTTGTATACTAACAATATCTAATAACGCCATTGAATATGATTTGTTAATTCCATAATTTGCAATTCCATAAAACATAAGTAATATTGACAAAATTAAAATAATCTTAAATTCCCAAGCATCTACATATTCCCTCAATAACTCTTTCCTAAACTGCTTTTTCACCATTTAATACAACCCTTTCCTTAACTCTGACCGACAAATATACACAAATGCCTGATACAATAGCTAATATAACTGCGTAACAAAGTTCAAAGGACAAACTTATTACATGATCATAAGTCCAAAAGGCTCCCATTGACAAAGAATTTGTCGCATATTCAATATTGAAAAAAGACTGCAAACCAAGACCAATAATAGCTTCTGAAAAAATCCAAATCATCCAAAAACCAATGTATGAACCAAGTATTGCCGATATAATATGGCTGCATCGAACCGTTGCAACATAAGAAATATTAACAATAAATAAATTTATCAAAAACAAATTCAATACGTATATTATGGCAAAAGTTCCCATACTATTCAAATATTCTTGGGCGATAATAGCCGTTTCCTCACTAGGGATTATAAGATTACCACCTGATATAACATATGAACCTACAAACAAAACTAAAAGAAAACTAGGTAATATAATTGTACTTTTTAGCGACGACAAATAGGTTTTTAAAATATATTTTTTATATGATATACGAGTCAATATATTTTTCATATATCCTTTTTTTAACTCATTATAAATAGCACATATTGTAGACAAAATTATAAATAATGGATATAAATAAAAAACAAAAATTCTTAAAGGGTAATCGACCATTAACTGAAAAAATATTGATATTGTATCAGGAATTACTGCCACTTTAAAAAAAGAACACATTTCATTAGAATCAATTTTACAATTTTCTATGGCTTTAATAGATGCATTCTTTATAATATTAAAATCATATAAATACATAAAGCAAGTAACAATTACCCATATTATTATTAATATTAAAATCATTAGTAATATTTTATTTCTTTTAAAAAATATTTTCATATACTTCTTCCCTTTCCCCTATATTATAAATGATTATAATACAAGATTATTAAAGCGATAAGGTCGAAATATGTTAATCTTATTTCAACAAACTACTAACAAATACTACTTTTTAAATATTCATCTAGTATCCAAGTACCAGTAAATGAGGTACTTGATGAATAACTAGAGGTCGTTTGTAATTTTAATTTCCATTTCCCAGGCGCCGTCCCAACACTATCACTACCTGTTACTTGTTTACAACTTCCTTTAGAAAGAGTATACCATGCACCATGATCGCTATTACTAGCAGCATTGACTTGTGCCCTTACTCCTCTATTTGGAGTAGTTCCAGTATATTTTACAAATTGATTACTATATGTATTCTTTTTTACCGCTGTACTGGTGTAATTACTTTGACTCTTTGGTATAGTAATACCGATTAATCCTAAATATTCATCAGCCTGTACACCAATACATGCCACCGCAATAGATAAAACAAAAGTTGCCATTATTACTTTTATTTTTTTCATATATTCCTCCTCCAACATATTTCGACAATTATCAATTACAAAATAACTTATATATTAAAGCAAAATAAAAAATATACTTAAAAAAAGTATATTTTTGTATGAAAAAATAAATAAGTATGCTAATGCGCTAATTCCACGCATAAAAAAACTACACAAGGGCAGTTTTGATCTCGACAACATTTTTAGCTTGAAGTCCTTTATCAGTTCTAACTAATTCAAACTCGACATATTGGCCTTCCACTAGTGTTTTGTAGCCTTCTGTAAGAATTGCTGAATAATGAACAAAAATATCTTCTTGATCATTGTATTCGATAAATCCAAAGCCTTTTTCATTGTTAAACCATTTGACTTTACCTCTCACTCTTACATCTCCCTTCTAGTAAATTCTTTACAATATCAATATACCGCGTTCGGCCTTGTTTTTCAACAAAAACGAACCTACAAATATCGACATTGTTTGCTGTCACTTATGTGTGGTGACAGTTTGTATTCTACTAGAAATTTAACCCGAATAACCATTTTCTGCATAAATGGTCAAAAATAATGTTTAAATGACAAATTGTGTTATCAATTGTTATATTACCTTGTCTATTGGAACATATTTTCCGATTAGTCAGGACATTTTCAAACTTAACCACCTATATAAGTGATAATATGAAAACGTCAAATAGAAAGCAGTTGGTTTTATGAAAGAATTAGTTATAGGTAGTTCACTATGCTTAATAAAAAAATACTGTCCCGAATATGATGAAATCAAGTTAGAAGAAATCAAATACGGACTATCTAGCTTATATCTTACAATTACAAAAACCATTGTTATTTGTGCGATTGCATTTATACTGGGTTATATTAAAGAACTGTTAATTTTTACAGTAATTTATAATGTAATTAGAATGCCATCATTTGGGCTACACGCTACTACAAGTCTTAGCTGTTTGATTAGCTCAACCATTCTGTTTATAGGAATTCCATATTTATGCACTTTAATAAGTATACCAATTTGGATGAAATTAATTCTCGGTACAATAGGGGTGTTATTAATATATAAAAATAGCCCTGCTGATACCGAAAAAAGACCTATAGTTAATCCTAAAAGAAGGAAAATCTATAAGTTATTATCCACAGTAGTTGCAATTATATTTGTAACGTTATCAATCACAATTCAAAATGATTTTACTTCAAATTGCTTTACCATGGCACTAATACTACAATGCTTTATTGTATCCCCAACTATTTATAAACTATTTGGCTTACCGTATGACAACTATAAGAACTACAGCCATACGGTTCTAAATTAAGGTTTAACTTTAGTTTAAACATAAATAGGGAGAAAGGAGATATAAGTATGAATTTCTTTGCAGAAGCATTAGCATCAATTGGGTCATTCTTCGCAAGTGTTGGAAGCACAGCTTGTTTCGTAGTTTTTCTTGATGAAGAAAAAACTCCACAAAGCCTAATTAAATAATTAATACAAATAAAATAGCCAAGCTAAAAGCTTGGCTATTTTATTTAAATATATCTTAAAATTATATCTACATCTTAATCTTTAACATCTGAGTAAAATAGTTTTTATTTATGGATTTTTCATTTATTAAAGCTTTATCACACTTTAAAATATCATTAACTAAAGATAACCCATATCCATGCCCGTCTCCCTTTGTTGTATAACGAGTAGCTTCAATTTCATTAATATCTAAACTACCATCATAATTATTCGAAATATCGATGCATAAACAACTATCCATAACAAATAATTCTACAACAATCTCTTTCTTGTCAAGTTTCTCTACTGCCTCTATTGCATTATCCAAAAATACACCAATAATTTTACAAACATCAAGTATTATATTTTCTCCTAAATTAATTAAATCTACAGTTCTTACATCGTTTGCTATATCTAATGTATAATTTATACCTAATTCATCCATTTTACATACCTTGGAATAAATTGTTGCTCTTAATCCTCCTTCAGGAATTTTTGACGTTTTATAAAAGATATTCTCGTTATCTTTTATTTTATTATCTATAAGATTATCAATATAGTTAGGAACCGTTTTATCGTCTGTTTTAACCATATTCCTTATAGTCAAAAGTTGATTCTTATTCTCATGATTTGCTATTCTATACTTGTCCATTATATCTTCATATTCCTTTAAACTAGAAATGCTAGTTTCATATTTACTATTAATTTTTCTATAATTTTCTTGAATATTAGCTAATTTTAAAATAATAATTACATAGAAAAACCCTAGAACTGTATTAGATATTAATACTACCATTTTAGGTAAATCCATATATGTCATAAGAAAAAAGACACTTATTAAAATTAATGTAGCTATAAAATAAATAATTAAATTACTTTGTTTCATATTGTTAAACGTTTTATACAAATAATCATATAATCTAAATGGTATTTTCGTCTTAAAAAAAACAAAAAGTAAAATTGGGACTCCAAGACTAATTAATAAAGTACCATTGAAACTATTTAATATGTTTTCTGCATTATTACCAACAAATAAAAATGCTACTATTGCAACTAACAACTCAGAAAATATAGCCATAAACTCTGTTACTATTACTATAAGTAATGACTTTGATGAGTTCTTGCAAAAAAAGAAATAATTAATTATAAACATCAGCAATACCATTAAAATTAATTTTAATGCAAAAGGCAAATAAAAATTAATAACGCAACCACAAACAGTGCCTATAATTAATGACAAATAAACTTTATAGTCTTTCAAATTTACGTTTTTTCCCATAAGCAAATGCCAAGCATAAATTATGACTATAAAAAGAAAAAATCCTCCCACTGCATACACACCCATTATTTTTAAATCCATTTTATATCAATTCCCCTTCAAATCTTGTTGACACTAAGTCTATCTTCTCTCCTGTGTCAAACATTATTATTCTTTTTGGTTTGTTATACCCTACTACTCTTTTTTTATTTACTAAACATGCTCTATGCGTTTGTATGAAATCATCATTAAGCATTTCTTTTATTTCACCTAAAGTTTTATTAAGTCTAAATTCTGAATAATCTGTTTTAATTATACTTTTTCGTTCAACACTATCTTTAGTAACATATAAAATGTCCTCTAACGAAATTGTATAAATTATTCCACAATCCTTAAATCTAATAGTTTGTTTAGCTTTTAGTACCTTTAATGATTTATCAATAGACCCCATCAACCTATTTTCACAGTCATCAAACTTATTAATAAAAGATAAAAACAAAAACTCATTTTTAATTACAATCTGGCTTAATTCCTGATGCCCAGTTAAAAAGATAATAACACTGTCAACATCCTTATTTCTAATAATTCTTGCTACATCTAATCCTGATCTAGTAGGCGTCTCAATATCCAAAATATAGATCTTAAATGGAAGTTTACTTCCAATAATATCCATAAACGCCCTATCGTAGTCATTAAACATATGAATTTGATATTCATGTTGATTTTTCATCATATATTTATTGATTACGCCCTCAGCAAAATCTCTGTACTTCTTTTCATCGTCACAAACTATAAAATTTAACATAAATATTTCCTTTCCCTATTTAATTACAATCCATTTGTCACTACTTTAATCACATAAATTAATTGCTGTAATTAATCACTATATTAATCCTTATAACAAAAAATTTATGCGATTTTATTACAAACAACAAGCAAAAAATCTAGCATAAATATTACCTTTCTATATTCAATTGCAATATGTTTACCGCTATTTCAATATACCACATTTAAAAACATTTTTCCACTATTTTTGACAAAAAATTCCAATTTTTCCTAAAAACTTTAAAATAAAAATATGAACAAAATTAACTTTGTCCATATTTTTTAACCTTTTCTTCCCTTACCGCATCAGGATAATGACATATCCAAACTAATTTTTGAGTAATAGCTATAACTTAATTATTCCCATATTTATCATAATATTTTTGCAAAGTCTTTTCCTTTAATTCACTACCTTTGTTTATTCCCCATGCTCCAAGGTCTGTTAACTTATCCTCAACCCAAACACCCGCACTTTTAAGTTTTTCTTTTGCCTTATCCTTATATTCGGGTATATAAGATTCAATATATGCATCCAAAGTAACAAGACCATCTTTACAAAAAGATACAGTATTACTACCAACTTCCGATATAGTATAACCGGCAATTTCCTCATCTTGAAACAGAAAACCAAACAAATCATCAAAATTTTGCTTCGTCGTTTCTTTAGCGGCTTGATATGATTCAGTTTGTTTAGCTTCTTCAGATGATTCTACTAAAGCCTCAGTACTTTCGATCATTATAGTAACTGCAGATTCAACAGCAGAAGAAGCCTCTTCTTGACTAGCTAAAGCTTCTGAATCAACTTGTGGTTCTTCAGTCGGAATCTCTATCGTTGTATCTACTTCAGGTTCTTCTGAAGTACTTTTTGTATTACCACAGCCAACTAACGTAGTTACCAAAGCAAATGACGTTAACACTGCTCCTGCCTTTTGAGTTAAACTAAAATTCTTAATAGTCATATAACCACCTCATTTATGCCCTTTATTATAACAGAAATTGAAGAAAATGCAAATTCAGACACCACCAATTTCTCCTCGTTTTCGTAAAATTAATTTTCTAATCCAATCTATTGGAATTACTAATGACGCCAGTAATACCATCACTTCAAATTCAAACATCGTAAGTCCATATGTTCTAAACATATCACCACCATAATAAATTAAATATATTTGAACAATTAATATAAATAATATTACCACCAAGAATACTTTGTTTTTTGAAATATGAGCAAGTAAATTAAGCCTATGCGTTCTAGCATTGAAACTATTAAAGATACTAATAAATATAAATAGTCCAAAGAATGCCGTCATCAAATCAGCTGTACTTCCATCACCAAATATACTGTGGATAAATGGACTCTTTAAGAAAATTATACATAATAGTGCCGAAAATGTTCCTGTAATAAGTATCTCCTGTTTCATATAACCGTTAATTATCATCTCGTCTTTACGCTTTGGCTTTTCGTTCATATATTCTTTAAGCGCCGGCTCAAATGAGAAAGCTATTCCAGCTAAAGTATCCATAACCATATTAATCCAAAGCATTTGAATAACCGTAACTGGTGTATCAACTCCAATAAACGGACCAATAATAGATATACTTACCGCACATAGATTAACTGTAAGCTGAAAAACAATAAATTTTCTAATACTTTTAAAAATCGTTCTACCATATAATACAGCATTAGAAATTGATAATAAATTATCATCTAAAATTACAATGTCGCTAGCCTCTTTCGCCACCTCAGTACCAGATCCCATTGCAAAGCCTACGTCTGCTTTTTTAAGCGCTGGCGCATCATTAACTCCATCACCTGTCATTCCAACCACTAAATCAGCCTCCTGAGCTAATTTAACCAAACGGCTTTTATCCTGTGGCAATGAACGCGCAATAATTTTTAATCGTGGTAATATTGCCTTAACTTCCTCATCCGATTTTCTATGTAATTCACTACTAGTCAAAACTATATCCTCTTTACTTGTTAATAAGCCGACCTCCCTACCAATTGATGTTGCCGTCTTAATATTATCTCCTGTAATCATAACTGTATTAATATGAGCTTTTCTAATTAAATCAAGCCCTTCAATAGCCTCTGGCCTTACCTCATCTTTAATATATACGAGACCAATTAATGTCATTCGACTAAGTCTGTCTTTAACATCCGTTGTCGCAAATGCTAAAACCCTTATTCCTCTTGACGTCGCCTCTTCAATTTGTTTATAGATTCTTTCTTGATGAAATAGTCCAACTTTTTTGCCGTTATCATAGTAATGAGTACATTTATCTAAAATAACCTCCGGTGCTCCCTTAATTAAATTAAGTCTTCGCTCATGATACTTAATCGTAGTTACCGCATACTTCTTCTCACTCGAAAAAGGTATTGTATCAACTTTTGTAAAATTTGGACTTTTGCTGTGGAAAAAACTTAATAATGCTCTATCTGTAATGTTCCCACCAATTGCTCCGCCATTAGCATCATAATTACTCGCATTGTTAGCCACTAAAGATATTTTCGTCTGTTGATAAAATTCCATATTCTCTTTTAACTCTTCTTCGTCATGATAAATTTTTCCCTTAGGATCACTAATACCAATAACTTCTAATTTGCCTTTAGTAATAGTCCCCGTTTTATCGGTAAACAAAATATTAATATTTCCAGCAGTTTCTATCCCCATTAATTTTCTAACTAAAACATTACTCTTAAGCATTCTCTTCATATTAGATGAAAGAACTAATGTAATCATCATTGGCAGTCCTTCTGGAACAGCTACAACAATAATTGTTACACTTAAAGTTAATGCATGCAATAAATAACCAAACATCAATGGAAAGTTTGTTACCGTTTCCTTGATTAATGCCATATCAAAATCATTATCTAAAACTAAAACAGAAAATAAATATGAAATTGTTACTAAAGCCGCTCCGATGTACCCCATCTTACTAATCTGCTTAGCTAAGTGAGTAAGTCTCATTTTAAGTGGACTAATAGGCTTCTTTTCATTTACCTCTTTAGCTAAAGCTCCATAAAAAGTGTCATCTCCAACCTTTTCCACAAGCATTAACCCTTCTCCAGAGTAAACAACAGTCGAACGATATACAGCGCTTCCATCCTTCTTCTCAATTTCCTTCATTTCACCATTTAAATTAGATTCATTCACTTGCAAATGTCCACTTATTAACTTTCCATCCGCTGGGATTTGATCACCAGACTCTAAACTTACAACATCTCCAACAACTATATCATTAATATCTATTTCTGCTATTTGATTATTACGTTTAACACGGCTTTTTATCTTAGACGCATCTTCTTGTAATTTATCAAATGCCTTTTCACTGCCGTATTCTGAAATCGTTGAAATAAACGATGCCAGAAAAATTGCAATAACAATTCCTACAGTCTCATACCAATCAAAATCCTGAAATAAAAATAAAGTTTTAACTGCTAATGCAATAAGCAATATTTTAATAATTGGGTCCCCAAGCGTCGATAATAAATGACGCAGAAAACTCTCCCTTTTTCCCATCGCAATTTCATTTGTTCCATGTGTCTTACGTGCAATTACAACCTCTTCATCTGTTAATCCTGTTTTCATAGGCACCTCCTATGAATAATTTACTAACCATAAGAGCCATATAGAACATTAACAGTTCGACAAAAAAAACAACCATTATTGGTTGCTTTGCCTTAAATCTTCATATTGTTTCATTGTATTAATTAAATCTTTTTGTCAAATCAAAAAAACAGCTAAATTAAGCCATTTTCTTTCAACAAATTATAAATACAAGAATAACTACGACGATTGTAAAAATTACAAAATCTTCTGATACTAACATTACTCTTTTTATAAAGTGAAATGATATATTGTTTCTCCTCTTCACTCATTACGTTAACTGGTACTCTATTTTTATTTCCGTGCACCAAACTAACTGTTCCATCTAATACTTCTTTTTTTAATTTTAAAATATATTTGGGATGATAACCCGTTATCTCTGCTATTTCTTTGTACGTTAAAAACGTTCTGTCTTCTAGTTTGTCCTGAATTAGCTTTACAGCCATTTCTTTCTTGTCCACAATACCACCCACACAATCAGTCCTATTATACCATCTAGATACCCATTTATGTCAATGATTTCAGAAAAAAAGAGAATTTTTTTACTTATTCTCTTTTTTATTTTTTGAATTTTTACTAACTTTTTTAACGATTTTATCGTTATTAATAACTATTTCATTATCTTGCAGTTTCTTTTCTTTTTTACTCTTTAAAATACTAGTAATTAAAGTAAGTGCATTAAATACAACTAAAATACCAATTAAAATACTAATATCTTTTATCAAGAAATTACTATTTATACTAACAAATGACTCTCTTAATAAATCAACTGAATAAGTCATCGGCATAAATGGATAAACTGCTTGATATATTCCTGGCTCAGTTTGAACTGGGAATGTCCCACCACAAGAAGCAAGTTGTAAAACTAAGAATACTAAAGCTAAGAATTTACCAACATCTTGGAAATTAAAGAATAAAAACATAATAATTGCCAAGAATGCTTCTGATATTAAAATACATGATCCATAATAAACAAATAAATTTGTCACTTCAAATCCTAATAACAATTGTAGTACAAACGCTAATAAAATAGCTTGAACAATACCAATTACATTATATAATACTAAACGCATTCCACGATTTTCACTGCGGCGGCCTAAAACTTTAAATCTTTTATCAGGATCATAATATAATCCCATTAGAATTAAAATACCACCGATCCATAAAGATAAAGACATAAAGTATGGAGAAAAGAACGTTCCATAAGTCTTAACATCACCATAATCTTCTTCATTAATCTTAATTGGTTTACTAGCATATTCAGCTAAACCATCAAGCTCATCAGTTGAATCTTTGGTTTCCGTAATTTTATTATCAACCGTTTCTTTAGCTGTGTTTACTCCATTATTTAAAGTTGCCGTGCCACTAGCTAAAGTTGTAGCTCCACTATCAGCGCTACCTAATCCACTATTAATTTTAGCCGAATTAGTATTCAAACTTGATAAGCCATTATTAAGCTCATCAATTCCACTATAAACGGAACTTGAACCATTTTTCAATTTTAATAATCCAGCCTCTAAACTATCAATACCACCTTTTAATTCCGTTAAACTTGAAGTCTGCGTAGCCATTAAATTAATTCCACCATTAACTAACCCATTGCCAGTTACAAGTCCAGCTGTTCCAGCTTTAATTTGCGCTAAACCACTATACCCCGTTGCATCCGCAGTTGTGTAACCTTTTGCAATCTGATAAGCGGTCATAAGTGAAACATCACTTTGAACCTCAGGATGACTTTCGACATAATTAATAATTTGATTATACGCTAAATTAGCCTTATCAATCATATCATCTGACTTAGTTTTGTATGTACCAAGCTTAGCTGTAAAATCGTCGCTACCTGTTTTCAAATCAGAAACCTTACTAACTAAGGTAGGTAAAGATTCTGTCTTATCTTTTAATTCCTTAGCCCCACTATAAGCATTCTCTAATCCACCATTTAATTCACCATAAGAACTATATAGCTTTTGAGCTCCTGTAGCTAACTTTTCCACACCATTATTAAAATCTTTATAACTAGTGGATAAAGTGTTTAATCCACCTTTCAATTCATATGCCCCAGAATTTAATTCATTCGTCCCTGAATGAATAGTGCCTAAAGCATCACTTATCTGCTTAGTTTGTGAAGGTACATTTTGTAAATTATCAGTTAAAGTTCCAACTATTTCTTTCGTAACCTCAGCATGTAATTCTGTTTCTACTTCCTTAACCGCCGTCCCAATAATCTGTGACGCTAAATAACTAGTTTTAGTATTTGGCATATAAGTAATAGTTGTTTGTTGTCTATCTTTACTAGCAGCTTTTTCAAGTGAACTAGTAAAATCTTTTGGGATTTTAATTACCGCATAATAATCCTTATCAACTAAACCCTTATCGGCTTTTTCCTCATCAACAACCTTAAAATCAAAAACATCTTTTTCTTTTAAGGTCTTAATTAATTCATCGCCTTTACAATTTTCACTACACTCATCTAAGTTAACTAATGCCACTGGTACATTATTTAAAGAATTATATGGATCCCAAAATCCTTTTAAATAAAATAAACTATATACTAGCGGTAAAATAACAATACCTAAAATTACTAGTAATTTCATTTTTTTACTATCACGTTTTGGTTTTTGCATTCTCTATTCCCCCCTACTTAAATAACCAAGCCCTTAAAATATTCATAATATTTTCAGTAGCCTCTTTTTTATCGATTGGCTTATCTAGTTCAAACATCAAAGCCACATAAATTTTATAAATTAAAAACGATACAATTTCTGTGTCACATTCTTTGATATACCCATCAATAATTGCCTTTTCTAGCTTCATCTTAAGTTCATCTTGAACCATCGTATTCAAAGTCTGTGCGCATTCATCAGCAATTTCAAAATTGCCACCTGATTCTTTAGAAAAAGCCATTAACAATTTTGAATTATTTCGATATTCCATAAGTTGAATAATAAGTTCGTAAATCTTACTATCAAATGATATATTCTTTTTATCAATAGCATTAGATAGTTCCTTCATTTTTCTAAGTTCATCATATAAAAAATATTTAATTAAATCATTCTTATCTTTGAAGTAAGTATAAATCGTTCTTTTAGTAACTCCAGATTTTTTAGCAATTTCATCCATACTAACTTTGCGATATCCATAATGACTAAATAATTCTCTAGCCGCTTCGATTACTTGCTCTTTTTTACTTTTCACCAGTGCACCTCCTAAAGTATACTGATATACTAAAAAAGTATACTGGTATAGTATATGACAAATTATATCAAATGTCAACAAAAAAGCACTAAATTTTTAGTGTTTATAATTCTAAAACAACAAACTCATAATATTAAACATTAAAAGGTAATAAAAAAGAAAGATAATAGAGCTCATGTAAACCAACATTTATGTAAAATATTGCCAAAACGGCAAATGAAAAGAACATTTTTTAATCAACATTTCTTGTATACCTACACTTAGGATAATTTTCGCAACCGTAAAATATTCCGTATTTAGAAGTTCTAATTATTAGTTTTCCACCACATAAAGGACAAGTAAAATCATTATTCATAATTTTAATATTCTTATTATCTTTAAGTAACTCTAAAACAAACACTGACGGATGCTTACGATTTACTAATAAATAATTAGAGTTTTTAGTTCTCGTAAGTGCCACATAAAAAAGTCGGCGCTCTTCTTCATAAGGATAACTTTCATTTAAGTCTATAACATATTTAAGTACATCATCATTAATTATTTTATTAGGAAAACCAGTAAGTCGATCCTCAAGACCTACGATAATTACATTTCCTGCCTCCAGGCCCTTTGATTTATGAACTGTCATATATCTAAATGTTTTGTTTTTAAATTGCAATTCATTCAAATCTTTATTATTCCTTCCAATTATTAAAATATCATCATCAGATATTTTTTCCACAACATTCTTAAATGCCCTATTAATATCGTTATCATAATAATAAATATAAATGGGATTATCATTATTTTTATCTGAATATAACTTTTTATAAATCTGCTTCTTATTTTTCAAAATAAACTTACTAGTAATATCTAAAAGCTCCCTAGAATTACGATATGTTTTTTCAAGCATAAAAACTTTGGAAAAAGGAAAATGATCATTAAAATTAGTAAATACATTTAAATCAGTTCCCGTAAAACGATAAATACTTTGAAAATCATCACCAACAGCTAATAATTTGGCGCCAGTAACTTTTTTTATTTCTTTTAGAAGTTCACACTTGGAAAGTGATGTATCCTGAAATTCATCAATAATCATATGTCTATAGTTATGTAACCTTTTGCTTTTCACCACTTCTATGCTTTTATTAATCATATCATGATAATCAATTTTGTTGTTTTTTTCAAGCAAATAAACATAATCCAAATATATTGTTTTAGCTAAAACAAGAAAAGCTTTGTGTTTATCTTGTTTATACCCTTCCTCCTTATTGCTTAATTTTAAGAAAGTATCAAAATCCAAAACCTTAAAATTTCCCCCTTTAAAAAGATTAATAAACGTTATAAGCAATCGTTCTAAAGCCTTAACCTCATCGCTATTTAAAATAATCACTCTTTTTAAATCTAAAAGCTCATCATCTCCAAGCGTTATAAAGTTCATCTCAGGAAGTAAAACATCTAATGATTGGCAATTTTTTATGTGCTTAATCACCGTGTTTTTCAAAAGAGAATCATCAACTAAGTTAACACTATAGCCATTTTTCTTAAGAATTCTTCGGCCCAACTTATGAAACGTCATAATTTCCATTTTAACCCCACATTTAAGTAAACATTTTTTTAAATTATTACTAGCTTCATTAGTAAATGAAATAACTAAAATATCTCGTAGCAACACCCCATTTTTAATTAAATATAAAATTCTTCCTACAATCGTTAAACTTTTACCACTCCCTGCTCCAGCAATAACTAATGTACTATCTTCCTCTGATACTATAATTTCTCTTTGAACCGAATCCAAACTATAGCCATTGATATTATCTAAAAAATTTTTATTTTCAGCCAAAGTTGTTTTAATATATGCCCGATTATTCACAGCAACCCACTTTTCCATAGCAAAACTTTTTCTAAAAAACATTTTCCACAAACTCTTTTTAGTTTGTCTGGCTTTTATTAGATTCATTTCTAATTTTGAAACATACAAAAAAACCACCTCTAGAGTAAATATACCCTATCGATGGTTAAAATCCTTTTAAATTAAAAATTAATTGTAACTTTTCCTAAATTCATGAAAATATAAATTGCTGTTGTAATTACCCCTAAACCAAAACCCACGATTAATGACATAATCAATTTATTAGCAAATCCGCCTTGCGTCCAATTATTATTTGCCGCATTAGTCCCAGGTTCATTCCCAATAATAGAATGCCCGTTTCCCAAGGTAAGCGTCTTGTTAGAAGCCCCTTGATTCATGCCTTGACCATTTGACTGAGCGGTTTCAGCCTGATATGGCGTTGGCTGCACTGGTGGATAATTTTGCGGCATATTTCCCACTGGATTTTGATAATAGCCTTGTGAATTAGCCTGACCTTGTTGATAGTTAGGGTTAGGGACATTTGGTACATAATTGGGTGGATAATATTGTGGCATTGGTTGACCATATTGATTTACTTGATTGTTTGCAGTCTGTTCTTGCATTCTATCTAACACCTGTGATGTACCAAAAAAGATGCCCAATTGAAAAGCCGTAATTGCTTCTTTTGACGCTGTTCTAAGATCTATACTACCATATGGTTTATTATCTTTAACAACCTTGTAAGAAACACCATCTTCAGTTATATCATAAGTACTACCATTCATTACTACTCGATATTTATTTTCTGGCATCTAAAACCACCTTCTATCTAGAATAATCCAATTATATTATACCAAAGTATTTCTCGTTTTAGTCGATTTTATCAAAAATAGTAGAAAAAAGTGTAAAGAAAAAGAAGGAAAACCTTCTTATTTAACGTGTTTTGCTACTTCTTCATAATCACTTAAATGGAATTTATCTTTGCCTATAATTTGATAATCCTCGTGTCCCTTACCTAGAACTAGCAAAATATCTTTATCTTGAAGACTATTAACCGCTTTTTTAATAGCTTCCTTACGATCTTCAATTACTTCATAATTGTCTTTTTCTAGTCCTTGAATAATGTCATTCAAAATTTCGTTAGGATCTTCAGTACGTGGATTATCACTAGTAAAGAAAACATAATCACTATTATCCGTTGCAATTTTGCCCATCAAAGGCCTTTTCGTCTTATCCCTATCGCCACCACAACCAACTAAAGTAACAACTCTTCCTTCAGCATATTCTTTAACACTTTTCACAATGTTTTCTACAGCATCAGGCGTATGAGCATAGTCAATAATTACTGAAATTTTATCATTTTTAACAATTTGATAGCGTCCAGTTGGTGCGGTTAAATTAAGTGTCTCTGAAATAACATCATCCATGTCTAAGCCTAATTTGTCACATAAAATATAAGCATTCATATAGTTATAAATATTATACGTTCCAGGAATTGGAAGTACTACTTCTCTAACCTCATCATCATGTGATACCTTAAAAGTACTATGATTGTTTGTAAGTACAATATCACTTATTTTATAATCAGCTTTACCTTGCCCTAACAAAATGTTTTTATTAGCATCTAATACAAAATCTTTTCCGTATTTATCATCCATGTTAATAATGGCATATCCTGATTTCTTAACATTTTTAAATAATTCTAATTTTGCAGCTTCATATTCCTGCATTGTCTTATGATAATCTAAATGTTCTCTTGTCAAGTTAGTAAAAGAAACCATATCAAACTTAATACCTTCCAAACGACGCATATCTAAAGCTTGGCTAGAAACTTCCATAGCCATTACTTCACACTCATCGTTTGCCGCTTCCACAAGCATATCATATAAATCATATAAATCTGGAGTTGTATTAGCTAAAGGTCGGTTACTTTCAGGTAAATAGAAACCAATCGTTCCCATATATGCAGCCTTTACACCTAAACGATTTAACAATTGATAAATCAAATAGCAACTAGTTGTTTTACCATTAGTTCCAGTAATTCCCACTATTTTTAATTTACTTAGTTTATCTGCATATAACTCTTTTAAATAATTAGATAAATAAGTTCTAGTATCTGGAACAATCATTGTTTTAACACTATATTCCCCATGTTCTGCAATAATACAAGCTGCTCCATGATCTATCGCATCTTCAATATAATCATGACCATCACGCGAAGCTGTCTTTATCGCAATAAAAGTGTCCCCTTGTTCAATCTTCTTTGAATTAACTTTAAGCATTCAATCATCTCTCCTTACTCTAGTCTATGATTTTACTTATTTTTTGTTTTTCTTGTTCTTTTTTATTTTCTTTATTAATAGTTCGATTGGTTTATCGATAAACGCAGATAATAAAATTATAAAATACGCAATATACCCAAGTAAAATAACCGCAATATAATAAAATTTACTATGATCAAAAAGCAGATAACCACTTTGTAAATATTGATAGTCCAAACAAAATAGACCTAAAATCAAAGCATAAATGATTATTGAAATAATTGAAATTCTCACATTCGGTGCTTTAAATTTAAATTTTCCTTCTTGCTTTCTAAGGGTAAACAAATACATAAATGTATAAAAGATAACCATTGATACTCCCATAACCTTTGCATCAAAATTGAAAGCAATGATAATTAGGATGATCGCTAATAACTCTAAAGTTAAAAAGTTCTCCTTACCATTTTTAATAATCCACTTAGAATATTTTTTTAAATCATATTTTTCGTTTTCTAAAGCCATTAATCCTTGACGATATTTCAAAATTAAATAACAAAAATATGTTGATAAAGAAATGAAAAAGAATATCATTCTGCACCTCCAAAGTAAATATCATACCAAAGTAAGAATATATAGATTGTCCATACCTTACGGCTGTTATCTTTCTTACCATTTCGATGATCATCTAGTAATTTAATGATCTTTTTTACATTGAAAAATTCAGAAGACTTTTCAAAACGAACTTTAATTGTATTATAAACATCATCGTCTTTCATCCACACTCTAATTGGTACAGGAAAGCCAAGTTTCTTTTTGTCAGATACTTTAGATTCAAGTGTTTCGTGCGCAATATCTCTAAAAAGCTTTTTAGTTTTATATTTATCAACTTTATACTTAGTTGGTAAATGGCGGGCATAGTCAATTAAAGGCCTGTCTAAATAAGGAACGCGTACTTCTAATGAATTAGCCATACTCATCTTATCAGCCTTTAATAAAATATCTCCTATTAACCAAAAATTAAAATCAATGTATTGCATTTTAGTAACATCGTCTTTATCAGAAACCTTTTCGTAATATGGTTCTGTTAATTCTCTAAAGCCTTTAGTTTCTGGTTTAAACGCTAACATTTTCTTTATTTCTTTATTGTCAAAAATAAAAGCATTACCAACAAAACGGTCTTCTAATTTTTTACCACGACGAACTAAAAAGTTAAGCCCTCGATGCGCTGGTAAAACCCCGGCGATAGCTCCCACTACTTTACGAACTCCATATGGAATTTTATAATACCATGGCCAAACAAATGACTCTTGATAAATATTGTAACCTCCAAATATTTCGTCAGCACCTTCACCTGATAGTGAAACCTTAACGTTTTCACTAGCTACTTTTGTTACAAAATACAAAGCAACAGCAGAAGGGTCAGCTAGTGGCTCATCCATAAAGTACATAATGTTTGATAAATTCTTAAAATATTCTTCCTTCGTTATCACTTTACTAATATTTTGGGTATTGATTTTTCCAGATAAATCTTTAGCATAACTAATCTCACTGTATTTCTCATCGTTAAATCCAACTGTAAATGTTTTATCCACATCACTACTAGCAGCTATAAAAGATGAATCAACACCAGAAGATAAAAATGAGCCAACTTCAACGTCACTAATTTTATGAGCTCTTATTGAGTCTTTAAGGCGTTCATCAACGCCTTCCTTCCACTCTTCATAAGTCTTACTATCATCCTCTTCAAATTCTAAAGCATAATATTGTTTTACTTCAAGTTCACCATCTTTATATTTTAAATAATGTCCTGGCATTAATTTATAAACATCTTTAAAGAAAGTCTCCTCACCAACACTGTATTGAAAAGTTAAATAATATTCGAGCATATTACGATTAAGTTCCTTTTTAAAATCGGGATGAATCAAAAAGCTTTTAATCTCTGAACCGAATAAAAAGGTATCTCCCATCACTGCATAGTAAAATGGTTTAATTCCATAGAAGTCACGAGCCGCAAAAGTTTCTTTAGTATTAACATCATAAATTACAAACGCAAACATTCCTCTTAATTTATCTAAAATACCTTCAGCATATTCCTCATAACCATGCAATAAAACTTCAGTATCCGTATTAGTAGAAAAATTATGACCTTTTTGAATCAAATCTTCTCTTAATTCTTGATAATTATAAATTTCACCATTAAAAATAATAACCTTCGTCTTATCTTCGTTATAAATAGGCTGTGAGCCATTATTCAAATCAATGATTGATAGACGTCTAAAGCCCATCGCAATTGTCTCATCAGTATAATATCCTTCAGAGTCTGGTCCACGGTGGGCAATTAAATCAGCCATTTTTTTTATATTTTCCTGTTTATCAGGTTCCTTATTTACATATCCTACAAAGCCACACATATAATGCCTCCTTTAGCCTTTATCTGTTTATATTTTATCACATCTTAAGGGTTTATACAATATTTTACCCATTATTCCAAATGGAAGTTTTAACTACAAAGTAAACAAAAAAAGAAAATTAATTTTCTTTTCTCTCTATCTTAAAAGTCCTCGTTTTAACTTCTGACTCTAAATTTTGATCTGCTATCTCAGAAAATCCTCCAATTTGCGTAATCCCATCTAAAGCATTAAAAACAATATTATAAGTCTGAACATCAAAAGCAGCTTTTCTTTCAATATCTCTAGCCTGGGATATCCTAACCCCTGATGCAATCTTCCTTTGATATTCAGACAAGCTTTTTGAAACAACTATTTCGTAAAAGTCCCTCAAAGCATCGGTCGTTAGGTCACTTCGTTTATCAAAACTAGAAATTCTGTTAAGCAATTTAGAAGCAAGCGTCATCTGAAATTCTAACTCGCTGTCATCAAATATTTGAATTTCTGAATTTAGCATTTCAAAAACATTATCGGCAAAAAGCTCATCAATATATTTTATATCACAGATAGATAAAGTTCCGGTCTCTATCTGTTTAATCGTATTTGCTACAGATGCGCGTGAATAATCTATACTTTTAGCTATTTCCATTTGAGTCTTATTTTCTCCCTCGATATAACAAGATTTAAGTAACATTTTACGTCTACTAGTTATTTCTCCAATCTTCATATGACGCTTTACCAGAGGAAACATAATTATCCCAAATTTTCTTTCTAAATATTCCCTATCCTGTTTAGAAAAATTATTATTTCCCATCTGCCACATTACCCTACTAACACTAGCTCTCTTATAACCCGTTGCTTCCATTATTTCTTTTATTGATATTGCTTCGCCAAATAACATTCTAGCCCTACACATATCTAACATAAGTTTTCTTTTTTCTGATAGCCTGCCCATATCCCAAATCTCCGAATTACACATTATTATAACCTTTTAAATATAAAAAGCAAGAACTATTTTATAGTCCTTGCCTACTAATAACAAAAGGTAACATTTTAGAAAAACAATCAAACGAATGTCAATGTCTATTAATAACAATTGTCTTAGTCATAACATCTTTCAATGTTTGCCTGCGCGGCATTACAAAAGATACTATTTTACTAAGAGGAATTAACGTTTCAATCATCATAGCAATCATCCTAACAAATGACTTCCAAAAACTAATAGTCTCACCTTCGAGATTAACTACCTTAATATCTAAAATCTTTTTACCAAACGTTGCCCCACCACGACTTTCCATATGTGGAAAATAAATAATGATGTAAATTAACAATAAAACACCTAAAATAAAAATTATTATTGGCGCAAACCACTGCGTTGAAGGATCATGTAATATTGGTAAACTTGATAACCATTTAAATCCCCAAGTTAATAAATATAAATAAGCCATATCAATAAAGAAAGCCAAAGCTCTAACCAATGGATTAGCATAGCGAAATTCACTATAATTTTCACGCGTGATTTTATTTGTCACATAAGTATGAGAAATCATATCACTTAAAGCTTGCTTTTTAGGCGTAACAATAACTATCAAAAAACCAATTCCCAAAGTTAAAACATTTAATATTCTACCAAAGTTTCGTCCAAAAGCCTTTCCAAAGCCAATTGGGCTATCGTATTCATCTACAACTTCAAGTCCTAATAGCTTTTCTCCAATTGTTCCCATATTCTTTGAACTTTGTCTAAACGAACAATAAAACAAATAAATAATTGGAAATAAAAGCGAAATAAAATACATTTTAAACCAAATTGCTAAATCAATACTCGCTGGATTAGTCCAAAACTTAAACAAATAACTAAAATAATCTGGAACCATAAAATATAAATAAGCAAAATTAATAACTGCGAAAATAATCCCCAAAATTAAAAGATCAACCCCTGTAGCTACAACTCTTTTAATAAAGCCGCCATATTTCGGAATTTCAATTTCTTTTAATTTTTCTTCCTCATATTTTGTAAACATTTTATTTAATTGCCCAAAATCATAATTACAATAAGGACATACTTTATTCTCAGCATTAATCATGCGTCCACAATTTGGACATCCCTTTTCCATTCTTCCACATCCTTTATTAAATTATATCATAGCCAGAAAAAAAGTAAATAATCATTTATTTACCTTTTAACTATTTTTTATTTGATTTATATAATTATTTATTTTTGCTGCCCACGATGGACTAGCTGCATATTTTTTATTCATAAGTTCAGGTGTATTTAAACCTTTATCATAATAGTTTTCCTTTAAATTCACGATAAACGCCTTAATTCCTGCCTCTAAAGAATCAAAATGAATTAATGATCCTCCAGATCTCATTCCACCAACATTGTTGTGGTTCTTTACAGCTGAGCTACAACTCCATTTGCAACCAGTTTCGTGCAAAGTGATAGCCACTGCCAAATAAGGATCCACGCCATTTTGTAAAGCATAATTAGCATATAAGTTTCCAGTACCTGCTAAATTAGAACGCAAAGATTTGTTAAGCTTATTAACTAACTGTTCCATTGTAAGCCCATCATAAACAATTGGATTTGTATTTTGAACTTGTGGAGCAGAGACTTGTTGTACAGGTTTAGCTGCGGGAGCTTCCGGAGCCTTTTCTTTAACTGATGGTGTAGCAATAGCCACATCCATATTAGAAGCACTATTCGCAATCTTTGCTGTACTATTAACAGTTTCGTTAGTACTTGCTAACTCCTCTTTATTAGTTGTTTCATATGTAACATCATTTTCATATGCCATTGCTGTTAAGTGTGGAACAGTAATTGCCGTAATTAATCCAAAGACTAAAATGGCATATACCATATGAGCTTGTTTCATTCTCATCTCTCCTATGCTATTTACCATTTTACCATATGAAAAACCTTGAGTCAAATCGACAAAAATCGACTTTTTCCTTATTTTTCAAAAGAAAAATAGAACTACCAAAAAATAATTTTATTTGACTACCGTTTTCAACTTTTTAATCGAAACAGATTGTTTTTTGTTTTCTTTCTTAATTTTTTTTAGTTCTTTTTTTAAATCTAATATCATTTTTTGAACTTCTTTAGTTTTCATGATATCCCCCCTAAAATTGTCGTTTATTATAGCAGTAATTTAAAAAAAGTCAAATCAAAAAAGGCCTATGCAGCCTTTATTGAATTTATGTAAGCATTAACCTGCGAAGCCCATGTCGTACTAGCAGCGTACTTTGGCCCCATCGCTTCAGCGGTTGTTAAACCTTGCGATATATAATTTTTATACAAGTTGTTCATATAAGCGCGGATCCCCTCTTCTAAAGATGGGAAACTAGCATATGAACCCCCATTACATTTACCAGTTCCACCAGATTTCATACCCCCAACATTATTACACTGTTTAAGTAATGAACTACATTCCCATTTACATCCAGTTTCATGCATGACAATGGCAACAGCTAAATATGGGTCTATTCCTAGTTCGATGGCATATGAAGCAAATGTATTACCTTGACCTGAAATAGTCGAATTAAGGCTTCTATCTAATTTAGCCGCCAATTCTTCTAAAGTCATTCCTTCGTATACAACTTCATTTTTTCTTGCTTCTTCAGCTTCACGCTCTTTATCCTCTTGTGATTGCCCTTCGGCAACTTGAACATTTTCTACTCCTTCAGTTTTACTATCAATAGCTAAATTACCTGGTGTTACTTTAGCTATTGCTACTGCAGGTCTTATATTTAACTCACTTTCTTGAAGTACAGTCCTATTTTCACTTACATATTCTCTCTCACCATTCAAGGCAAGGATTGTTGAACCAAATGTTGTTCCAACTAAACACAAAGTAGTTACGGCCATTATTACGGCCTTAACCGATTGGCTTGTTTTCATCTTTCACCCTCTCCTGCTTCATAGAAAACAGGTTATATTTTAGCATATCCCCGTTTTTCTGTCAAATTTAGACAAAATCCGAGTACTTACACATATTCTATAGGTGTTTTGGTTTATGCACTATGTACATTTATATTATATGCACAAAACATATAAAATTATACATAATTGCCCTAAAAAGTTTAATTTGGAGTTTTGATCCGATAAGGTTCTTCCTTAGTCCCTTTTCCATATACTAATAAATCAGAACGTAAAAATAAAACTGGATATACCGCATAATTATTTCTAGGAAAAGAAGTATTTATTTTTCCCCTATACAAATCTCGAATGATTAAAGAATTATTAAGAAGGATATTTAACGTCCAGCACGTATTTTCTCCATTAAGAACATCACTAAATATATAATTATTATTTAAACAGTCCGTTTCAAGATTACAATAATTAGAAGAAAGTGATGCTTTTTGATAATCTGACAAATTAATAAGTCCAACATTACCATTCCATATTTTGGACTTTTCTTGAGTGCTTAAACCAGGTTGAATATAAATGTTTCCTCCACCATAATAAAAATTGTGTTTTTGAATAGATCTTTGAACCTTAGAATCTAAACTATTATAATAATCATTGTTTAAATATGTATTTAAAGAAGCATCTTTAGTTAAAGTTCCAGAAATACTCCCATTAACAAAACTACCATTTTCACTAACCCACGCATTACATCCATACCTAGAATCTATATTTTGCCCATATGAGCCACTAGAAGAAATTGGACAATATGTACTATCCGATCTTACGTATGGTTCATCAAAAGGTATTAGCCCAATACTTCCTTGCCTTATAACTTTAGCAGTACCATCAGCTTCAATTGCTAAAATTCTCCACATTTCTCCGTTAAATTCAATATAATTTTCTGGTGCCTCACCTCTATAAACATATCTACCACTTTCAACAGGATCCATATAGAGTCCATCACCTGTTGTTACTGTTGTAGCAATTAGTTTATCTGCGGCACTTTCACCCCCTGGAGTATTGCTTGTTGCTTGACTATAGTCCAAATCTACAGTTAAAGTTGAACTTGTATTTGTTGGTTGTTCACTCGTTGTACTTAAGTATTCTACTTTTACTGTTAATATTCCTGTATTACCTGCTGTTATAATATCTCCCTTTGTCATTCCTGTTGAAGTAAACTTGATTGCTGGATTATTCGTATCACTTAAAGTTACATTGTCCAGTTTAGCATCTAAACTTCCAGCATTCTTTACAGTTATATCATACTCTATACTATCGCCTGGAGACTGTAAATTTGTTTTAAAGGTTGCCGATAAGTTTTCAAAGCTTGGATTACCATTATTACTTGCTGTTCCAGTTATATTTTTGCTTTCTACATTTGTTATCTTTATATCCCAGCTACTTGTTATATTACTTGTTCCTTTTATATTTAATACTGTTTGAAAGGCTGCATAACCAACAGTCATTAATAAAACTACGGCACACAAACTTCCTATTATTATATTTCTTTTCTTTTTATCATTCATATTATCTCTCCTACTTATACTAGCTAGGTTTAGTTTTCCCTATTTTTTACTTTATATTCATTATATCCTATATCTCCGGCACGCGCAATAGCACATAAAATAATTGACAATTAATTAACAAAAAAACTTTAGTTATTTTTAACTAAAGTTAAACAGTTTGACCAATTTCTTTTATATATACACTTTCTTCATTATCAATTAATGCTTCAACGATTTGAGTTTCTAGTTCATCTTTGATAACTTTTCTAATTTTTCTTGCACCATACTCTTCGTAATTTGATAGTTTTGCTATTTCAGTAATTACTTTTGCAGCTAATTTTATCTCAATTTTGTCTTTATATTTTTCTTTTAGATCTTTTATTTTAAGATTAATTATTTTAATAATATCTTCTTCCTTTAAATTATTAAAGGTGATAACATTATCTACTCTATTCATAAATGGAATAGAAAATTTATCATTTAATTTTGTTTTAACTTTGTTTTCAGAATTAAAGCCAACATTAATGTCATGGAAACCAACATTTGAAGTCATGATAATAACTACATTATCAAATCTAACAATATTTGATTTACTATCTTTTATTATCCCTTCGTCTAATACCTGAAGGAATAAGTTAGTAATATCTGTGTGAGCTTTTTCGATTTCATCTAAAATTAAGACAGAATATGGTTTGTTTTTTATTTCTTCTAAAATATTAGTATTATCATCATAACCAATATAACCTGGAGGCGCACCTACAATTTTACTAATGCTGTGCGCTTCACGGTATTCACTCATATCTAATTTAATAACGTTTTTTGAACCGACTAAATTATCACCAAATAATTTGGCTAGTTCTGTTTTCCCCACCCCTGAAGGACCACAAAATAACATTGAATAGCACTTATCGTTAAGTCCTAATTTTATTTTTTTTGCAATGTTACACACACTTTTAACTGCTTCATCTTGACCAATTAAATTATGTTTAATTAAAGTTTCGGTTTGTTTAATGATTGCTTTCTTTTCATTTAGTAATTCATAAATAGGAATACCTGTTTTACTATGAACTACATTTGCAACATCCATTTTTGTAACTTTTTTATTATTTTTTTTATAAAGTGTAAGTTCTAGAGTATTAATTTCATTCATCAGTTTGAATTCTTCATTTTTATATTCAGATGCTTTATTAAAATCATTATCAATAATTGCCTGTTTTTTAGATTTAATAATCTCTTTTAATTTTTTATTATACTCTTTATACTGAATAAGGTTTTTACTTTCTTTAAGACTTGTTTTAGCGCAGACTTCATCTAGTATATCAATAGATTTATCTGGCTGGTTACGGTTATAAATATATTTTTCTGAAAGGCTAATAATTAAATCAATTATTTCTTCATCAATTGAAACTTTGTGATACCCTTCATAAATTTCTTTTAAATTCATTAATATTTCTTTAACCGTCTCTTTAGTTGGTGCCTCGATTGTTACCTTTTGAAAACGTCTTTCTAAGGCACTATCTTTTTCAATATATTTTTTATATTCATCGGTAGTTGTAGCTCCAATACATCTTAATTTACCACGAGCTAGGGCTGGCTTAAATATATTTGAAGCATCGATTGCGCCTTCAGCGCCACCCGCACCTACTAAGGTATGAACTTCGTCGATGAATAAAATGATGTCATCGTTTTCTTCAATTTCTTTTAAAATCTTATGCATTCTTTCTTCAAATTCTCCACGATATTTAGTCCCTGCAACGCTTGTTGCCATATCTAGGCTAATAATCCTTTTGTTTTTTAAAGCCATTGGAACATCACCTTTAACAATCATACTGGCAAGTTCTTCAACAATGGCCGTTTTTCCAACACCAGCTTCACCAATTAATAACGGATTGTTTTTAGTACGCCTTGATAGAATTTCTAAAACTCTTTTTATTTCTTTATCTCTACCAGTTACGGGATCCAAATCGCCATTTAAAGCTTTTTTATTTAAATCAACACCTAATTCTTCTAGTAATAGTTTTTTAGAACTTTGTTTGCTAGTTAAGCGATAGCTAAAATCATTATAAAGTTCATCGATATCGATATCCATACCAATTAAAACTCTAATGGCAACACCCTCGCCTTCCTCTAATAAACTTGAAAAAAGATGGTTAATAGTAACGATACCATTATTATTTTCTTTCGCATCTAAACTGGCATTTTCAATGATTCTCTTTAACAAGGGAGTATATAGAAAATATTCACTTGGTTTTGAACCTTTACCAATTATTTTAATTATTTCTTTTTTAAACACCTCATATGTTAAATCGTATTCTTCTAATCTTTCTGTGATTTCATTATCACTTTTTAAGATAGCTAATAATAGATGTTCAGAAGATACATAAGGATGATTTAAGTCTTGCATTTCTTTTTTTGCTACAACGAGAGTCTTTCTTGCTTCTTCTTCAAAATTGCCGAACATATTTATCTCCTTTCACTTATATTCTATGTTTATATTGAGCAGATATCTATTGTTTTAATCAACAAATTTTTTATTTAAAAAGGAAATAGAAAACTTGAAATAATAGTTTTCTATTTTTTTGTAAAAAAAGAAAGCTATTAAGCTTTTCTATAAGGTATATACAGTTTTTAAATTTTTTAACGCTTTAACAGTCTTATCGAAATCAATAATCTCTAAATTAGTAATAAGTTCTTTTTCTTCTTGAGCTTGTTCAGAAATTACCGGAGCTATGATTGGTGTTTCTTTAATAACTGGCGCTGGAATAACAGGAATCTGTGGCTCTTTAATTATTGGATCTTCTTTCTTAACCATTGGAGTTGTTTCTACCTTTAAAGGTTCAACAGATGTTGGTATGATTATTGTTTCAATTGGCTTTAATTTTTCCTTTTTAATAACTGGTGCCATTTCGGTTACTGCCGGAGCTTTTTTCTCTGGGTACTCTGGCTTAAAGTTTTCAAAAGAAGAGACTGATTCTGTAGTTACCGGCTCAATTGTTTTTGGCGCTTCAGTAGGCTCTGGCACCTTTTGTTTAATAACTTCTTTAACGGTGGGAGCTTTTGGACTAATAAAAGGTTTGGGGTCATCCATTGGTTTTAATAAATCGGGTTTATGCTCTTCTTTTATTATCTCTTCATTTAAATCAATTGGTTTGATTTTTTCTTCTTTGATCAAATTTTTATCTAGAGGTTTTACGGGAATAATTGGTGAGAGTTTTACTTCCGGCTCTTTAATTATTATTTTAACTTCAGGCTCTACTTTAGCATGAGTTATTCGACCCTCTGGAAGTGTTGTTTTTGTTTCCTTTAGTCCTTCTATTTGCTTTTGAATATCAATACTAGTACCATTTTCTTTAGCGTCCAGTCTGGCCGTTATTCTATCAATAGCATGAACGACAACTAAAGTTATAATTTGAAGCGCAAAGGTTCCCATTAGAAGTTGCATTAACGTCAAAACATCACTACTGGCATATAAAGCATTTTCTTTATATATATCAATATCATTAACTTGGATAACCGTTAATACTAAACAAAATAAGGTTTGGATAATCGCAAATCCTGTTATATTAATAATCTTTGTTATTTTGGTTGTATCTTTTCTTAAAAACGTAATCAAAGTAATAACTGCAGATAAAACTTCAACGATAAATAATGTAATAAAGTTTGGAAAATATAAGGTCATGAATATGCCATCGACCACATTATCAAAAAGTTCAAATAAAGTTGTATTACCGACAAAAAGAACTACTAAAATAACAGCTATATAAATTAAAACAACGGCTTTTTTAGTTATTTTTTTATTAAAAAATATTAATAATACCGGCAATAATAAAAGGCATATAAAAATAGGGTGTGCGAGAATATTTTGACCAAGAATGCCTAATTTTTCAAAAAAACTTAATTTTTCCACAATCGCACTTCCCCTCTTTTTAATTCTTTTAATCTGGCATAATACTACCATAAATGATTTTAATAGTCAAATTGTTAATCTTTATATTTTGGTTTTATTTTAATGGCAATTTTTTTAGTATCTTCAATGATTTTTTAATCTTTAAATCTTGTTTTGATAAAACGTTTTAAGCAATTATAATTGCTTTTCTACTTCTAAAATATCCCCATAAAGTTATAATAAATAGTTTAGAATATTTTACTAGTGAAGTTTAATACTAGAAATAATATTTTGCTTTAAATCGTCCATTTTTATTTATCCTACTTTTTTAGTAAATTTACTTTTTATTTTAATAAGTACTTTTTTAACAGCACCTTTACCTAATATTTCATCAATTGTTTTAGATTTATAGGCAACAATGAAATAAACAATAACGCCAATTACTCCATATAATATTATTTGAAGAATAGCAATAAATCTTGATGAAGTTATATTTGGAATGAATAAATTGATAATCATTAAACTAACAATCATAATAGCAGTACAGAATGTTACTTTAATTAAAGTTCTTGCTGATTTGAGATAACTGATATTTGTTTTCTTTTTGATCACTCTTAATAAGAACAGACTACATAAGGTATCGATAATCATGTTTAAAGCAATTGGAGCATAATAAGCTTCAATTCCCATCATATCAAATAAATGCATCATTGGAACATTTAAACATATTTTAGCTAAAACACTACCGCCTAAAGCGATGATTGTTTCTTTAGTATTATTCATGGTTTGATTAGTATTGACCATAACTGAACTTATTGAAAGTGGAATCTGTGATAGAATTAGCAATCTAAAGATTGATATATTAAGTTCATTATAACCATAGAAAACGGTCCAAACGTCAGAAGCCATAAAGCTAATACCAACCGCTAAAGGCACAGTAACTAAAAGTAATGTTTGTAAAGCTTGATTTATTTTGGCATGAACTTCTTTATAATTTTTAATAGCATAAGCGGCAGCAATGGTTGGGATTAAGCTCATAACAATACCGGTAGATATTGACATGACAATCATGTTTAGTTTACTTCCCCAAGTAGCCAAAACGCTTAAAACATTTTCACTGATTGCTGTAGTATAGCCTAAAGATACTAATGATTTAACAACTGTAAAAACATCAACCATAGTGAACGCTGATTGAAGAACAGAGATAACAACAAATGGTAAGGCATAGAAAATGATTTTTCTAGCCACGTCTTTAGTAGTTATCTTGGCTTCATCTCTCGTTACTGGAGCAGTCCGATTTAATTCTTTTTTATTTTTCTTAATTTTACTTGCGACATAGAAATATGCGGCAATAGCACCTACTGTAGCGCCAAAAACAGCAATACCAACAGCTGTTGTTACTGAGGCATGGAATACTTTTAAAGCAAAGAAACTACCACCTAAAATAACAATAACTCTAACGATCTGTTCTAAGATGTTTGCGACAGATGAAACTTGCATAATTTTATGCCCTTGAAGATAACCTTTGGAAACACTCAAAAATGGAACAACTAAAATAGCTGTGGCTATTATTCTAATAACTAAGGTTACGTCTTCAATTGAATTACCACCCTTAACATCACCAATTATTAGATAGGCAATTTGAGGGGCAAAAATAACTAGGATTAAAAAGACTAAGACACCTAAAACACCAATTATTTTAAGACCGGTTTTAAAGGTCTTTTCCTTGGTGTTAAAATATTTCAAACTATTATATTCACTTACGACTTTACTCATAGCAACAGGAATACCACTTGTCGCTAAATTTAAAAACATGTTATAAATTGAATAAGCATAACTGTAAAGGGCACCACCTTGAACACCAATTATCGCATAAAATGGGATAACGTAAACAAGACCGATAAATTTACAAATTATTATTCCAATAGTTGAAATAGCTGCTCCAGCGAGAAAGCTATTTTTCTTCATAACATCACCCTATCTATAAACGATAAGCGCAGAAAAACAATATATCTGTTCTTCCCCATATGTTGTCACAGCTACGGAGAAGTGAATATCGATTATTTCTGGCTCGCTATCAGATATAAAGTCATTAATTGACTTTTCTAAATCTTTTTCATGGCTTTCGTCAAAAACCTTTACTTTCATTATATCACCTTTTTATATTATAACGAAATAAAATGATAATAATTTGTCAAAAAAAAGAGGAAACTTTATTCCTCTATCTGTGACTAAAATAACCATTATGTCCGGGAATTTGTGGAGCCACTGTTCGTGGGTTAATACGTCCACTATTAGGATTGCCTCCAGCTATAACTCTATTTTCCCAGCTATTACCTTTATTATCAAATAAGTTAAGATGGACATGGATACCACCAGAACATCGATCAACTGAATTACGTCCAGCCATCGAGCCTATTTTAGTGGTATAAGAGACTTTTTGACCAACGCTAACTGACCAGCTTGAAAGGTGCCAGTAAGAAGTGATATATGAATGACCATTGATATTGTGTTTAACGTATACTATGTGATTTCCACAAGTTGGATTATTATCAAGCATAATAATCTCTCCATCGGCAATCGGATAAACACTATCACCAGCAATACTTCTTGAAAAGTCAATACCGGTATGGAATTCGCTTGTTCCACCAATAACACGCCAGCCATAATCACTAGTAACATAGCCACTAGAAATTGGCATATAAGTTCCGTTAACGCTTGGAATATTACCACCATTATTGATAGTTCTTTGACAACTTGATATAGTATCATTCCCACTACATCCACGTTTTTTCATACTGTTAATTAAATTAATTTGGGTTTTATATTCTTGATCTTTGCTTATCATTCCTGATTGCAAGGTTTCAATTTCTTTGTTTAATTTGGCTTCTAAAACTGTAAGTTCTTGTTGTTTTTTAGAAAGTTCATTTTGTTTGGTTGCAAGTTCTTTTTGTTTTTGTTCTAGTTGTTTGACATTTTCATTGTATTCTTTAATTAATTTATCATTATAACTTGATAATTGTTCAGCTACAGAAACACGATAAATAAAATCGGTAAATGAGCTTGCACCAAAAGCGTATTCTAAATAAGCAGAGTCACCATTTGACACTTGAACAAATTTCATAAGCTCTTTAATTTCTTTGTCTTTAACTTTCATAGATTCCTGAAGTTTGGTAATATCAGTTTCAATAGTCTTTAATTCGGCATCGATACTTTTAATTTCATTTTCTACTTCAGCTTTTTGCTTTGTTGCTTGGGCTCTTTCAGTTTCAGTAAGAGCTTTTTGCTCTTTAGCTTTATTATAAGCATCTCTATTAGCTTTTGCCTGAGCTTCTAATTGATTAAGGGTTAATTCTTTTGCATTAACACCTTGGATTGATAAAGCAAAGCATATAACAATAGTTAGAACTAAATAACAATATTTTCGCATTTATTCACCCTTTTCTATCTACTAGTGAAACGTTTTCCCTCACCAGGTAGTTGAGTTAACCACACTCTTGGGTTCATGTGTGGCCCATTACTTAATGAGAAGAAGTCTTTTAAATATCTTCCTTTAAACAGTTTGAAGTCTAAGTGAGACCCAGTAGTACAACTATCATAACTTGGATTACCACCTTGAGTTCCGATCTGAGTAGTATAGTAAACGGTTTGACCTGCACTAACATTAGTTGTTTTTAAATGATAGTAAACTGTTGTATACATTTGACCATTAACATTATGAAGAATATAAACAATATTTTTCCCACATGATTGATTACGGGAAACAGTAATTACAGTTCCAGTAGTAATAGCATACACAGGAGCACCTTCATAATTAGTTATATCGATAGCATTATGACTTTTACCGTAATAGTTTTGTGTTACTCGTCCATTAGTTAAAGGAATGTAGAAGCCATTGGCATTACCGCCGCCAGTAACTCCCCCACTACCGCTACTACTTCCTCCACCGCTTCCGCCGCCACCACTTACAGCTGGCGGATTTAATCTAGCTTCACAGGCAGACATATCTTCATAACCCTTACATCCTTTATTTTTTAAAAGATTAACATAATTCATTAGGTTTTTATATTCAGCATCGTATGACTGAGCGGTGTCGTTTAATTCATCGATTTCTTTTGATAGTTTTTGAATTAATTCATTTAATTTCTTTTGCTGTTCCTTTAACTCAATTTCTTTGGCTGCTAAATCTTTTTGTTTTTGTCCTAAAGTCTTAATGTCTTTATTATAGCCAGTAATTAAATCGTCATTATAGCTTGATAATTGTTCGGCCACTGAAACGCGGTAAATAAAATCAGTAAATGAGCTTGCGCCAAAGGCATATTCTAAATAAACTGATTCTCCACTTGTGATTTGGACAAACTTTAATATTTCTTTGATCTCTTTATCTTTATTTTTAATCGATGCTTCCAAATTCTTAATATCAGTTTCTAATTTGGTGATGTCGGTTTGGATTGTTTGAATTTTCTTAGTTATCTCTTCTTTTTCGGCTAAGGCTTTTTTCTTTTCCTCTTCAGTCATTTGCTTTTTTTGTTTAGTTGATTGTGAAGACTTTAAGGCTTTTTCGGCTTTAGCAACATATTCATCTAAAGTTTCGGCTTGAACGCTTAATGGGATAAATAAAAGAAGACATAGGGCAAAACATACTAAATTTTTTTTCATTAATTACCACCTCTATTCTTTTAATGTTTTAACAGCTTTTTTATAGTCCGGCATATAGTATTCAACAGTATTCCAAAATGCCCTTGAATGATCGAAATGAACAAAATGACTCAATTCATGAATAATTACATAATCGATAATTTTAAGATCATAACGGATTAGCTTTGCATTTAGGGTAATAGAACTATCTAGCTTATGATTAACACCCCATCTTGTTTTCATCGACCTGATTTTTAATTTTGGATACGGAATATCTTCATCAAATAAGTTATAGCAGGCTTCTAATCTTTCTTCAAATACTTTTTTTGTTTGTTTAGAAAGCCACTTTTCTAATTTTGTTTCACTCGGTGTATATATCTTGTTACCATCGATTTCGATATCGTTAAATGGTACTATTATTATATCATATTTGTCGCCCAAATAATAGAAGTCTTGCTCGCGCTCTTGCTTGTGCTTTACTTTATTTAACGCTTTTCTTAAAAAATCTTCTTCACGATTAAGCATAGCTTTAATATCTCTTTTTGAAGTGAAAAATCCAGTTGTAACATAGATGGTTAAATCATCTTTGATTTTAATATAGGTATTTTTATTGTTTTTGCAAACTACTTCAACATTATATTTGTCGCCGTCTAGTTTATATTCAAATGTTTTTTCCATCTTACCACCTTATATAATTTTATCATATTTTGTCATATTTTTATAGAGAAAGTTTTTGGCAAAAAAAGAAAGCTGTTAGCTTTCATTATCATTGAAACCAAATACCATTAAAATCGTATTTAAATGCCCTATATGCGTATTTTTTGGATGTATAGTTAAATTGTATGATTAAGTTTCCATCACTATCATATTCGCCAAATGAGTGGTCTTTCCCAGAGCTTGTGATGATATTTTCCTTATAATATTCAATACTACTAACAATACTGGAATATGGAACGTTAAAGCTTTGAATTAAAGTATAAGTCTTAGTTTTTTCATCAATTAGGTATTTATAAAACTTTGAGTTGGTACCTTTTTCATAAGTTCCAACACCTTCATAATTTGACCAATCAAAGTTCGGTCGTGTTCTAGCACCACCATAGTTATTATTATAAATGGTTATATAATATTGACCATCCTCTAAACTATCATCTTCAGTATAAGTAACCGTGTGCTGTCCCGCATGGGAAGTAAAGTCCCCTATTTTGGTATAGCTATATTCTTCGTAACTTGATTCATCAATCATGCTTTCATCAGCTAAAATATATTTTAATGTTGGATTTTCATAGACGTCATTTATTCTAATGATTGAACTAATTTCCCTAGCGCTTAATAAAATATCTTTACCATTTATTATTTGAAGACTATTTAAGTGAATCCAGTCAAGTTCATCACCACCATAGGTATTACCTTCTTCGGGAATTTCTGCGGTATCATAATAATCTTTAAAATAGTCTTTCATATCTAGTAATTCTGAAACTTCCTTTGTCTCTAAATCTAAAGCGATTACATAATCTTCGATTGTGTCTTCTTTGTTTTTGTTAGCTAAAATAACTAGTTTGTTGTTAATTTCATCATAAACAAAATCATGATGCATTGTATACCCTTTAATACCATAAAAATCAATAATTTTGCCGGTACTGTCAACTTTAATGAATCCGTTGTTTTTATAACAATAAATCATATAATCGTCTTCAAAAATTATGCGATCAGTACGATATGACTTTAAGCCTAATTCTGCTCTTAAAACTCCATCATTATCATAAAGATAAATATTAGAATTAAAGCTTTTATCATGTCCCAATAAAGCATATAAGCCGTCTGTTAAAGATTTCTTACTTTTACCTTTTTCAGTATCTAATTTTGCATCAACTTTAGATTCACTTTTAGGCATTTTTATTTTTATTTTATTAGTTTTAATTGTTTGACCATTTGCCATTAACTTTAAATCAATGATATTAGTTTTGCTACTAACTAAGCCTATAATTTGATATTCATAATTAGAATTTTCTTTTTTAGTTAAGGTTTGTGAATAATCATTAGTACCTGTTGCTTTTATCGTATATGATAATGTAGCATCAGTGTCATCAGTATAATAAATATTTAATCCCGTATTGTTTGTTCCATAAGGGTTTAAAATAATTAATGGACTATCAAAGGTATAATTTCCTTTTTTTAATTGTTTATTAATTTTATCTTCAATTATTTTTTGGTAAGTCTCAGTAAAAATATCAACATCGTCTGGAGCGTCAATAACATAAATATTATCCCCTAATGTTTGATCTAGCTTTATATTTATATTTGCCCTAAGCCAAGTTTCATCTTCTAATAATTTAGCTTTTACTTTAGGGTAAATGTGGGTAGTGAAGGCAAAAGCAAAAACCGTAATCGCTAACAAAAAAACTAAAGGATGCTTATATCTTTTTAATAAGTTTAATAGATTTTTTTTCACACAATACACCTCATATTTTATATAAAAATTATAAAAGTATTTGGTGAAAACAAAATGAATGTCAAGTGAAAATTAAATGAAAAAAAGAAAGCTATTTTAGCTTTCTTTTGTTATTACATAACTGTTAGTATGCAGCAAACTAATAAAACAATTAGTAGAACTGCTAAAGCGAATTTCCAAATGTATTTGAACCATTGTTTCCAAGATACATCGAAATAACTAAGACCAGCAATTAGAATAACACTTGTTGGGAATATGATCATTCCTAATCCATAAATTGATTGTACTAATAAACCTGCAATTGTTAATGAACCAGCATCGAAGCTAGTTAAGTATGCAGCCATACTAGATAATAAATAATATAGATCATTGTAGAAGAAACTTCCATAGAATGCAGTAAGTCCAGTAGTTAAAACATTGAAGCCATCTGACATACCCATTGTTGCATTGAACATTGTATCAGTTATAGTTCCAGTACCACTATATGAAGCTTGATATAACACTGTTAAAATTAAGCTTGCTAAAGCGGCATAGATAGCAGTTGGTAACATTTTCTTAACACCTGCTATAAAGCTTTCAACGAATTGTCCTACTTTTAATTTGTAAATAAATGCGATTATAACAGCAGCGAATACCATCATAATGATGAATTCAACGTTACCCCAATAACCGATTTGACTAATGCCACTTAATAAGTGTTCAAAGATTGGGAAATCACCTATTTTAACGCTCATAATACTAGTATGAATGTCGTTAAATACATTGATTCCAAATGCATAATACCAGTTATACATACCAACCATAGTAATTACAAGCATTAATACAAAGATAATTACTAATGGGATGATACTAACGCTTTTAGCATCTTTAACCTTTTTAACATCTTTGGCAACAGCCATGTTTTGTGTTGTCTTCTTGGTTGTCGTTTTTTTAGTTTTGTTTGCCTGTTTTTTAGCAGCCGGCTTTTTAGCTGGTGCTTTTTTAGCCTGACTTGTTTCTTTTTTAGCAGGCGCTTTAACTTCTTTCTTTTCCTCTTTTTCTACTTTTGCTTCTTTCCTAGGTGCAGCTACTTTGGCAGCCTTTCTATCCTGAAATTTCAAAACGAAGAAAATTAAGGCAGCTGTAAGAAGTACTAATAATACTACTTTAGCCCAGATTTCATTGTTCATGTCTAAAGTTAAAATGTTTTTAGTATATCCTGTTATATTGAAACCATATGTTGAACATACAGAACCAATTAACATTGCTCCTACAGTTGATGCCATAGCGGTAACTTTGTCATAATTCATTGCGAATAAAATCATGGCAAATAATGGTACCAAGACAAATAATGGTAATACTAACCCAGTTACTGATGAAAGAACAACAAAGAAGATAATTGTAAAGATTAAGAATCCTTTTTCTTTACCACTAAATTTCTTGTTTATTTTTTCAACCCAACTTGTTAATGCTCCTGTTTTTTCCATTACTCCATATAATCCGCCTATACATGCAAATACTGCAATATATAAAGCAAATGTAAGTAAAGTTGAAACTGGAACATTTACTAAATCAAACAAACCAACAGCATCAACACTACCCTTGGTGAATTCACCATTAGAATAAGTGCCGACTGGAATTATCCAACTAAGAACGACAAAAATTAAGAAAGATATTCCAATTGCTTTAAGTAAATTCCTTTTCACTTTTTTCTACCTCCCATGGTAATTATATCAAAGTTTCCTTATAATATAAAGTTTTTTTGTGAAAAAATTCCATTTTTCATAACATTTTCACACAAAATCAAACTAGAAAACTTTTTGTTTTAAAGCTTTCCTTATAATAAGGATATGCACTTTAAAAATATATTTTTAATCTTTTAAGAAATTTGAATGAGTTTTATGGTAAAATAGTTTATAGCTTAAGGAGGAATTTTTATGAATGGATTTCCTTATTCAGATACTAATAAAAGATATCATACTTTAGATTATTTTTATAAACATAAATTTGACTCTAAGGTTTTTAAAGTTAGCTTAAATGCGGGATTTACCTGTCCGAATATCGATGGTAAAGTTGGGCATATGGGATGCATTTATTGTTCTAAAACTGGTAGCGGAGAATATGCCGGAAAGCCTACCGATGACTTACTAAAACAGTTTGAGGAGGTTAAAACCATGATGCATAGAAAATGGCCAAAGGCTAAATATATCGGATACTTTCAAGCGCGAACTAATACTTATGCCCCACTTTCGGTTTTAAAAGAAAAATACGAAACTATTTTGAAATTAGATAACGTCGTGGGCTTGGCGATTGCAACAAGGCCAGATGCGATTGATAAAGATTGCTTAGATTATTTAGAGGAACTTAACAAAAAGACTTTTTTAACCATCGAACTTGGATTGCAAACAATACATGAAAAAACTACTAGATTAATTAATCGATGTCATGATTTAGAATGTTTTGATAATATGGTTAAGGAATTACAGAAAAGGAATATTTTTGTCGTTGCACATATTATTAATGGACTTCCTTATGAAACTAAAGAGATGATGATTGAAACCGTTAGGCACTTAAGCAAAATTGGAATTGATGGAATCAAAATTCACATGCTTGGCATACTTAAAGAAACACCTCTTGAAAAATTATATTTAAAGAAACCTTTTAGTCTTCTTTCTGAAGCAGAATATGTAAACATAGTTTGTGATCAACTTGAACATTTAAATTCTAAAATAGTAATTGAACGACTAACTGGTGATCCAATGGCTTCTGACTTGGTTGCGCCTACTTGGTTAACTAAAAAAGTTAGCGTTCTTAATGATATTGATAAGGAAATGGTAAAAAGGAATTCTTATCAAGGTAAAAAGGTAGATAATTAATCTACCTTTTAAAATTTCGCTTTATATAAAAATCCTTTACTATTTGCTTTAATAAAGTAGCCGTTGTAACTAGCTTTTACTAATTCGTAGTTAGGAGCATTTTGCTTTTTAAGTCGTTTTAGTTTGCGTTTAACACGTTTTTTTGTTTGATTATTTATAAGCGTAATTAATCTTTTATCATTTAATTTAAATTTATAACCTAAGAAGTTCATGCCTTTGTCTAAGTCATAAATTTGGGTTTTCTTATTTAAGGTTAATTTAACTTTGTCCAATTCTATTTTGATTTTTTCAAGACATTCTTTTAGATATTCTTTATCGTGATGAAATAAAATGAAATCATCCATATATCTGACGTAATGCTTTATTTTTAGTTGCTCTTTTACATAATGATCTAAATGATTTAAATAGTAGATTGCTAAAATCTGGCTGGTTTCATTACCAATTGGTAGGCCTTTACCCTTAATATAATGTGGTAATGATTTCAATTGTTTTATTTTATTTTCTAAATCGGGAGCTTTAATTTCCTTTAATCTATTTATTTCTTTATTAATCATTCGGTCGATGTGAATATTTATATATTCTTCATCAGTACTATGAACAATATTAGAAATTAAACTTAATATTTCGGGATCGTCTATATCTTTATTTAATTTTTCTAAAAGTATTTCATGATTTATATTATAAAAATATTTACTGATATCACATTTTAGGGCATATACTTTATCGTGATTTTGTTTGAGTGTATTTATATATTTTTTTGTATAGTAAATACCGGCTTTTGTTCCTTTGTCCTTTCTGGTGGCTACATTCATTTCAATGAGCTTAGGGGTTAAAACTGGAAGTAAAATATATTTGCTAACAAGATGATTTACGATTTTATCATACATGATTTCACTCATAATAATACGATATTTAGGCTTGGAAATTAGAAAAAGATTATAGCGATGATGAAAATATTTTCTTTCATTTAAGGTATCAAATACTTTTACAACATTACAAGAAAAAGCTAGTTCAAAACGAACCAGCTTTTCTTTATGGCAGGTGTTTGAACGGATATTTCTATACACTTCAATTATTTTATCAATTGATAAAATATCATCATAACATACTGCCATTATTTACTACCAATACTATTTAAATAATAATTACCATTTTCTAAAACATAATTATATACTTGAATAGTACCTTTGTCTAAAATTTTATTAATATTATTTTTATCATAATCCCCTATTTCATTATTCTTTAAATCATAAACTTTATTATTTTTAATATAAGCTACGGCGACATCAACTTCCAAAGTCTCATCTTTACTACTATATCCATAAAGTTTTGAAACATATTTTTGACTAGAACACTTCTTTTTTTCTCTTGTTATTGTATCCCCATTTAAACTATAACTATATCCATCATATATATAGTTTTTAAACTCTTTAGGCCAAAGATCTTGTTGAAAAACTTTACTAGCTGAAACTTGATATTCTTTTAATTCAATACTATCTTTTAAAACTTTATCTTTTTTCATTTGATTAAATATTAAGTAAAGTATAGATTCCGTGGTCATCTCATTTACGTTAGTATCTTTATCATAACTAACAAGCTCTGTACAATCATTAACTTTAACAGTCTTATAGATAGACTCAACTGTCTCATGTTTAACTGTTTGTTTTTCAATTTGTACAGGTTCATTTTTCTTAATAAAGAAAACGTAAATAAGAAAAGCAATGATAATAAGGCTAAGGGAAATTATTATTACTTTCTTTTTATTCATTGGCAACTACCTCTCTCTTTTTTAAACCATAAACCATCTTTTTGATTTCTGTTATAAAACGACTAACAACTTCAAACTGATGTTTACTGATAATCTTTTTGTCATAAGAAACTCGTACATAGAAATCTAGCATTGATAAATTGATGAGTAAATCTTTAATGTTTTTATCTTTAATACGAGTACTCTCATTGATGTTATAAGCAAATATATTTTCGATAACTTCATAACAAGTCTTTTCAATATTTTGTTTTAATACAACTTCTTTTTTAGGAAAGTTTGGAAGAATTTTATTAATATAGTTAATGGTTTTGTAAGAATTATTTAATACTTTAAAATTATAATTCATCAATTAACTTCCTTATCTTTTCGTAATTAGCAAAATCTTCACTTACTTTTTCTTTTATTTTCATCACAAGACTTCCACACATATTAGTAACAATCAAATCTTCATTGGCTTTTTGTAATAAAACATAATATTTACTATCCTCGCTAATATATTTAAACTCGTCATCGACAATATAACTTATGTCATTTTCTTCTAATTTTTTGAGAATGGTTGGTAAAGAAGTATCAGGGAAACCTACTTTATTATTTATTTTTTTATATTTAAATAAATAACTTAAGAGCAAGGCATCATTATCAAAGGTGACATAGAATTTACCACTTTTGGTCAATACTACTGCATCCATAAAATTGGATTTTAAATCGGTATAAATATCATATAGTTTCATATGGCCCTCCAAATATTTAATAGTAAGGAACACTTAAGTATTCCTTACTAAATAATATAGCAATAGTTACATAAACAAAGTTATATAACGTCTATATCTTATATTTAGCTTATTAGCAAGGGACTAACCTTGTTTCCAATCTAGCAAATGATTATTGCGTTAGCAATTACTTCCTCTCGTTATTAGCCATAGCCGCGTAACTTCTCGGTTCATTAGTAAATGATCACTAATTGTAGTAGGAAATTGGGCGGACGCCGTAGCCATTGTTCACACCAGTGTTCGTAAGCTCGCCTGCGTTGTTGACGATGAACTCGTTAGCGTTGGAATTGTTGTTGAAGAGGGACGGCGACAGA
>URBG01000005.1 GCA_900546055.1 uncultured Mycoplasmatota bacterium
CCCCCCCCCCCCTATTGTCAATAGTTAAGGCATTATTTATTGTTATATATATTCTTTTCTAAAAATACTTTATTAACTCTTAAATATATTGTATAATAATTAAGCGAAAGGTGGGTTTGGTTTGACTAATAACAATAATGCTTCTCAAAAGCCGACTAAAACAATATGGGGAGCAAGTACATCGATAAGTTTTGTTAGAAATTTTTTTGATACTAAAAATCAAGCTATTAATTATGCTTTAGGTGATCTTAAGCAGATTAACGCTTATTTACCTTCAATTGTACATATAACTAGATATGATTATTATGAGAAATTAGGAGAATTCAATGATGTCGTTAGTGTTCGCGGCTTAAAAAATTGGAGTAATAGTATTCCTTATTTTCAAGTATTTAAAGGATGGAATATTATTGACGCTAATCATGCTATTTTAACCGGATTGAAAGCTACTGCTTATGGAATGAAGTTGCCAAATGACAGATTTAATGAGGCTGGAGTATATTATTTAGACTATATATCACCTTATCCTGTTGCCTCTTCTTTATTTACCTATGATGGAACTCCCTTGGATGATGTTTATAAAGCATTTGAATGTCCTAAAGTAGTAGAAAGTAGGCAAACGGAGGTAAGACGTTATCAAGATATGCCTTTAGAAAAAGTAAAAGAGTTCAAATTATAATGAACTCTTTTTAATTGAAAATATTAAATGGATAACGGTTTGGTTTTGGCAATTCAAATTTAACTACTTCTTTAGTTGTGGGATGGATAAATTCTAATCGATGAGCAAATAAAGCAATTTGATCCTTGGGAGTATTTTGATTATATTTTTGATCACCATATAATGGATGATTACGTGAAGAAAATTGGACTCTTATTTGATGAGAACGTCCGGTTTTTAAATTTATTTTTACTAATGATAAATTATCTTTATATTCTAATAGCTCATAGCTTAATTCGGCTTGTTTCCCTATTGGAGATATTTTAACAATATTTGTTTTTTGATCTTTTTCTAATTTATCTTTGAAAGTATCACTATTTAGAACTTTGCCTTGAACAACAGCTAAATAAGTTTTTTTTAAAGTGCTATTTCTGATTTGTTCACTTAATCTCGAAGCTGCTTTACTAGTTTTCGCAAAAACCATGATGCCTCCAACTGGTCTATCTAGGCGATGGACTAATCCAAGATATACATTACCCGGTTTTTGGTACTTTTCTTTTAATTGTTTTTTTAGTAAAGTTAGTAAGTCTTGATCTTTGCTACTATCAGCTTGAACAGGTATGTTTATGGGTTTATTAACGACTAATAAATGATTATCTTCATAGATAATATCAATCATTGCTTTCCCATCTTCCATATATTCCGCATGGTAAAATTAAATTGTTTTTAGTGACTTGTAGTCCTACTTCGCCAGTTTCTACTTTTCCCTCTGGATAAATTGGCATCATTGAAGTTTTCAACATATTACCTAAAACTATATTTGAAACCCCAGTCGTGTAAGAGTTTATCAATAAAAACAATGGTTTATCACTTAAAATTTTCAGACAAGCTTCTAAAAGAACTGCTATATTTTTTTCAAATTTCCAAACTTCTTTGTTTGGACCTCTTCCGTAACTTGGTGGATCCATAACAATAGCATCATATTTATTTCCACGACGATATTCACGTTCAACAAATTTTAAACAATCATCAACTATAAATCTAATGGTTTGGTCTTGTAAATGACATAGTTCCATATTTTCTTTAGCCCAAAGTGTCATTCCTTTAGAGGCATCAACTTGAACTACTTCAGCACCAGCTTTAGCGCAAGCCATAGTGGCTCCACCAGTATAGGCAAAAAGGTTTAAAACTTTAATTGGTCTTTTAGCATTTCTAATTTTGTTCATCATGAAATCCCAATTAGTTGCTTGTTCAGGAAACAATCCAGTATGTTTGAAGTTAGTTGGAGTTACTTTAAATGTTAAATCTTTATAAGTAACTGTCCAATACTCAGGAAGTTTATTTTTAAAATCCCAATAGCCACCACCTTTTTCAGAACGGTGGTAATGCCCATCAACATTAGTCCAATTTTTATCAAACTTTGTTTCCCACATTGCTTGAGGGTCAGGTCTTCTTAAAATATAGTTTCCCCATTTTTCTAATTTTTCACCATTGCCAGCATCTATACATTCGTAGTCATGCCATTCATTACTAATTTTTAACATTTTATCACCTATTTCATTATACCTGATTACACATAATTAGGCAATAAAAAGGAGAGACACTAAGTCTCCCGAATCCCGAAATATATTCAACATATATGAATTGACACTTAACTAGCCTTGCCCCCGGCTTTTTTATTTCGGCATTCCTCCTTTATATTAACCATTATATGTAGTTTCTTTTTAATCTTCAATAGTTTTTTTATATTATAATGCTTCTTTACAGCAAGTTTTACACAGTTTTTGGCTCTTTTCCACATTTTTAACAAAAAAACCAAAGAATAATCCTTGGTTTGTTTTTTGATTGATTAACGTTTTGAGAATTGTGGTGCACGACGAGCGCCTTTAAGTCCAGGTTTCTTTCTTTCCTTAGCTCTTGGGTCTCTTGTAACAAATCCTGCTCTTTTTAAAGTTTTTCTATAACTATCTTCATTAGCTTCGTTTTCTTTATCATATTCTAATAAAGCTCTTGTAATACCTAAACGGATAGCTCCTGTTTGTCCTGTAAATCCACCGCCATTAACTTTAACAACGATGTCAAATGTCTTTTCATTATTTGTTGCAACTAAAGGTTGCATTAAATCCATAACATTAGTTTCATATGGCATGAAGTCTCTAACATCTCTACCATTAATAGTAATTGTACCTTTACCAGGTGCAACTAATTTAACTCTAGCAACAGATGCTTTTCTTCTACCAGTTCCAATGAATTCTCTTTTTTCTGCCATTTAAACCCTCCTAGTCCATCTTAAGTGCTTTTGGTTGTTGAGCACTATGTGGATGGTCTCCTTCTGCGTATACAAATAATTTTTTATACATTTGTCTTCCTAATCTACCTTTTGGAAGCATTCCTTTTACAGCTCTTTCGATCATTTCAACAGGATAATTTTCTTTCATTTGACGAGCAGTTCTTTCTCTTAAACCACCAGTAAATCTACTATGGTCATAATAGATTTTATCATTTAACTTATTACCAGTTAAATTAATTTTACCAGCGTTAATAACGATAACGTAATCTCCTCCATCGATATGTGGAGTATAAGTTGGCTTATGTTTACCTCTTAAAACAGAAGCAACTTTTGTAGCTAGGCGACCTAAAGTTTCACCTTCAGCATCGATAACATACCATTCTCTAACTACATCTTCTTTTCTTTGCATGTATGTTTTCATAATAATTTCCTTTCTCCTTTACATTAGTAAGTTTTCCCAGAACTTACTCATGTGGGATAAATAAATGTACCAATATTGATTGTACTAAAAAAATAAATAAAAGTCAATAAAATTATATGTTTTTCTTATGTTTATATGCCTATTTTACTATTTTGTTTATATTAACTTTACTTGTCAGTAAACTTACCTTTTTCTTCGGCTGTTCCAGCGTAAGTATCTCGAGTTGAATATTTAACTTTGTTAAAATAATATGTACCTCTTGTTTTTTTGACAGCGGTATATTTTTTTCTCTTTGTTTTAATGTAACTATCGTCTTCTTTAGAAAGTAGATACTCGCGAAGTTCTTGCAATTCCTCGATACTATATTCAGGTTTGCTGCTTAATTCATCGCGGTAATATTCATCGCGCAGACGTTTTTGGGCTTTTCTTTTACTATCTATTAAAAACTCTCTTCTTTCTCTTCTTCCAAAATGTTCAAAGGAAGCAATAAAACTGAAAGTAACTAAATCAATTATATCATCCCTAAATATGTTGGTAAAAAGATGCCTTCGTTGACCTGTAAACATTCCTTTTTCTCCTAAAATTTCTGCATCATAATATCTTTTGTTTTCATCCGTGCAGGCATCTAAATAATAACCATCCTGTTTGGTGGCAATTACTATTTGACCAGGAATGCTCATAAATTCTACCGTTTGAATAACATTTTCTACCGGACTTTCAGATTTTTTTTGTGTTTCAAATCGACCAAAGACGTCATTAATCAGTGACGGTTTTAATACGTATAAATTGCTTGTTTGATGAACTGTGCTCATAATAAAACCTCCCAGAAATTATATTATATCACGTTTTTCGTTTTTTCAATGAAAAAAGATGCTTAATATAAAACATCTTTTAGATATAATCCTTCAGGAGCTGCAGTTTTTCCAGCTTTCCTTCGATCTTCTTCTTTTAAGATATCAATAATATCTTCACTTTTTCTTTTTCCTTCACCAATTTCAATTAGGGTTCCAATCATATTGCGGACTTGGTATCTTAAAAAGCCCGTTCCTAAAAATGATAAAGTTATTTTATTAACGTTTTTGATATCCCTAATTAAATTAGTTTGAACAATGCTTCTTGTATAATCTTCTTTTTCATCATCTGCTTTGGTAAAAGACTTAAAATTATGAGTTCCCTCTAAATATTTTAGAGCTCTTTCCATTTCAACGACGTCTAATTTTCGATTATATTGATATATATAGTCTTTTTCAATGGGATTATATTCACCCATATTAATCACATAAATATATTCTTTAGCTTTGACATTATATCTAGCGTGAAAATCATCAGCAACTATTTCAATACTTTTAATATAAATGTCTTTTGGAATTAAACTATTTAAGCCATCTTTTAATTTTTCTGGAGTGATGTGTTTCATTTCTAGGTCGAAATGAGCTTTTTGATTATAAGCATGAACCCCAGCATCTGTTCTTCCAGAGGCGTGAATATCGACTTTCTTACCTCCATTAATTGTTTTTAAGGCCTTTTCGATTTCGCCTTGAACTGTTTTTTGTTTTGGTTGTTTTTGATAACCTTTATATCTTGATCCGTCATAGGCGAATGTCATAAAATATCTCACAATATTACTCCTCTCATTATGATAACTATTACTATAGCTATATGTATTACTAATAAATAACTATCAAAGATTTGCCACTTATTTATCCTAAAATTAGTTCTTGTTTTTTCAGTACTAAACAACCTTAAAATCATTGATGTTTTTAAATTGTTTAATCTTCTTAATGATAATATTAAAGCTGGTTTTATCATATCTTTAACAGCGATAAACCATGTTTTTGGGCTTATTCGATAATCAATACCACGGCTAGCTTCCGATTTTAAAATATAGTTACTTTCATCGATAGCGGTAGGAATAAATCTTAGAGCTAGACTAATATTTAAAGCCAATGTATTTACTTTAATGTTTAAATAATTTAATGGCCACAAAACTTTTTCTAAACCATAAACAATTTCTGTTGGTGGTGTGGTTAAAGTTAATATGGCTAAATAAATAACAATTAAGACTATATCAATTAATATCATTGCCCCAGAGGTAAATGATAAAGTTAGTAGTGAAGATATGATGAATGTGATTAATAAAACATATCTTAAATTTTTAATTATGTGATAATAAACTATTAATGGAATATTAGTATTCATAATCATGATCATAACTAGCAGGGTTAGAATCCCAGTGATTTGGAAATCTCTAGCAATTAGTACCATTATTATAAAGATAATTGTACAGATGATTTTTGAAAGGGGATTCATTCCATGAATATTTGATTCGGTAGGAAAGTATCTACCTACTGAAACATTATTTAACATAACGATATACGTCCTTCATTAAATCATTAATATCGTCCCTGTATCCAATATTAATATTTTTCTTTTGCTTTACCAAATGCGAAAATTCAATTATCTTTGGCATGTTAATATGATATTTATTTAACATTTCGTAGTCTCCAAAAATAGTATATTTATCACCAGAGGCCACAATTTGCCCTTCATTAACAACAAAGATTTGGTCTGAAATGCTGTGAAGGACGTCGGTATCACCACTGACAATAACGATTGTTTTATTATACCTTAATTTCATCATTTTAAGGAGCTTAATTAAGTGTTTGCGGCTAGCAGCATCCAATCCCATTGTGGGTTCATCAAGGAGGATTATTTTGGGATTAAAAGCCAATATCATGGCGATAGCTACTTTTCTTTGCTCTCCGCGGCTAAGTTCAAATGGTGAACGATTTAAAAAACTATCATTTAACCCTACCATTCTTAATGAATCGCTAACACGCTTATCTTTTTCGTCTAATTTAAAGTTAAAATTTTGAAGGGCAAATTCGAGTTCTTCTTTAACAGTATTTAAGAAAAATTGTTTTTCCGGATCTTGATAAACAACACCTATATTTGGTCTTAAGTTTTCAATATCACCGATTTGTTTTTTTGAATTTATTTTATAATCTCCAATTATAATAGTTCCACTACTTGGAAATTTTAAAGCTCCTATTAATTCTAAAATGGTGCTTTTGCCTGAACCATTTGGCCCAATTATACTAGTGATGGTGTTTTCGGTAATTGTAAAATTTAAGTCTTTTAATATTTGAGTTTTAAGTTGAGTTCCTTCATTACATGTGTAATTAATATTTTCAAATTTTATTTCCATAAATCATCCACCAACTTTTCTGGATCAAAGTAAGTTTTATTAATTAAATTATAAAACTTTAATTTATTAGATAAAGCAACAATAAATGGTAAATCTAATTTTGCTTTTTCAAAGTCTTCTTCGTGTTCCAAAACTTCTTCTTTTGGCCCAGATAGAATAGCTTTCCCTTTATCTAAAAGAATAATTGTATCACCATAAAGACAATCTTCTAAATTATCTGTTACCTGAATAACGGTCATATTGTTTTCTTTATTAAGTCTTTTTATAATTGTTAAAACATTTTCACGAACTTTACTATCTAGGTTATTAAAGCCTTCATCAATAATTAATAATTTTGGATTCGTAACTAAAGCGGCTGCTAAGGCAACTAGCTGCTTATTTTGAACATCCAAGGTATGGGGCTCTAATTCTAGAAAATTTTCAAGATTTAATTGCTTAGTTATATCTTTTATTTTATCTTTTATTTGTTTTGGTGACATTTGCAAATTTTCTAATGAAAAGGCAATTTCATCCATTACGGTTTCGGCAACAAAATTTTGTTCTGGATTTTCAAAAACAACACCAATTTTCTTTCTTATTTCTTTAAGGTTTTCCTTAGTAACGGGAATAGAGTTACACATAACGACTGAGTTCCCATAAATTAAGCCTAAAATAAGTTTAACTAGGGTTGTTTTTCCACTGCCGTTGGCGCCTAAAATAGTTGTAAACGAACCTTCTTTGATGGTTAAAGTTAAATTATTAAAGACAGAGATATCTTTATATTTAAAATCTAATCCATCTATTTCAATCATATTTTTCATACGCCAATCACCACAGTTTATATTATAATATAAAAAGCTTTCATTTACAACTTGATAGGGGTTTTTGGTAATAAAAAACACATAATTTTACTTAATTATGCATTTTTGTTTCTTTGAATTTTATAAACGATTTTTAAAAGTATTTTTCTTGGAATAAATCTAGTTAAGAAAACAGCTACTTTCATTTTAAAGCCTGGAATAATTATTAATTTTTCATTAAACATTTTTTTGATAGCATATTTAGCAACGTCCTTACTATTTTGACCTTTAATAGCAAAAGAAACATTAGCTACTCTATTGAATTCAGTATCAACTGGTCCAGGACATAAAACGCTTATTGAAACATTACTTCCTTCTTTTTTTAATTCTTCATAAATTGCTTCGCTTAAGTTTACGACATAACTTTTCGAAGCGTAATATGTAGCCATAAGTGGTCCAGGCATAAAGCCGGCAGAAGAGGCAACGTTTAGAATATATCCTTTATCGCGCTTTTTAAAATCTTTTAAGAATAGCTTCGTTAATGTGTGAACGCCTTTAATATTTAAGTCAATCATGTCTAATTCTTTGTCAATGTTAGACTCTGCAAATTCACCAAAAAGGCCAAATCCAGCGTTATTGATTAAAATATCAATTTTTTCTTTTTTAACTTTGTTATATAGTTTCATGCAATTAAAGGTACTTGAAACATCCATAATGATAACTTCAGCTTTATCGCCTAGTTCTTTGGCCAATTTTTCTAGTTTTGTTTTTCTACGGGCGACTAAAATTACTTCATAGCCTTCTTCAACTAATACTCTAGCCATATCAGCGCCTAATCCAGAACTTGCACCAGTTATTAATGCCTTCATAATATCACCCATTTCTATTTATCTATTATATAGCAAGGTTTTTTATTTGTAAACCTTATTAATTGACATTTTAATATTTGTTTTGTCTGGTTTAATTAATAAATATATACTTATAAGTGATTATAATGAATAAAAAAGATCATAATTAGTAGTTTTTTAAATTTGTTTTTTTAAGTTTTCTACTTCTTTGGTTAAGGCATTAATCATTTTTTGCATCATTACAATGGTATCTTCATCAGACATTTGGCCGTTTGATGTTTGGCCGTGTCGTTCTTGTTGAAGCTGCAAAAAATAAGCGTTTGTACAAAGAACTTGGGCAATTAACATAAGCCAATTACCTAGAGCGTTTTGCTCATTGGCGCTGTTGTCGTCAATTAAAAGATAACCGATAGCAACCGCACTTAAAGTAAACAATTTGGGTGGGACATCTGGTACTAAACTCATATTATCCCCCCTCTATATAAGTTTATTGTTGTTTTTTCTTTATATACAAAAAAGGCGAATCATCGCCTTTTTTTATGAGCATTAAATGGCATACAGGACTGAACTTTTTCATTAGTACTTTTAACATAATCATAGATAAATTCTGATTTGTCTGGAGCAATCTCATTACTGAATTCTAATAAAATACTTTCAATGCCCTGACTAGCCAAATAGTCAAGGTTTTGAACAACGTCATCGACGATTGGATAATGATGCTGCATAATATAATCAATAATTGAATAAGCCGGAAATTCTTGATTGCCTATATAACAGTACCCTTCATTTGAACCAATATTAAAAGCATTGAAAGCTAAAGCATTATCAAAAGAAGGAGCTAAGCGGTAACAAAATCTTCTTTCATTATAAATTGCTTCAATGTTTTTCAAACGTCTATCTTCATTATCAATTATACAGTCACCAAACACCATTCTGATATATTGCCCTTTCATCATAGCAATTTCATTTTCGCTAATTCCCATAAGATTCCCGAAAATACTAAATACTCTATAAAAGCATCTGTCTATATTTTTCTGTTCGTCGTTAGCAGATGTTCTTGCCCACTTGTTATGTGTAAGACTAATTGTAACATCTGCATCATCAACTAAAAAACTATCGATGATACAACAATTTGGATCTGTTATACCCAAAGAATCTAATTGTGAACCATTGGTATTAATTCCTAATCTAGCATTTACGCTGTCAATATGTAGACTGTTTAATATTGTTGCGGCAAGGCTTTCCATAACATCTGCATCTGGAGAGGTTACATCATTATATTTTATTAACCTTTTGGTAGGACTAGTAACCCAATATTTAGTACTATAACCTCGCGGTTCTTCGTATGCTTTTGATAACTCTGATATATTAATTCTCTCCATATGTTTTTTGTCTTCCTTTTGATAAATTTTCTTGCTTAACAATTTCAATATTATCTGTCATTAGGATTCCGTTACTGGATTCTAGAAGCCCTATTTTTTCTTCCTCGCTTACAGCATTTCCACTTCTTCTAATACGACTATCAAAGGTCGAAAATAAATTTTCACTTTGATATTCTTGATCAACTTCTGGAAATTCTGGGAACCCGACAAAGCCGATTCGACTAGCGATGCTTACACCTTCATTATCATATGAAAACATCCACTGACCATCATAATTTAAATAACCAATAGTACACGTAAATTTATCATCATATCTTTTCCATAAAACGTTAAAATTAGCCATAATACCACCTCTTGGAAACTTATTATATCACATTTAAATGTAAATTGCACATGAAAAAAGAAATGCTTATTTTGCATCTCCTTCTACAAGTTCGATTTGAACCATTAAAGCGTCATCGCCTCTACGTTCATCTAATTTTAAGATTCTAGTGTAACCACCATTTCTAGTAGCATAACGAACTGCTAAATCATCAAAAACTTTTTTAACAGTTGCTTTGTCATTCTCTAAGAATGCTAATGCTTTTCTTCTAGCAACTAGTGAACCATCTTTACCATAAGTAATCATTTTGTCAACAAACTTACGAGCTTCTTTGGCTCTAGTCTCAGTTGTAACTACTTTTTCATTATTGATAATATCTCTAGTTAGATTGGCAAGCATACTTCTTCTATGTTTGTTATCGCGTCCTAGTTTTCTATAAGCCATAATATTCCTCCTAACTAATTAATCTTCATCGCGGAATTTAAGTCCCATATCTTTAATCTTATCCATAACTTCTTTTAAAGATTTTTTACCTAAATTACGTATTTTCATCATTTCTAATTCGGTTTTTTCAGTTAAGTCACCTAAAGTATTGATATTTGCACGTTTTAAACAGTTATAAGCTCTAACTGAGAAGTCTAAGTCATCGATTGATGTTTCTAATTTTTTAAGTTTACTATCTTCTTGTTTAGCATTCATAATTCCTGTAATGTCAGCAATTTCACTTAAATTGGTAACGATATTCAAATGTTCAATTAATATTTTAGCGCCTAAAGCCATTGCTTCTTCAGGTCTAATTGATCCATTTGTTTCAACTTCCATTGTTAATTTGTCATATGAAGCATCTTGGCCAACACGAGCATTGTCAACATAAAAGTTGATTCTCTCGATTGGTGAATATAAAGCGTCGATTGGAATAAAACCAATTTTATCATCTTCAACATATTTTTTGTTGTCAGCTGATAATACTGAACCTCTACCACTGGCGATAATGAATTCCATATCTAATTTTCCACCTTTTGCTAAAGAGGCAATTACGTGATCTGGATTGATAATTTCAATGTCAGCATCACATTCAATATCAGCTGCGGTTACAGCTCTTTCTTCATGAACTGATAAATGAGCTGTTTTAATTTCTTCAGAATGGTTTTTAATAACGATACCTTTTAAGTTTAAAACAATAGCAGTAACATCTTCAACTACACCTTCGATAGTTTGGAACTCATGCATAACACCGTCGATTTTAACAGCAACGATAGCACTACCTGGCATGCTTGAAAGCATTACTCTTCTCAATGCATTTCCTAAGGTTGTTCCGAAACCTCTTTCTAAAGGTTCTAATTCGAATTTTCCATAATTATTATTTTCAACATATTCTGTTATTTTATATACTGGTTTTTCAAAATTTAACATAATGACTCCCTTCTTTTATCCACGTGGTCGTTTTGGTGGACGACATCCGTTATGTGGGATAGGTGTTGTATCAGAAATTGAAGTAATTTCTAACCCTGCAGTTTGTAATGAACGAATTGCTGTTTCACGTCCAGAACCTAATCCTTTAGCGTATACTTCAACTCTTTTCATACCCATTTCAGCAGCAGCTCTTCCAGCAGCTTCAGCAGCTTGACCTGCAGCGAATGGAGTTGATTTTTTACTACCTTTAAATCCTAATGTTCCAGCTGATGCCCAACTAATAGCATTTCCGTCTTTATCAGTAAGAGTTACGATAGTATTGTTAAATGTTGAATGAATAAAGGCTTTTCCTTCTGGAATATTTTTCTTAACTTTACGTTTTCTTGCTTTATAAGCCATATATAATAACCTCCTTCACGTTTATTATTTTTTCTTGTTTGCGATTGTTGTAGGTTTTCCTTTACGAGTACGAGCATTTCTACTTGTTCTTTGTCCTCTAACTGGTAAACCTCTTTTATGACGAGTACCTTCGTAAGAATTGATCTCCATCTTTGTTTTGATGTTCATGTTTGTTTCACGACGTAAGTCACCTTCTGTCAAGTATTTATTAACTTCGTCACGAATAGCTACTAATTCTTCGTTTGTTAAATCACCAGCTTTTTTATCTTTATTAACTTTTGCATCTTTTAAAATTTGGTTTGATAAACTTCTACCAATACCATAGATATAAGTTAAAGCGATTTCGATTCTTTTATTGTTTGGTACATCTACACCTTTTATACGTGCCATAAAACACCTCCTATTAACCTTGTCTTTGTTTATGTTTTGGGTTGTCACAGATTACGTAAACTTTCCCTTTTCTTCTAACTATTTTACATTTGTCACATATTTTTTTGACTGATGGTCTTACTTTCATAATATACCTCCTATTATTTTCTATAGGTTATACGCCCGCGTGTTAAGTCGTAAGGTGATAATTCCACGGTTACTTTGTCACCTTTTAAAATGCGGATATGGTTAAGGCGCATTTTACCAGAAACGCGAGCTTTTATAACGTGTTTGTTTTCAAGGGTTACAACGAATTCACCGCCTGGGATTACTTCCACGACTAGTCCTTCTACTTCTATAACGTCTTGTTTGGCCATCTTATCACCTCCTGGTTAAAATTTCATATCCATCTTTAGTAATGAGAACTGTATGTTCAAAATGTGCGGATGGTTTATCATCAGCTGTTATAATTGTCCAATCATCATCTAAAATGTATATCTTTCTAGTGCCCAAATTAAGCATTGGTTCAACCGCAATAACCATTCCTTCTTTTAAAATAGGTCCGGTATGAGGATTACCGTAGTTAGGAACATCCGGCTGTTCATGAACATCAGTTCCGACACCATGACCAACTAATTCCTGAACTACTGCTAAATTATGAGCCTCTGCGTATTTACTAACGGCATGGCCAATATCACCTACTCTGATACCATCTTTTATGACGGAAAGTCCTTCAAATAAAGATTGCTCAGTATGTTTTAGTAAATACTCTTTTTCTTCAGATATTTTTCCAACTGGGTAAGTCCATGCGGAATCACCATGATAGCCTTTATAACAGGCACCAATATCAATGGAAATAATATCTCCTTCTTTTAATTTTCGATTACTTGGTATTCCATGAACAACTTCTTCATTAACTGAAGCACAAATTGTTCCTGGAAATCCATCATACCCTTTGAATGATGGAGTTGCTCCTCTTTTTATTATGTAATCGTACGCTAAATCATCTAATTCTTTGGTGGTAATACCTGGCTTAATGAATGGTTTTAAATAATTATGTGTACTTCCAGTTATTTCACCAGCGATTCTTAAGAGTTCGATCTCTCTTGGAGTCTTAATGCTTATCATAAAGGCCTCCTATAATTTGTTCAATACCTTTAAAGGCATAATCTGAATCTTTACTGCTATCAACATGATAAGCCATATTCTTGCTTTCATAATACTTGATTAGCGGTGCAGTTTCTTTTTGATAAATTTGATAGCGTTTTTCAAAAGTTTCTTCACTATCATCGTCACGGCTTGTTAAATTACCATGACATTTATCACAAATACCTTCTTGTTTTGGTTTGCTTTCTTCAATTAAATTATTGAAAACTTCGCCACAATTTGGGCATACTTTGCGACCAATTATTCTTTTAGCGGCAATTTCTTTATCTAAATCTAATACGATAACAATGCCTTTATCTTTGTGAAGCTTTTCTAACAATTCATCGTAAATTTTTGCTTGCTTAAGGTTTCTTGGGAAACCATCTAAGACATAGCCTTTATCACAATCATCTTCTTTTAGTCTTTCTTCTAGTAACCTAGTAACTAATTCATCACTAGCAAACTGTCCTTGACTTAATTTATTTTGTAAATCTTCATCATCAACTTTTCGAAGCAAGTCACCAGTGGAAATATGAGGTAACCCATATTTCCTACTTACTTTAGCTGACTGCGTGCCCTTACCTGCCGCCGGAGGGGCGATAAAAGTTATATTCATTAATGCCCTCTTCTTTTCTTATAGCTTCGGCTAATTAGATTACTTTCAAGTTGTTTATATGCTTCTAAGACAACAGCTACAACGATTATCAAGCCTGTACCACCTAGTGATACGGTTGTTGGTAAGGTTGAGATTGCTCCGAAGATATATGGTAGTCCTGCAATAACTGCTAGGAAAACTGAACCAACAATTGTAATTCTAATTAAAACTTTACTAACGTATTTTTCAGTTTCTGCTCCTGGGCGTACTCCGGGAATATATCCACCATTTTTCTGTAAATTTTCTGATAATTCTTTTGGTTTGATTGTTACAAACGTATAGAAATATGAGAAAGCTACGATGAAAATAATGAATAAGATAAATCCAGTTACTGATGAAAGGCTTAACCATTTATTAACGAAAGCCATCCACGAATCGTTCTTTGAAAATTGAGCGATTAGAGCTGGAACTGAAATTAGGGCTGATGCGAAGATAACTGGTATAACACCTGCTGAATTTAATTTAAATGGCATATATGTTTGATTGCCACCATAACTACTTGTAGTTTTATTCGCATATTGTACGGGAATTCTTCTTTCAGCAAGTTGAACATATAGAACGCCCAAAACAATTGCGACATAAACAAGAACAAAAACAATGAATGAAACAACACCTAAGAATGCACTTTGGGTTGTAGCAGTATTAACTAAAGTACTCCATGCTTCAGTAAACATGTACGGAGTAGATGCTAAGATACCAGCCATAATAATCATTGAAATACCATTTCCTAAACCTTTAGTGGTGATTTGATCACCAATCCAAAGTAATAATGAGGTACCAGCAGTTAATACTAATGATACTTCTAGATAATCAATTACCTCACCATTTGGCATAAAGGCAAATGAGAACATATAACCCTGAACAAAGGCTAAAACAATACCTACTATTCTTGTAATTTGATTAATTTTATTTCTTCCAGTTTGTCCTTGTTTTGATAATTCAGTAAAATACGGAATTATATCCATTTGCAGAAGTTGCATAACAATTGATGCGGTAATGTATGGCATAACGCCTAAAGCAAAAATTGAGAAATTTTGCATGGCGCCACCGCCCATCATATCAAGTAGTTGTAAAAATCCAACGTTTAAATTTTCGTTATCAACACCAGGAACAACAACAGCTGTTCCTAATTTAAAGATAAATAGGCATGCTAAGGTAAACCATATTTTTTTACGCAAATCTTTGTTAGCTGGGCTAAAGATCTGCTTAATTGCTTTAAACAATTAGATCACCTCTGCTTTTCCACCTAATTTTTCTATCTGTTCTTTAGCAGTTTTAGAAAATTTATTAGCTTTAACAGTTAATTTTTTTTCTAAAGTGCCATTTCCTAAAATTTTAAGTCCATCTAAGGTGTTTTTTACTAATCCCATGTCTTTTAAGATTTCTGGAGTAATTTCTGCTCCATCTTCAAATTTATTTAAATCATCTAAGTTCATAATAGCATATACTTTTTTGAATCTTGCATTTGAAAAGCCTCTTTTTGGAAGTCTTCTGAATAATGGTGTTTGACCACCTTCAAAGCCGATTCTTACGCCACCACCACTTCTTGAGTTTTGACCGTTTTCACCGCGTCCAGCTGTTTTACCTGTGCCGCTTCCTGGTCCACGACCTACTCTTTTACGAGTTTTAGTTGCGTTTGGATTTGGTTTTACTGTATGTAATTTCATTATAAAATCTCCTCCACTTTTTTACCACGTAATTTAGCTACTTGTTCAACAGTTTTTTGTTGTTTTAAAGCATCTAAAGTGGCATATGCCATATTAACTTTGGTATTTGAACCTAATGATTTAGATAAAATATCTTTTACACCGGCAAGTTCTAGGACAGCTCTAACTGGTCCACCGGCTTTAACTCCTGTACCTTTAGAAGCTGGCTTAAGCATAACTTTACTTGCCCCTCTTCTACCGATAGCTTCATGTGGGATAGTATGTTCATCTACTAATGCTACTTTAGTAATATTTTTAGTAGCAGCAGCAACGGCTTTTTTGATAGCATCTGGTACTTCAGCAGCTTTGCCTGAACCGATACCAACTTTACCTTTTCTGTCTCCTACAACTACAGTAGCAGCGAAACGTAATTGACGACCACCTTTTGTTACTTTTGTAACACGTCCAATATTAATAACTTCTTCGTCATATAATTTTGGGCGAGGTTCTCTTCTTCTAGTTTCCACTTCTTTCCCTCCTTTAGAATTCTAATCCATTTTCGCGAGCAGCATCAGCTAATGCTTTAACACGTCCATGATATAAGTATCCGCCTCTATCGAATACTACTTTTGTAATTTTTGCTTCTTTTGCTCTAATAGCCACTAATTCTCCGACTTTGGTAGCTGCTTCTACGTTTCCACCATTAACTAGATTCAATTCTTTATCAATTGAAGAAGCACTTACTAAAGTTTTACCCTCACTATCATCAATGATCTGAGCGAAGATATTGCTATTAGATCTAAACACGTTTAATCTAGGGATTTCAGTAGTTCCAGCGATTTTTGCTCTAACTCTGTCGTGTCTAGCAAGACGTACTTTATTACGATTTTCTTTTTTTATCATAATATCTTCTCCTTTACTTTTTTAACTAAGCAGCTTTTTTACCAACTTTACGGATAATGTGTTCATCTTTATAACGAATACCTTTTCCTTTGTATGGTTCTGGTTTTCTAATTTTTCTAACATTTGCAGCGAATTCACCAACTAATTGTTTGTCAATTCCTTTAACTGTTAGTTCAGTGTTGCTTGGACTTTCTAAAGTGATACCTGCTGGGATTTCCATATTTACTGGATGAGAATATCCGGCAGTTACTACTAATTCATTTCCTTTAATAGCGAAACGATATCCAACACCTACTGATTCTAATTTCTTTTCAAAACCTTCTGTTACACCAACAATCATATTTTGAATGTTAGCGTTAGCTGTTCCGTGGAAGTTTTTATATTCATCGCTTTTTCGTTCAACGATAACTTCATTTCCTTCTACTTTAACTGTAATGTGTTTGTTTATTTCAGTAGAAAGTTCTCCCTTTGGACCTTTAACTGTAACGATGTTGCCATCAGTAGTTAATGTAACATTTTCAGGTAATGAAAGTACTCTGTTTCCAATTCGACTCATTTTACTTTCCTCACTTTCTACCAAACGTAAGCTAAAACTTCGCCACCTAATGATTTGGCTTTAGCATCCTTACCAGTCATAACACCTTGTGATGTAGAGACGATAGCGATGCCTAGTCCGTTTAAAACTTGTGGCATGTCTGCAGCTTTTGCATATACACGTAATCCTGGTTTAGAAATTCTCTTTAACCCTGTAATTACACGTTCTTTTTTATCTCCATATTTTAGAGTTAATACTATTGTATTTTGAATATCCTTTTCTACAACTTTGTAGTTAGCGATATATCCTTCTTCTTTTAAAATCTTTGCGATTTCTTCTTTGATGTTTGAAGCGGGTACTTCAACTTCGATGTATCGCATTTGATTAGCATTACGAATTCTCGTAAGCATATCAGCGATTGGATCTGATACCATCTATATCCTCCCTTCATTTTGCCAAGTGATTACCAACTTGATTTAGTAACTCCTGGTATTTGTCCTTTATAAGCTAAGTTTCTGAAGCAAATACGGCAAATTCCATATTTTTTAAGTACTGAATGTGGTCTTCCACAAATTTGGCAACGTGTATAAGCACGTACTTTGTACTTTGGCTTTCTGTTAGCTTTTACAATCATACTTTTTCTAGCCATAATTTCCTCCTAATTTGTTATTTTTTAAATGGCATACCGAAACCTTTAAGTAAGTCTAATGCTTCTTCATTAGTTTTTGCAGTCGTTACAAATACGATATCCATTCCACGCACTTTAACAACATTATCATATTCTATTTCTGAGAAAATTAATTGTTCGTTAAGACCTAAAGTGTAGTTTCCTCTACCATCAAATGATTTTGGACTAATTCCTCTAAAGTCTCTAACACGTGGTAATGTAATACTAATTAGTTTGTCTAAAAAGTTGTACATGTTTTCACCTCTTAAAGTTACTTTACAACCAATTGCTTGGCCTTCACGAACTTTAAATCCAGCGATAGCTTTTTTAGCTTTAGTAACAATAGGTTTTTGTCCAGTGATGATTTTTAAATCTTCTACAGCAGCATCTAATAGCTTACTATTTGAAGTAGCATCACCAACACCCATATTTACAACTATTTTATCTAATTTAGGTAGTTCCATTACGCTTTTATAATTATATTTTTCTCTTAAACTAGGTACGATTTCTTTACTATACTTTTCTTGTAGGCGGTTCATATATACCCTCCTTTCAGGTTTAGTCAAGCTTTTCATCGGATTTTCTTGACGTTCTTATTTTCTTACCATCTTTTGTAGTAGTGTGTCCGATTCTAGTTCCCTTTTTGGTTTTAGGATCAATTATCATAACGTTAGATGCATGAATTGGTCTTTCGATTTCGATAATTTCACCATTTTGTCCACCGTTTGGTTTAACATGCTTATGGGCGATATTAACACCTTCAACGATGACTTTATCATCGGCTTTAAGGGTTTTTATAATTTTGCCTTCTTTGCCTTTGTCTTTACCAGCAATGACAACTACTTTATCTCCTTGTTTTAATTTCATATTATTCCTCCAAACGATTATAGTACTTCTTTTGCAAGTGATACTATTTTCATAAAATCTTTCTCACGTAATTCACGTGCAACTGGTCCAAAGACACGAGTTCCAACTGGTGATTTATCGTCTTTGATGATGATGCATGCATTGTCATCAAACTTGATATAAGACCCGTCTTCTCTTCTTAAACCTTGTTTTGTTCTAACGATTACTGCTTTAACAACTTTTCCTTTGCCAACAGTACCGTTTGGTGTTGCCTGTTTAACAGTTCCAACAACTATATCTCCAATGTTACCGGTTTTAACTTTGCTGCCTCCTAATACTCCAATGACTAACAGTTTGCGAGCACCAGAATTGTCAGCTACTTTTAATACGGTTTCTGGTTGAATCATATTATTCCTCCTTTATTTTGAGTTATAAAATAACTGCTTTTTCAACTATTTCTACTAAACGGTGATGTTTAGTTTTTGATAGTGGTCTAGTCTCGACAATTTTTACTGTATCGCCAAGTCCAGCAATATTATGCTCATCATGTACAGTATATTTCTTTGAATAAATTGCTCTTTTCTTATATTTTGTATTTGTTCTATAAGTAGAAACTACAACTTGTATAGTTTTATTGTTTTTTATACTAGTAACCTTTCCAATTAATTCATGTTTTCTTTCCATAATAACCTCCTAGTCTTGCATTTCGCGTTCACGTAAGATTGTTTTCATACGTGCGACAGCCTTTCTAAGTTCTTTGATTCTAGCTGGCTTTTCAAGACTACCAGTAGCTTGGCTGAAACGTAGATTAAATAATTCTTCTTTGCATTCAGCGATTTTAGCTTTTAAATCTTCATCGCTTAATTCTCTTAGTTCATTACTTTTCATTTGCCTCACCACTTTCTTTCTTTACAAACTTACACTTAATTGGAAGTTTATGCATTGCTAAACGTAATGCTTCGCGTGCTACTTCCTCACTTACTCCGGCTACTTCGAACATAACTTTACCTTTTTTAACTACAGCAACCCACTCTTCTGGAGCTCCTTTACCTTTACCTTGACGTGTTTCAAGAGGTTTCTTCGTTAATGATAAGTGTGGGAAAATATTAATCCATACTTTTCCTCCACGTTTCATGTAACGAGTCATGGCTACACGAGCTGCTTCGATTTGTCGTTGAGTAATCCAAGCGCCTTCAAGAGCTTGCAAACCATATTCTCCAAAATGGACTGTTTTGTTTCCTCTAGTTTCGCCATCGTATCTTAAACGATGTGGACGACGATATTTAGTTCTCTTTGGAATGACTGCCATCGCTATTACCTCCCTTGTTTTTCTTTTCAGGAAGGATTTCTCCTTTATAAATCCATACTTTGACACCGATTTTACCGTAAACGGTATTTGCTTCTTTATGAGCATAATCTACATCAGCTCTTAAAGTATGAAGTGGAACTGTTCCCTCAGTATAATGTTCGCTTCTAGCAATTTCTGCTCCATTTAAACGTCCTGATACTTGAGTTTTAATTCCTTTTGCTCCTGATTTCATTACATTTCTAATCGCTTTCTTTTGAGCTACTCTAAATGATACACGATTTTCAATTTGATGAGCAATATTTTCAGCAACTAGTGCCGCTACCATATTAGGGTTTTTAATTTCCTTAATTGAAATATGAATATCTTCATTAACAACTTTGGATAATTCTTTTTTTAATTTTTCAATTTCATCTCCACCGTGACCAATTACCACACCAGGTTTAGCTGTGTTGATAATAACTTCGGTCTTATCGGCGCTTCTTTCAATAAGAATATTTGAAACTGCTGCGTCTTTTAATTTTTTTTCTAGATATTTACGGATTTGGTAATCGTTATTTAGGTATTTAGCAAAATCTTTACCTTCGGCATACCATTTTGATTCCCAATCTTTATTGACTCCGATTCTAAGTCCGACTGGACTAACCTTTTGACCCATCAGTTTACCTCCTTCGTTTAATTTTTCTCACTTACAACTACTGTAATGTGGCTTGTTCTTTTTAAGATAGGGTCTGGACGACCTTTAGCGCCAGCTCTACCTCTTTTCATTGTTTTACCTTCATTTATATAAGCTTCTTTAACATAAAGATTTTCTTTGTCTAACTCTAGGTTGTTTTCAGCGTTAGCTACAGCTGATGTTAAAACTTTACGAATTAATCTTGAAGCTTCTTTATTAAGGTTTGCTAAAATCTTATCAGCTTCAGCTACGTCCTTACCACGTATTAAATCGATAACCAGACGAGCTTTTCTTGGAGCGATTCTAACGCCCTTAGCAATTGCTTTTGCTTCCATTTATATCATCCTTTCTGGTTATTTTTTACCTTTTTTCTTGTCGTCACCGTGACCACCAAATTTACGTGTTGGTGCGAATTCTCCTAATTTATGTCCAACCATATCTTCTGTTACATAAACAGGAATAAATTCTTTACCATTATGAACAGCAAATGTGTGTCCAATAAATTCAGGATAAATTGTAGAACGGCGAGACCATGTTTTAATTACTTCTTTTTTTCCAGATTCGTTTACATTAGCAACCTTTTTCATTAAATGTTCATCAATGAAAGGTCCCTTTTTTAAACTTCTAGCCATTTATAATCATCCTTTCTTATTTTTTACGACGACGTACAATTAGCTTACTTGAAGCTTTTTTCTTATCACGTGTCTTATATCCAAGTGCTGGTTTACCCCATGGAGTCATTGGTGCTTTACGTCCGATTGGAGCGCGTCCTTCACCACCACCATGTGGATGGTCGTTAGGGTTCATAACTGAACCACGAACTGTTGGTCTAACACCCATGTGTCTTTTTCTTCCAGCTTTACCAATATTTACTAACTCATAATCAGCATTACCAACTTCACCGATTGTAGCACGGCAAACGCTTAAGACTTTTCTAACCTCACCACTTGTTAAACGTAGTAAAGTATAATTGCCTTCATGTCCTAATATTTGAACACTAGCTCCGGCACTTCTTGCCATTTGGCCACCTTTGCCAGGTTTCATTTCGATATTGTGAACTAAAGTTCCTTCTGGAATGCTTGCTAATGGTAAGCAGTTACCAACTTTGATATCAGCTTGCTCTCCACTTTCAATTTTCATTCCAACTTTTAAGCCTTTTGGAGCGATAATATATCTTTTTTCTCCATCGGCATAATTAATTAAAGCAATGTTAGCACTTCTATTTGGGTCGTATTCGATTGAAGCTACAGTTCCAACGATACCATCTTTATTTCTTTTGAAATCGATGATACGATATTTTCTTTTAGCTCCGCCACCTTGGTGTCTTACAGTGATTCGACCTTGGTTATTACGACCGGCTTTTTTCTTAATTGTAGTAACTAATGATTTTTCTGGAGTAGTTTTTGTGATTTCATCGTTTGTCAAAGTTGTCATTCCACGTCTACCATTAGTTATTGGTTTATATGATTTGATCGCCATATGTATCCTCCCTTAAGTTTAATTAAGTTCGATTGAACTTCCTTCTTTTAATTTAACAATTGCTTTTTTTACTCTATTTGTTTTACCAGCGTAACGACCTACTCTTTTTTTCTTAGGTTTTACGTTGATTGTATTAACACTTTCAACTTTAACATCGAAAATAGCCTCTACTGCTTGTTTGATTTGGGTCTTGTTGGCTCTTATGTCAACGCTAAAGACGATTGTGTTGTTGTTTGCTAAATCAGAAGTTTTTTCTGTAATGATTGGAGCTTTTATAACGTCTCTATGTTCCATTATGCAAGCACCTCCTCTATTGCTTTAACCGCTTCTTCAGTAATTACTAAAGTGTCAGCTGCGATAATATCTAATGTACTAATTTCACTATTTTGTAATAATACAACATTTGGAATGTTACGAGTACTTAAGATTACATTATCTGTAAGTTCGCTAACTACGATTAAAACTTTCTTTTCTGCTTTGATTGCCTCTAAAATTTTAAGCATATCTTTTGTTTTATTTGTTTCGATATTTAAATTATCTAATACAATAATTTCTTTGTCTTGAACTTTGTAAGATAAAGCTGATTTAAGAGCTAAAACTCTTTCTTTCTTGTTCATCTTTTTGTTATAAGTTCTTGGTTTTGGTCCGAAGACAATTCCGCCTCCTGGCCATTGTGGAGATCTAGTACTACCTTGTCTAGCACGTCCAGTACCTTTTTGTCTCCAAGGCTTTTTTCCGCCTCCGCTTACTTCGCTACGTGTTTTTGTACTATGAGTACCTTGTCTTTGAGAATTTCTAGCTAATGTAATAGCATCATATAATACAGCATCATTTGGAGTAATACCCCATACTGTTTCATTTAAAGTGATGTCCCCGACTTTGTCACCTTTAATATTTAATACAGAATTCTTTTTCATGTCTTATCCTCCTACTTTTCTTCCTCAGTAGTTTCAACTTGAGCTTCTGCGTTTTCTAAAGGCGCTTCAGTTACTTCTTCAGTCGCTACAGTTTCTACTGTTTCAGCAGTATCCACTGGAGTTTCTTCAGTAACCCAAGAAATTAATTCAGGTCTTTCGTTAACTTTGTTAGGTTTTTTAACAGCACTTTTAATGATTACTAATCCTTTTTTAGGTCCAGGAATATTTCCCTTAACTAAAATTACATTATTCTCAATATCTACTGCAACGATTTCTAAGTTTTGAATAGTTACAGTGTTAACTCCCATATGACCTGGTAATTTTTTACCTTTGAATACACGCATTGGTCTCATTGTTCCCATACTACCTGGACGTCTGTGGTAGTGTGAACCATGCCCCATAGGGCCTCTGTGTTGTCCGTGTCTCTTAATAACACCTTGGAACCCTTTACCTTTTGAAGTTCCAGTTACATCAATGACTTCTCCTCTAGTAAAGATATCAGCTGTGATTTCTTGTCCTAAAGTATAGTCTTCAACATTAACACCTCTAATTTCTTTAAAGAAGCGCTTAGGTGTAGTGTTTGCTTTAGCAGTATGACCTGCTGAAGCTTTTGTCGCTAACTTTTCTCTCTTTGTGTCAAATCCAAGTTGGATAGCATCATAACCATCATTAGCTTTTGTTTTAACTTGAGTAACAACATTTGGAGTTACTTCAACAACAGTTACTGGTGTTAATTTGCCATCTTGGTCAAACACTTGAGTCATACCAATTTTACGACCTAAGATTCCTTTCATTTTCATTCCTCCTATAATTTAATTTGAATATCAACGCCGCTTGGAATATCTAGATGCGATAAAGCATCGATAGTCTCCTTGCTTGGGTTATTGATATCAATAAGTCTTTTGTGTGTTCTTTTTTCGAATTGTTCACGTGAATCTTTGTATTTATGAACAGCTCTTAAAATTGTTATTTTTTCAACTTCAGTTGGTAGTGGAATTGGTCCACTTACTTCACCGCCAGTTCTTTTTACAGTCTCAACGATTTTAGCACAAGCTTTATCCAAACTTTTGTGTTCAAATGCTTTAAGTCTGATACGAACTTTAGTCTTAGACATATTGTATCCTCCTTTCGCCTATATCTTCAGTATAGACTGCTCCGTGTAAAAACCCGAGTATGCCGTTGCAAACGTTTGCAACTTAACCTAGCGTCTCGGCAACCTCACACATCATCGCACGCCACACATTCAAAAGTATACATGATTATTCTATGAAAATCAAGGGTTTTTTAGAACTTTTTTCAATTTATTTGACATTTTTTGATGTTGGCAAATTTCTAATCTTTATTCTTTTAAATACAATTATTTGACTTTATATTTATTTTGTGTTAGAATACGCCACTATATATAAGAAGGGAGATTTTATGGAAAATAATATCGAGAGACGTAGATTTTTAAAATTGGCCGGAACTGCTGCACTTTCTGTGGCATTCGGAAGTTTTTTAGGAGGCTGTGCTAAAAAGGAAGACAATATAAGTGCTATTTCAATTGAGAGGTGTTTTCACGATGAAAACAATGAAGGAATTGATGATACGTTTGAACAAATAGTTGAAAGTAGTGATGAAAAGATTGCAGAAATAGCTAAAATTGAAGCGTATGTAAATTTCGTAAAAGTGTGCAATGATACTTTTACAGATTCGGTTGTTAAGCTAAGTACTAAAGAGGATATCTTAGATAGACTTCAAAAAGGTGAGGAATACTCTTTGGCAGATATTGAAACTCTTACTGAAAAAATGGACAGATTTCAAGAACTTAGCCAGGATGAAGCAATTAAAACTGCTTCTGGGGAGCAAGAAGAATATTATCACATTGCTAGAGATTTATATCGTGACTTTTTAATTACAAATGATTATCTAAAGAGGCAGTCGTTTGATGTACTAGCTAATTTTGGACTTGATTTAACTAAAGCTATTTTAATTGATACTGCTGGTTTTAGTGGTACTATTGATAATGTTACTATTCCTCAACGTCCATCTACTTCGGAACCTACTTTACAAGAATATAGCATTTCTTATGAGAATGACGGATATGCAGCAAAATTATCTGTTCCATCTGGCTCTTGTGTTTATGATATTGTTGATAACGTATATAAATGTCAAAATTCACATGCCGGATATAATCAAGGCGAGTTTGATGGAGAATATGATAATGATGCCATAGAATTAATCCAAACAACTATTGATTCATATAAAGCCGGAACTGCTTTAAGTGCTGAAATTACTGAACCTAGTTTCTTATCTCATAGTGATTGTTTAAAATCAAATTCTCGCGAAGAAGCAGGCAAAGCTTTGGTGGCTAAATTATAGCATTCAAAAAAACAAGTGAATTCACTTGTTTTTTTATTTGATCACTTCATATTTTGTTAAATAATAGTTGTTATTATCTTTTTTAAATGTATATTTATATTTTGGGTAACTAGCTTTTTTGGTTTCAAAGTTATTTTCATAATCAGAGATTATTTTATTGGTGTTTATGTCTCCGTCGTTGTTTAAATACGTTTCAAAATCGGCGATTTTTACAGTTCCAGTTGGATCTGCTGAAATAAATTCGTTATCACGCATATTAGCATAAATGTTTGTTACGGTTAAAACATAGTTACCATTTTCTTTTTCAATGCCAATTACTTTAGTATACATCGGCTCGCTACCTTTAACTAATCCATCATGTGGATGCTCCCCTGTGAAACTATATTCTTTGGTTAAACTATCATATTTATAAATTGGAGTTTTATCGACTGGGCATATGATTGTTTGATAGTCTACATTAGTTATTCCAAAATTATCTTTAAAGTAGTTATCTAAAGTTTCTATCGGTAAAGAAGAACAACTTCTATTGTTTAAACAATTACCAACAGCAGTAAGTGCGGCAGTAAGTACTTCGTTATCAATTAATTTATTATCAAATGTTATACTCGATGGATAGTTTTTTGCTCCAATTATTAGCCATACATTATCTTCTTTTATTGTTGTGACTAATCCTTCAGCAATACCATTTAAATCTTCCTTAGGTTCCTCTTTATTTTCTTCCTTTTTAGTTTCTGGTTCTTTTACGTCTTCTTTGGCAAAGAATTTATCATAAATAAGATATCCACCTAATCCTAGGATAATTAAAACTAAAATAACAATAATTATTGTTTTTCCCTTTTTCTTTTTTTTGTTTGGTTCCACTGGATTTCGATATACATTTAATGTTTCTTCTTTATTTTCGTTCATATTTCCTCCTATCTTGCTTTAATTATAGCATGTATTTACTTTTTAGCTTATAGTTTTTTAGGCTTGTTGACAATAACAATGTCTATTGATTAAGTTTACTAGTTATTGTATAATTAAATTTAGGTGATATAATGAAAATATGTGTTTTAGGATGCGGAGCCTACGGTTCAGCATTATCAATGATTTTAAATGAAAATAAAAATGAAGTAGTCGCTTGGACAGCTTTTGAAGAAGAGGCAAAAGCTCTTAATGAAACTAGAATTGCGCCTAAACTTCCAGGTGTTGTTTTACCAGAGGATATTAAGTTTACTACTGATTTAAAGGAAGCTTGTGACGGTGCCGCGTTTGTCTTAGTGGCAATTCCAACAGCTTTTGTTAGTGATACTTTAAGCAAAGCTAAAGAATATATAAAAGATAAACCTATTTGTATTGCATCTAAAGGTATTGAACAAGATAGCTGCTTGTTTGTTTCTGATATTGCCAAGAAGATTTTAGATACGGACAATATTGCGGCTTTTTCAGGCCCCTCTTTCGCAATTGATGTAGCTAATAAAGTTCCAGTTGGTCTTACTTTGGCTTGCCAGCATAGGGAAACTACCGAAATGATTACAAAGGCTTTTTGTAATAGTCATTTTAAATTAAGAGTGTGCAGTGACATTGTGGGAACGGAAATTTGCGGGGCTATTAAAAATGTTATTGCCATAGCAGCCGGAATTTTAGATGGAATGGGAATGCCAGAAAGCACTTCAGCAATGTTTATAACAGAATCAATTCACGATATAAAAGAACTGATTAAAGGCTTGGGTGGCGATGGTAGTACTATTTTATCATTTGCCGGATTTGGCGACCTTTTGTTAACTGCAACTAGTTCAAAGAGTCGTAACTACTCTTTTGGCCATTTAATTGGTAGTGGGGCAACCAAGGAAGAAATTGATAATTATATTAATAATACAACAATTGAAGGTTTGTATACTTTAAAATCTGTTCATCAATTAATTCAAGGGCGTAATGTTGAAATGCCAATTATTGATTTAATTGATGAAATTATATATGGTAATAAAGAACCTGAAGCTTTAGTCGATTTCTTAATTCAAAAACCTTAATACATATAAAAAAGCGATTAATCGCTTTTTATTTTGATGGAAGAATAATTTTTTGTCTTGGAGGCATAATTTCAAATCTCTCTTGAAATGTTTGGTTGCTTATAGCATTTAATACTGTGATTGGCCTTTTTGTGGGCCCATACTCATAGGTTTGACCAATTTCAAATTGATCTGGCAAGTCATTAGTTCCATCAACATTGTGATAGCAATGTATCCCTAAAACATTTAAATCGGCTTCTCTCATTAACCCCCATCTTATAACCTCTAACCCTTGTGGTTGTAAAGATAAAACGTAGTCTCCCCAAATCGCGCAATCTGGATTTTCCTTTGCTTTGTCGTGAGCTGTCAATCTATATAAAGTGTCCTTAGCTGAAAAGAAATTCTCAATAGTATACGTGCGATGTAAAAATGATATTTCATCGCTAATTTGGTTTTAGAGTAATGATTGCCCACGTTCGTCGGTTGATTTTATTTCAGGAAAACCAGTATATAGAATATTCCAATTTTTATTAGTAATTTGAAAAAACTCACGATCTTCGGTTAATGCACGTTTAAAAAGTACAACATCGCCAATTTGAATTCTTCTTTTATTTTTTGTTAGTGGATTATTAATTTGAATCATTCTATACCTCCTTTCTTATTTTTAGATAAAAAGGCAAAGATAATTAATCTTTGCCTTAATTAATCTTTGCCTTCTTTTAAACTATCAATTAATTCTTCTTTAGTCATTTTAGTATAACCTTTTATTTTTTTCTCTTTAGCCATCTCTTTTAATTCTTCAATTGATAAATCAGCTAAAGATGCTTCTTTAATTTCTTCTGCTTCAACAGTTTCTGGCATATGTCCATTTTCTACAAGGTAGTCAATTTGTTCTTTGGTAATGGTTTCATATTTTAATAATGATTGAGCAATTAATTCTAAGAGATCCATATTGTCTTTAATAAGTTTTTTAGCAACTTCATATTGACCTAGGATAATCTTACGAACTTCTTCGTCCACTTCATTAGCCACAGCTGATGAGAAGTTTTGTTTTTTATTGTAATCTCTTCCAAGGAAGACATTTGATGATTCTTGACTTTCAAATTGAATTGGCCCTAAATCACTCATTCCATATTCGGTAACCATGGCTCTAGCAACTTTGGTTGCTCTTTCGATATCATTACTAGCACCGCTTGTTTTTTCGTTAAATAATAACTCTTCGGCAACACGGCCACCTAATAATCCGGCTATTTCTTCTAGTAAGTCTTTCTTAGTGGCTAAAACACGATCTTCTTTTGGTAGCATCATGTTATAACCTAAGGCTGGTCCTCTTGGAATAATTGTTATTTTGTGAACATCATTCGCACCATTTAATTTCAAGCCAATAATAGCATGCCCTGCTTCATGATAAGCCGTTATCTTAGCTTCATTATCACTAATTTTTCTAGTGACTTTTGCCGGTCCCATAAGAACACGATCTTGGGCTTCATCAATTTCATCCATAGTTATAGCATTTTTATTACGTCTTACTGTAAGTAATGCGGCTTCGTTTAATAAGTTTTCAAGATCTGCACCACTGAAACTTACAGTTCGTTTAGCCACGTTTTTCATTGTTACGTCTTTAGCAAATGTTTTTCCTTTTGCGTGAACTTTTAAGATTTCTTCACGGCCTTTTGCATCTGGTAAATTAACAGTAATTTGTCTGTCGAATCTTCCAGGTCTTAGTAAGGCAGGATCTAAAACATCTGGACGGTTAGTAGCAGCAATTATAATAATTCCTTCATTCGCACCAAACCCATCCATTTCAGTTAATAATTGGTTTAATGTTTGTTCTCTTTCGTCGTGTCCACCACCTAGGCCGGCACCTCTTTGTCTTCCAACCGCATCAATTTCATCGATAAAGATTAAACATGGAGCATTTTGTTTAGCTTGTTTAAACATATCACGAACACGTGATGCGCCTACTCCAACAAATAATTCAACGAATTCTGAACCACTAATAAAGTAGAATGGAACATTAGCTTCGCCAGCTACGGCTTTAGCAAGTAAAGTCTTACCTGTTCCTGGAGGACCAACTAGTAAAACGCCTTTTGGTATTCTAGCGCCCATTTTTTGGAATTTCTTAGGATTTTTTAAGAAGTCAATTAATTCTGATACTTCTTCTTTTTCTTCAGTAAGTCCAGCTACTTCTTCAAAAGTTACTTTTCCTTCGCCTGTTGTTAATCTTGCTTTACTCTTACCAAAGTCCATTGATTTGTTGTTACCACCCATTTGTCTAGTAATAAAGTAGAAACCTAATCCTATTAATAGTACCATTGGCAAAACGTTCATTATGAATAGTAATAAAGTACTTGACTCTGGGTCAGTAGTGGTTGTCATTTTGAAACCATTTTTATCTTCGGCTTCCAATAGTTTTACCATTGTTTCATTAGTAAGTGGCATATTGAAAGTGAAGGTTTCATTACTCTTATAATCTTTTAGTTTACCACTGATAGTATAAATACTAGCACGGCTTCTTGGAGTAACATTTATTTCTTTTACCTGTTTCTTTTCAACAGCATCAGTAAATTCACCATAAGTGATTTCGTGAACTTCTTTATTTAATGTACTAAAGATGATCATGATACCGAATAAGAAAATTAATAAAAACAGATAAGGTAATAATCCTTTTTTCACAGTGTTTTTGTTCATGACAAAACTCCCTTCTTTTTAGATATACTCCAATATTATATCATAGTTTTCGTCTTTTTGTTTATCAAATTTTGATTTTCTAAGACCTGGAATCCAAAGTACGACCCCTTCGCTATCAACAAGGATAGGCCAGGTACGTCTTTCAATCGCTGGAATCTTTTCATCAATAAAAATATCTTTGATTTTTTTAGTACCATTTAGGCCCTTAATTTCAATCTTGTCACCATCTTCTTTATTTCTTATATAAAGAGGCAATTTTAAGTCTTTTATATTTAAACGGCAAATATTGTTACTATTGCTGTTTGTTTCTTTAATTATTTTTATTGTTTTTTGGTTTGGTAAAGTTATAAAATCGGATAATTCTAATTTATAATTTTCTTTTGGATTATTTTTTTTAATACTCAATTGATTATAACTTTTAACGACAGTTTTATTATTTGGTAAGTTAATTATTTGATTGGGTTTTTCACTAAAAATAAGTTCTTCGATAAGTTCAGTATGCTTATCAGTTATTAGCATCAAATCATCTTGATAAAACTTTTCTAAAATTTGATTAATGATTTTAAGTCTAATAACTTGGTCAAGATTCTTAAATTTAGAAATATTTAAAACTTCATTTTGATAAACTTCATTTTGATGCTTATTTGCTTCCTTATTAATATAGTCATCATACATTTCTAAAGTTTTATTGAATTTATAAAATTTATGGTGAACATTTTTATCTTCATTTTTTAAAGGTGGCAATATATATTTTCGGAAACGATTTCTGGTATATACATCTTTTTCGTTGGACTTATCCACAGCATAGGGTATTTTGTTTTCTTGAACATAGGATAATATCTCATCTTTAGTGTAAGTGATGAGTGGTCTTAAAATAGTATAATTTTCTTTTTGGGATTTTTCTGAAAATCCGGCATAGCCTTTAAGACTTGATCCTCTAACAATACGCATAAGAACTGTTTCCATTAAATCATCACCATGATGGGCTGTCAAAAGGTGCTTAGCTTTACACTTGTTTACAGTTTTTTCAAAAAAATCATATCTTTTAATTCGTGCATCATTATGAAAGTTATCGTCATTATAAGTGTCAATGGTCATAAATTCGAAAAATATGTCATTTTTTATACAAAATTCTTCTACCATTACAGCTTCGGCTTCACTTTCGATTCTAAGCTTATGATTTACATGGGCACAAACGATTTTTAAGTTTAATTCTGTTTTTAAACTATTAACTAGATGTAATAAAGCCATGGAATCTGGTCCACCTGAGGTGGCTACAACAACTGTTTCATTTTTCAAATTATTTCTTAATCTATCTAAAGCATCATTCATTATTGTCACCCCAATTGATTGGTTTAATACCATGTTCAACTAAGAAATTATTAGTTTTAGAAAATGGCTTACTTCCAAAGAAGCCACGACTAGCAGATAATGGTGATGGATGTGGACTTTCTATAATATAGTGATTAGGGTTTGTAATTAATTCTTTTTTACTTCTTGCATATGCCCCCCAGAAGATAAAGACGATTGGTTCTTCTCTTTTATTCAATAACTTTATTAAATCATCTGTGAAGGTTTCCCAGCCTTTACCTTTGTGGGCTAAAGGAGTATCTTTGACAACTGTCATAATTGAATTTAAAAGAAACACTCCTTGTTTTGCCCAGTCTGTTAAATTATTATTAGTCCTTTTAATTCCTAGGTCGCTATATAATTCTTTGAAAATATTATCTAATGATGGTGGCCTTTTAACACCTGCTTCTACTGAAAAGGATAATCCGTGAGCTTCTTTAGGACCATGATATGGATCTTGACCGAGAATCACGACTTTTACTTCATCATAATCTGTATATCTTAATGCATTGAAAATATTTTTATATTCTGGATATATTATTTTTTTATTATATTCATTTCTAACAAAGACGCCTAATTCTTTGAAATATGGTTTTTGCCTTTCTTCTTTTAAAACTTCATCCCATTTTTTATTGATCATATATAACACCTCTGGCTATATTCTATCATATTTTTGATGATATTTAACAATTTCTTCCTTTAATTTGTACATTGTATAAATATTAATAATGGCTAAAATAGCAACTAAAATGTCAACTATTTGCCAAAGGATACTTGGTGAGGTAATGGTTCCTGATAAAACGCTTAAGGGGACGATTACTTTTAAAAAGCTAATGTTAATTTTTTTAGAAAGAAATTTCAAGCTTGATTCGCAATAATAATATCCGGTCAAAATAGTTGAGAAAGAAAATAGTAAAATACACAAAACCAAGAGGACGTTTCCAATATTACCAAAGTGGTAATTAAAAGCTAAATTAGTTAATTCAATACCATTTGGGTTATCGATAAAGACATCTTTATAATCAAAAATTAAAATCATGAAAGCGGTTGCTGTACAAATAAGGATTGTTGTTATATAAATTCCGAGGACTTGAATATAACCACTTTTATTACCATTATCACTATTTGAACTACTGGCTGCTATGGCCCCTAAACCAATTCCCGATTCGTTAGAAAAAATACCTCTTTGAACACCTATTAACATAGTAACTAAAAATCCACTTAAAAATGGTTTTAGGTTGAAAGCGCTGGTTACAATTAATTTGATAACTTCAGGAAATTTTTCAAAGTTGGCTATTATAACAAAAAGGGCCATTCCAATATATAAGATTGTCATGAATGGTACTAGTTTGTCAGTTACTTTAGTTATCTTTTTAATACCACCACTAATTATGACAAAGGAAAGAATGGCTAAAATAACGCCTATTAGAAGATGATTACTGGTAAAAAGCATATCCATTGATTTTACAATAGTGTTAGATTGTATTGGAATAAAACCACTTAAATAAGCAAAAATAACAATTAATGAATAAATAATAGCTAGATGCTTGTTTTTTAAACCGTTCTTTATATAATGTGAAGGGCCACCGAGGCTCTCTCCATTACTAGTTTCTTTATATTTAATGGCAAGTAAGGTTTCTGTATAGGCTAAAACGCCTGATATTAAGGCAATAACCCACATCCAGAAAATTGTTCCTGGGCCACCTATATAAATAGCTAAAGCAACGCCAGCAATGCTACCGACACCAATTCTTCCTGCTAAAGTTAAACATAAAGTTTTGATAGGACTGATACCTTGATGGTTGGTACTTTTCAATGATTTAATTATTTTTTTTAAATTAAACTGTGGAAAAGTTAGTTTTTTACTGAAATACACACCAAACATAATAATTAGAGCTGTTACAATTGCCCAGAGAACGGCATTGATATTTTCAAGCATATAAAATCACCAAAACTATTTTATGCTTTGGTGACTTAAAATATTTATATGGTGGAAAAGTGGATACTATAGATTATTAGAAATTTCAACAAAAACTTCGATAGGAATTGCTTCAGCTCTAATGCTTAAATCCATGTTGTGTTTTTTTAAAATTTCCTCTACTTTTTCTAAATTATAACCTTTAAGATTGTTCCTTAAGGTTTTTCTTTTTTGGGTAAAACTATCTCTTATTAATTTAAAGAAAATTGCTTCATTTTTAAGTGGTAATCTTTCTCTTTTTTTAGTGAAGCTTACGATAATACTATCTACATTAGGTTTGGGCATAAAAACATTACGACTAATATCCATAACTTTAGTTACATCAAAGTAATAGTTTAGAAAGATAGATAATGAATTATAGTCTTTAGAATTTGGTTTGGCTTTAAAGCGATCACCAACTTCCTTTTGAACCATAACGACTATTTTATCGACTGGAATTTTATCTTCAATTAATTTGATAATAATTGGGGTCGTTATATAATAAGGTAAGTTAGCAACGACATAAAGCTTTTCATAATTATATTCTTTTAAGTCTTCTAGAACGTTTCTTTTTAGAAAATCGTCATATACTATTCGGGTATTACTATTGATGTTTTCCTCTAAAATAGGTTTTAGGGTTTCGTCAATTTCATATGCTAGAACATTTTTAGATACCTTACCTAGTTCACTCGTTAATGATCCAGCACCTGGACCAATTTCAATTACTAATGTAGTTTCATCAATTTCAGCTTTTGAAACTATACTGTGGATAACATTTTTATCCACAATAAAGTTTTGACCAAACTTTTTTTTAAAGTTAAAATTATTATTTTGAAGATTTGCTTTCATTTTGTTTGGTGAATAATCCATTTAATCTACTCCTTTTTTATCTGGTAATAGTATAGCATTTATCATTATTAAGTACAAGATTAGTATAATTTTTCAGCAAAAAAGGGATTTACCATCCCCATCTTTGTACGCTATATTTAACGTTCGAACTGGTTGCGGAATGAACACCTTTACTTGTTTCACTTATAAAGGCTAAGTCCATATGCACAACACCATTTTGCCAAGCGGCTTTCATAGCGCCTCCAGTATCCATAACGACAGCGTTAAAGGTTCCTAAGCCCGGATTTTGAACTTTAATAATTGTTCCACAGGGAAATTTGTTTAATGCAGCGGCTAAGATTCTTACTTTACCGTACTCATCATCAACGTAGGTTTCGCCATCTCTAGTTAAACTCCAAGTTTTACCAGATTTGGTACGACATGATAAATTTCCTGTACATCCAGCGCAATCGGCGCCATAACCTGTCATTTTACCAACAAACTGTCCATAATCTCCTGTTCCCACTTCGACAACAGCATTAACTGGATTTTCAATAATCTCTACCGTATTATTTAAGTTATCCTTATAAGCAAGGCCTTTTTGGCCTTCCTTTTTTGTTATGGTCATATCTTTTGGTAATTTGCTATTATATATAGTAGTTGTATCGTAGGCAAGCTCTGTAATTGAGGCTGCCGAGTTTTTCGTTTGATTTATATTATCAACTTCGATTTTCTCTTCTGAAAATAGCGATCCAGAATTAAATAGTCCTGCGACTGAAAGGGATACAATTGATACCCATTTTGAAATCAGCCCCAGTAAATATGTATTCATAAATACCTCCATCTCAAAATTGAAACCGACGCCTATTATAGCATAACTATATATTGATGTCAAATAGAGATAATGCGTTTTGCGTTGTAATATCTAGTGTTTTTTCCAAATTTATACATTTTAGCTCTGCTATTTTTTCAGCAACATATTTAATATTATTTGGTTCGTTTTTATGACCTCTAAATGGTTCTGGAGTTAAATAAGGACTATCTGTTTCTAAAACAAAATGTTTTAAATCTAGTTCTTTAACTATTTCTTTTAATTTCTTTTCGTTTTTAAAAGTTAAAACGCCACCAATTCCAAAGTATGTATTTAAGGGAATAAAGCGCTTTGCCATCTCTAGACTGCCACTGTAACAATGAAGGTCACATTTAATATTTTGGTTTTTATATTCTTTTAAAATATTGTATGTATCTTCTATCGCTTCACGACTATGGATAACAATAGTTTTATTATATTTATTTGCAAGTTCTATTTGTTTAATAAATAAATCTATCTGCTTATCTTTATTGTCTTTAGTATAGTAATAATCAAGCCCTATTTCACCAACACCAACTATCTTGGAATGTTTTAGACTGTTTTCAACTTTTACTAAATCTTCTTTAGTGTATGTACTAGCAAACTCTGGATGTATACCAACTGTCCCATAGATATTTGGATATTTATTACAAAGGTTTATTATATCGTCAATATCATTAGGACTAGCAGTACTTACTATCATAATATTATTTCCCATATTTTTTATGACTTCTTCTCTATTTTCATAATCTTCTTTGCCTAAATGGCAATGTGTATCTATCATCATTTTTATCACCTAAAAAGATTATACCATAAATCGATATAATCTTTTAATGAGTCTTAATGTAAATGAATCTTGCGAAACATCCAATCAAAAATATTAAATAAGCAAAATCAACGAAGGTAAATTGACTGACTAAATTAATTGTTAAAACTAGTATTATACCTATAAATAACAAACTAATGATACTACTTGCCCTATCTTTCGTAATCATTGTCTCCCCTTCTATACAAGTCCTATTTAAATATAACATTTAATGGTAATATTTTCAATTGTTTCTATTCGACAATTTCCTACACTTTACAACGTTCGCGTAAACTTATTGCGAATTTCAATTTTATCTTTTTGTACGACCTTCAGTAATTATAAATTGAATGCCAGTAGCTCCTAAATCAGCAACCATTTCAGCGGCACCTGTTTCTCTTAAATCATCAATAACTTCACTAGCGTGTTTAAGTACTACAGGCCCTCTAGGTTCTGATGTTTCTTGAACTGCTATATTTTTTAAATCACTGTTAGTAATTTTTCCATCATTAATATAAGTAAATCGCACTGTATTTTCTGTTTGTGACATAATACACCTCCTAAATTGCTTTAATAACATATCACGATATTAAAATAAAGTCAATTTCAAAAGAAAAAAGTCAAACTAATTTGACTTTAAAATCTTTTCATTATTCGTTTTATTTCGGAATCTAATTTAGATTTCATTATACAATCAGCAAAACCATCTTTTAAATAATGAAGCTTAATTCCTTCTTTGTTGTCATTAATCATAACAACAACTGGTGTTTTAAAACCTTTGATTTTTTGTAATTCTTGAAGAATAGCAAGAGCACTATAATTTGGCATTTCGTCATCTAAAATAATTAAATCATATTTTACTTTAGCTCGTGCTTTTTCAATACAGTCTCTACCAAATATAGAAGAACTTACAACAATATCCTCGCCCTCTAATTGCTTTACTATTTCACGTAATTCTTTATCATCGTCGTCGACAATAAGAACTTTTTTATTACCATATATAGTCTGTTCATAACTTTCCAGTTTTTTGCTAAGTTCTGTTTCTTCGGTTTCAACTACTTTTTGATCTAAGACAACAGTAAAAGTAGTACCTTGATTAATTTCACTTTTGACCATTAAACTACCACCAAGCATATTAATAATTTTTTTGATGGCTTTAAAATCTAATTCTTTTTCGTTAAGCTTATTAATATCTATTTCTTTTAAATTTTCTGGGTTTGTACTTAAAATATCATTTACTTTATCAACATCCATACCTACTCCAGAATCTTCAATGTTAATAATTAATCTGCATATATTATATTTTATGATAGCACTAACATCTAAATTAATAAACCCAGCTGTTGTATTTTGAACGGAATTCATGAGTAAAGATGATATAGCTTGTTTTAATTTTATTGTATCACCATATAGGAAATCAGGAATTGTATTACTCATAGTAAAGTTATATTTTATTTCTGGATTTATATCTGCTTTTATACGATAGCTAAGTTCCTTAAATAAATTGCCAACATTATATTTATTTTCAAAAATTTTAATTTTTTGAGTATCCATGCTTGAAATATTTAAAGCACTATTTATAATGTAGTCAATTTGATTGCTATAATTGTTAATAATCTTTGAATCGTGCTTCAATGATTCAATATCTTTAGATTCTAACATTTCCCGACTAATTGTAACAATTTGTCTTACTGGATTTTTAATATCTTGTGTTATTCTAAATAAAAATTTTGATGTGTCTTCATTAGATTTTTCTATAAGTTTTTTATTTTTATATAATTCACCAATTAATTGGGCATCAGGATTTTCAATAGTATGAAACATTAATGCGGTTATAAATGCGAATGTTGAATTGATTAAAATTATCCCTGGGTTAACATTTCTAATTATCAAGACAATAATCATTAATACTATTAATACAAACAGTGGGTAGTATTGTTTGTTTCTAATGTTTTTTCTATTTTTTATTACACAGAAAATATCAAAAATAATTGAAAATCCACCAAAAATTACTAACAATGATGTTGCTGGACCATAACTATAAACATAATTACCATCATTAAAATATTCAAGTGGTAAGGTTAATGCTAGTACAAACAAGATTAAATATATAATACCAGCAACTATAATAAACCTACGTTTATATTTATCAAGTTCTTTTTTTATTTTATGATGCTGACTAAAAGTTATATAAAATATATAAAAAGTAAAAATAAATAACCAGGTTAACATATATATTATAAAAAATCTGTTACAAATTATACACATTAAAGTATTAAATGTCGTAGTCCCATTATTATATGTAAAATAGCAACATGCTAATTCTAATAATAAGCCAAAAACATTAATTACAACTAATATGCTATATATTTTATTTTCCATGTTATCAATTCGTCTTTTAGAAAAATATAAAATCAATAACATAACACTATAAACTAAACAACAAGTTATTACTGAAACACCTATGACCATTTTCTACCTCCCCAATTATTTACATTATAACACGCTTATTTTTAGAAGTAAATTTATTAACTTAATTTTCTAATAATTATAATAAAATAATGAGCTAATCACCCATTATTTTTTTATTATTGATTATTAATTAAAGCACCTCTACGATAAACATGATTTCCTTCTTTTTCGGCATTTGATTTGGCTTCAGCATCTTCACGAAGGGCTAAAACATCTATTTTACCAGAATTTGTTAGTGGTAAGGTTGGTAAACATTCATAATCAAGCGGACATTTATAATCAGCAAGCTCGCTTTCACACATTAAGTTAGCCGTATCTTCAATGTCATTAATATCCTGAGGATGTTCCTTATCTAATAAAGTATAATATACTTTTATAACAGTTCCTCTATCTTCATCTGGATCATCATAAACAATGGCCTTGCAAGCGTCTATACGGCCATCTTTTAAAATCACATCTTCAATTTCAAGCGGAGTTATCTTAAATCCATCATGACCGACACTAACATATTTTTCTCTATCTACAAAGTAGACATATCCATCCTCGTCAATATAGCCAAGATCCCCCGTGTGAAGCCATTCCGTACCATCACTATGTGTTCTTTTTGCAATATTAGTTGCTTCTTCGTCGTTTTGATAACCTATCATTACATTATCTCCTTGAATGCACAACTCACCAACCTGATCTTCATTTACATTATCTACTTGATCATTTGGAACATATTTTAGTTCTTCATATTCACCAGTTTCTTCATTCTGTTTAAATACAGCCATATTTTCTAAGGGTAAAATTTGTCCAACTGAACCAGCTTTTACACGATGGTTGCCTGGCGCAACACTATTAGCACCGGTTCCTTCACTTTCGCCATATCCTAAATTTATAACTAGCTTATCTTCTTGATCGCCATAAAATCTCTCTTTATCAAAGTCTTTCGGTCTTGTTACTTCTTTTAATTGCTCATTTGCACGGGCTAATTGTGTTTTGTTTAATGAATCTCCACCAACAATGAAATTAATCATACTATGTGGGTTTTCTTTCCACTCTTGACTATTTAAAAGAGCAAATACATGATTTGGTGCACAAGCTAAGGTGTGCGGATCAAATCTTACTAAGTCCTCAACCATTTGTAATTGATAAGGTTTTTTTAGGCTCATAGCCGTTGGATCTGGATTAAGTCTAACTTCATTTCCTAGAGCAAAAGGTAGCATGGAACCATCGGCCATTCCATAAGCAATTGAAATTGGCATAATATCATACCAACGAGCTTCTTCTGGAAAAATTCCTGTTAAAATGCATTGAGTTACCGCAGTAATAATATTTCTACTAGACAATACTACATTTTTAGGTAGCCCCGTCGTAGATCCTCCAGTTGATACTGTAGCTACTGGCATATCAGATGTATAATCTGGAAACACTAATCCTCGGCTATGAGAACCATCTTTTATAAAATTTTTCCAAGAATAGTAATCTTGAAAATCGCTTTTTTGTCTATCAAACATAGCAGCGCGGATAGTGTCATTTTTTAAAATAGAGTTTAATGATATTGAATTACTTGCCGGTAAACCGACAACTGTTTTTGCTGGTGTATTTTCAAGAATATTTCCTATTTTGTCTAAAACATGTTGCTTTCGATATTGCTTAGTTCTTCTATTATATGTTTTTACAACGCCATCAAAGCCAATTACTAATTCAGAAGCTGCTTTGTTGATTTTGTGTTCAATTGCTTTTTCTCCGTATCTTGGATCAACTAAACTAGCTACTGCACCAATTCTACTAGCACCAACTAATATATAAAAGGCTTCTGGCAAGGTAGGCGCAACAACGGTAACATAGTCGCCTTCTTTTACACCATATTGATCTAAAGCTAAAGCCACTTGAGTGCTTTTATCTAAAAATTTTTGATATGAAATACGATTATCAAAATAATTTATAGCGGGTAAATGCAGGCGCCCTTTATTTTGATAATGAAGAAAATCATATAAAGTAACATCTGGAATTTCATGTGACAATAATTCTGGATCATAAAAGTCTTCATGATTCCTATCCTTTGATGGATAACCGGTTTTTTCTTTTTGCATACTCATTATATTCCCCCTTCGACGCTATGGTAATATATTTTTATTATACCATAATGCTCGATGTATAGCCGACTTTTTATTACATTTTATTATATTTATAATATATCACCCCCCCCCCCCTGGCAAGTCCTATTTTTCAATAGTGTCCATTATAGTGCCTAAATTGGAATATAAAAAAAGCCCTTTGGCTTTTCTTGTTTAATTATTGATTTCTTCGAGCTTTTTTTCTTTATCAATTCTAGCAAATAAAACTTCTGGTTCATTTAGCTTAATTCCATTATCCATACCATCAAAATTATCTACTGAATCGATAGTTCTATTTTGGGTATTTAATTGTTTAAATATCTCATCAGATGTTTCTGGTAAGAAAGCTTGTAAAAATACGGTTGCTGTTCTAATTGCTTCTAGTAAATTATAAATAACTGTTTTTAATCTTTCTTGTTGCTTTTCGTCTTTGGCTAATACCCATGGTGTAGTTTCATCAATATATTTATTACTTCTTCGGTAAACGTCAAATATGGCAGCAAGGGCTTCTGATACTTTTAATTCGTTCATTTTCGTTTCGACTTTATTTTTTAAATCTTTGGCTAAGTTTATAAGTTCATCGTCTTCGGCTGTTTTAGCTAAAGGTTCATAAACAATACCATCAAAGTATTTATGAGCCATAGTAATAGTACGGTTGACTAGGTTACCTAAGGTATTGGCTAGATCAGAATTGTATCTATCAATTATTAAATCCGTTCCAATATTTCCATCATGGGATATTCCTAATTCGCTTAATAAATAATATCTAACCGCATCTGTGCCGAAATAGTTTACTAAATCGTCAGCATATAAAGTATTTCCCTTTGATTTACTCATCTTTTCACCTTTTGAATCAACGAAAAATGGATGAGCAAAAACTTGTTTTGGGATTGGTAAATTTAAGGCTTTTAACATAATTGGCCAATAAATTGAGTGAAATCTTAAAATATCCTTACCAACTACATGAACATTTGCTGGCCAATATTTATTAAATTCATCGTCATTTGTTAAATAACCTGCAAAAGTAATATAGTTTGTTAAAGCATCTAACCAAACGTAGATAACATGTTTTTCATCGAAAGGAACTTTGATTCCCCAATCAAAAGTGGTTCTTGAAACACATAAATCATCTAACCCTTTATCAATAAAATTAAGCATTTCATTACGTCTAGTACTTGGAACAATAAAATCAGGATTATCTAAAATATGTTTTTTTAACCAGTCTTCGTATTTTTTTAATTTTAAGAAATAAGCTTCTTCACTAGTTTGATGGACTTCTCTTCCACAATCTGGGCATTTTCCAGCTACGAGCTGAGATTTAGTAAAGAATGATTCACATGGGGTACAATAAAGACCTTCATACTTTCCTTTGTAAATATCGCCTTGTTCATAAAGCTGTTTAAATATTTTTTGAACAACCTCTTTATGATTGTTATTGGTTGTTCTAATAAAACGATCATAATCAACGTTAACTGTTTTTAAAATTCTCTTGACTTCTAAAGAAATTTCATCAACAAATTCTTGGGGATTTTTATTTTGTTCCTCAGCTTTTAATTCAACTTTTTGCCCATGTTCATCCATTCCGGTTTGAAAAATAACATCATAGCCAGTTATTTTTTTATATCTGGCAATCGCATCAGTTAGAACTGCTGTATAGGCATTACCAATTTGGGGCTTGCCTGATGCATAAAATATTGGGGTTGTTATATAAAATGTTTTATTCATGTTTTTCTTCCTCCTTTAGTTCCTCAATGAACTCAATATCATTAAAAATTAATTTAGTTATGTTTTTTAATAAGTTTTCTGGTAGTGGACTGCCTGAAGCATTTTTATGACCGCCACCGCCATATTTTGCTGAAAAAATAGAGAGATCTACCTTATTGTCACTACGATAACTAATACTTTTTGAAACATTAATTATAATAACAAAATCTAAATTTGGATTTTTGCTAGCTAAATAATGTCCTAAATCACTGCGATATTTTTCAGCATAGACAATTCCTACTTGGTGACCGTCTAATTTGGCTTTGATGACTTCTTTTTCTCTACTTTCAAGATAATTATTCATTTTATCTTTTTCTAATTTTATTAAGAATAGCTCCTGTTCATTATATTTAAATTCTTCATTACTTTCTAAAAATTTTAAAAAGTAATCAATGTAATTATCACGGCCTAAAATGCTAAACAAGGCATCAATGTTATGAGCTATTTTATCGTCTTCCGTTTTAAAATCATAAGTATCAATAAGACGAACCTGGTTTACTAATCCTTCTGTTACTTTTTTATGAAGAATTTGATTATTAGAAATACTCTTTAAATAATTATAATAAATACTGGTTGCGCTTTCTTTTTGAGTTTCGGTTTCATCGATAACTGTAGAAAACTCGTATTTATTTAAAGGAAGCGCACTTTTATGATGATCAAACAATTTAACTTTTTTCTTCCACTCTTCACTATTATTAATTTCAGCAGCTAATTGTTCAGACATCGATAAATCAATAACATGAATTTCATCATATTTATCAATATTTTCTTTTAAGTTTATGTCGACATCTTTTGGATTTAATAATAATCTATCAAAATTTTGATAAACTAGTTTGGCCAATATTATTGGAGTAATTCCATCCGGATCAGCTACATGTGTAATTATAAGTAATTTTTTATCTTCCATTTTGTTCCTCCTTATTAGTACTACCAAAGCCACCATTTCTTTCATTTGTAATTTCGTCTTCATCATCTGTTATTAAATACTTAGTAAAAATTCCTTGAACAAAGTTATCACCTTTATTAAAATGAATTCTTTCAGTACCTTCATTTTGAATTTTTACAAATATATGACCTTCATTATTTTGATTATTATAGTAATCACTATCAATAATCCCAACTTGATTACACATTCGAATGTTATATTTAAAGCCAAGGCTACTTCTAATGAAAATCATTAATACTTCATCACTTTCCATACACGCTTTTATCCCGGTTGGAATCTTTTTTGTTTCACCAGGTAATATATCTAGATCAAACAGTAAACTAAAATCGTAACCAGCGCTATATTTTGTACTTCTTTTTGGCAGGCTGTATTCGCTATATTCCTGCTTTGTTAACCCTGTATCTTTAATAAATTCATCTAAACTTATTTTTTCAAATTTACGCATTTTATCTCTCCTTCAATAAAAAAACGTCCTTAGTATAAGGACGTGATTTGACGTGGTACCACCTTAATTTGTAAGTAAATACTTACCTCAAACGTTTAACGCACGTTATCGTTCTAACCTAAATATCGATTAGAAGGCTCCAGAGCCATTCGAAATAGTCACCTTGTTTATTTACACCAACCATAAACTCTCTATAAAGTCACCTATTTTTCTCTCTTTCGTCGCTTTTCTTTTTTCATTATAGCATATATTTTTTTATCCTTCAATATGCTTAGCTAGAAAGTTAGCGACAATTTTAGCGGTTTGAAAATCACTTTCGGTTACTTCTTCTTTTTTAGACATCACCATAATTACCCCAACAACATCACCACCAGCAATTATTGGCGAAAATATATAACTGGCATTTTCTTTTTTATCTTCAGACATTTCCACATCAGTCATATCTGGGTGAAAAATCTCTTTACGGTCATGCATAGCTTTAATGATTTGACCAGAGAGAGCTTTATCTAAATACTCCTTTTTTAAACTACCACTAATCGAAATAAAAGTATCAGTATTAGTAATAAGAACGTTTTTCTTGGTGATTAAATGAATAGATTCAGCCACTTCACTGGCTACATCTTTTAATTTATCGATTTGGCTATACTTTCTTAAAATGATATTATCATTTTCATCGATAAAAATTTCAAGGTTTTCACCATTTTTAATTCTTAAATTTTTTCGTATTTCTTTTGGAATAACAATTCTTCCTAAATCGTCAATTCTTCTTACGACTCCTGTTGCTTTCATAGATTACCTTCTTTCTAAAAATATTGTGTGAGTAAATGGTAAAATTATACTCTTAACTTTTGCCTTTTTTGCAAGATTATGTTATTATTAAAAAAAGTAATAAGAAGAGGTTTTTGTATGGAGAAGGAATGTATTTTACAAAAGTATGCGGCAATAGGCATCAACTCACAAAATGGATTATATGAATTTTTAATAAATAACGAGGAAGCTAAAGTCGGAAACAAAAAGTATAACTTAACAAAAAGTAATGAAGTTATGGAATTTATGGCGCCTTTTTTAGAGGCTTTGGGGTTTGAAGTTATTCGTCTTTATCTAGAAAAAGACAAAGATGTTAGTAGTAAAAAACAGATTCAAAATTTTCATTGGTTTTTAGCTTTTCATAGTGGATTAAAATGGTATTACTATGAAACTGCTTTGAAAGAGTTTCAAGGACAATATACTTTTGAAAACTATAATAATTTAACAACGTTCGCAGCAGTTAATTTAATCAATGTTTTAGAAAGTAAAGATGATGACGACAAAGCTTATGAAAAATACACTTTAAAGGAAATTAAACCACTAAATAACCTTAAAATATTAGACAATATTAAACAAAGTCAAGATGGAACTGAAATTTTAGTTTGGAGTGACTTGGTTGGTAATTTTAATTATGAACAGTTTATACCGCAAACTGAAGAAGAAAAATCCATCCCTAGACGAAAAAGAAGAAATACTAATTTTGGACTTTTTATAATTGGTTTTGCTTTTACTTTAGTAATATGCTTACTCATTTTGTGGATTTTTGCAATAATTTATTATGGAAACAGATAATGTTTCTTTTATTTTTGGGACAAACATGCTATAATGAAAATGTTTATTTTTTAAAAGGAGGATTTTTATGGAAAAAACTTTAATATTTGGACATCAAAAACCAGATACTGATAGTGTTACTTCAGCTATTGTTTTGTCTTATTTAAAAAATCAATTGGGCGAAGATACAGAGCCAAGAGTTTTAGGTAATATTAATAAAGAAACAAAATTTGTTTTGGATTATTTTGATTTTGAAACACCAAAATATTTAAATGACGTTAGATTGGAAATTAAAGATGTAGATTATGTCACTGACTGCTTTTTACACGAAACTGATTCTATATATAAAGGATATAACTATATGAACGAAACTAAAATTGGGACTATTCCAGTTATTTCTAAAGATGGAAAATATTTGGGTGCGGTTTCAATGAAAGATGTTGCCGGAAATTTAATTTCTGGAAAATTAGAATATATTAATACTTCTTATGATAATTTGTTAGAAGCATTAAAAGCTAAAGAAATCTTACGTTTTGATAAAGAGATTACTGGAAATATAATTGTTCCATCTTATAGAAGTACAACTTTTAAAGAGCTTATTAAGATTGATAAAGATAGCGTTCTAATAGTTGGTGATCGTCACAGCATTATTGAATATGCAGTTAACAACTCAGCTTCAATCATTATTTTAACTAATGGTGTTGAAATGAAACCTGAACATTTAGAAATTGCAAAGAAAAATCATGTTGATGTTATTAGTACTGATTTTGATGGTATTACTACGGCTAACTTAGTGGTTTTAAGTAATTATATAAAAGATAAAATTCAAAAAGACGAAATTATTGCAGTTAATGAAAATGATAATTTATATGATGTCTTAGAGATTGCAAACAAGAAAAAATATAGCAATTATCCAGTTGTAGATAATGATGGACATTGTTTGGGAATATTTAGAGCCAACATTTCAGATAATAAACATCCTAAAAAAGTTATCTTAGTTGACCACAATGAAAAAGAGCAAAGCGTTATCGGGTTAGATGAAGCTGAAATAGTTGAAGTTGTCGATCATCATAAAATTGGTAATATTGGTACTTCAGCGCCAATTAACTTTAGAAATATGCCTTTGGGATGTACAGAAACTATTCTTTATTTAATGTATAAAGAAAGTAATATTGAAATTTCTAAAAATATTGCTGGGTTAATGATGTCAGGTATTATTTCTGACACTTTATTATTAACTTCGCCAACCACAACGGAAACCGATAAAAAGGCTTTAGAAGAACTGGCAAATATTGCTGGCGTGAAATATGAAGAATATGGCATGGAAATGTTTAAGGCTGGATCTTCAATTGAAGGTATGAGTATTAGTGAAGTTATTCATGGCGACTTTAAAAACTTTACCATTGATAATCAAAAGGTTGGAATTGGTCAAGTTTCAACAATGAGCACTGAGGAAATCATGAGCAAAAAACAAGAATTTATTGATACGTTAAATGATATTGCTAAAAATGAAGATTATACTGCTGTAGCTTTATTTGTAACTGATATTCTTAAAAACGGATCATATATTTTATTTAATGATAGTAGTAAACATATCTTTGGTGGTTCTTTTGGAGTTCAAGATATTGAACAAGGTTATTTCTTCGAAGGCTTAGTCTCTCGTAAGAAACAAGTAGTACCTAAAGTTATGAATTATATGGATAACAAATAAAAAACTGGGATTAAATCTCAGTTTTTTTATATAACATTCTTGTGGCACGCTGTTTGGCGTATTGTTTTCTTTTTTCTTTTTCTTCACGTTTTTTATTTTTTCTTCTATCATGTAGTGAATCAATGGTAACTAATATACCTCCAAACAATAATGCACTTCCAGAGCAAAGAAATAAATCTTTAAATCCGACTTCTTTTCTTGGAGTTACTGAACATTGATGACCATTTAGTGGATAGGAATTATATCCAAAATAGCTAAGATCTTCTTGGGCCAACATATCTTTGGTAACGTTAGCATAAGTCCCATCTTCGAAGGTAATATTATAAGTGTTATCTTCTAAAACCGCATTATCCATTTCTGGGCCATTAAACCAATAAGTTGTTGGCTCTTCTGGGACAAAGCAGCCTATGGCTAAAGATAAAGCTCCGGCCATAAATAATCCTTTAGCAATTTGAGTCTTTGTTGGTGTATCTTTTGACAATTTTGGACTTTGACATTCTGAAATTGTATTAAAAGTTCTTATTTTCATACTCGTCCCCCTTTCTAGCGTTATATATTACCAAATTATTTTTCTTATGTCAATTTGAGATGGTTCACTGTTGTTAATCCTTTTTTTTGATACTATTTTCTAATATTTTCATTAAATCAATTAAATAATAAATAAAATGTTTATCTAATTTAATAGTATCTAAGGTAATTATTAATCTTTCAAATTTCATACTAAATCTAAACATACGGCTTAATTTGCTGGCTTCATAAAATAATGTTTCACCATTTATTTTTTTGGTTAATTCTTTATCTAAAGTAATTTCAATAAAGTTTTTAGTTTGTCTTATTTGTTTTATACCAATTTTATTAGCTAATTTTTCAAACCATTCTTCATGCATATAAATTATTAAGTCTTCAGATACTTTTCCGAAACGATCTTCTAATTCATTTTTAACTTCGTTCAATTTGTCGTATGAGTTTATACTATTAATTTTTTTATGAATTTCTATTTTTAAATCTTCTTCTGATACGTAATTATCATCTATTGCTGTTTTGACTTCAACAAGTGGATTAGTACTTGTGTCTTCTTCTTTAGGTACTTCTTTACCTTGAAGATTTTGAACTGCTTCATTTAACATTTCTAAAAAGAGTTCAATACCAATGCTGTCAATAAATCCTGCTTGCTCACTACCTAAAATATCACCAGCGCCTCTTATTGACAGATCACGCATAGCAATTGCAAATCCACTGCCTAATTCGGTAAAATCTTTAATAACTTTTAATCGTTTAACGGCAATTTCTGATAGTAATTTCTTATTATCATACATCAAATAACAATAAGCTATTTTATTGCTGCGGCCAATACGCCCTCTAATTTGGTACAATTGCGACAACCCAAAACGGTCAGCATCAATAATAATTAACGTATTAACGGTTGGTATATCAATACCAGTTTCAATAATTGTCGTGCAGAGTAAAACATCAAATTCATGATTATTAAATCTAAACATAACATCTTCTAATTCATTTTTTGTCATTTGACCATGAGCTATTTCTATTTTTGCATCAGGGATTAAGGCTTGTAACTCGCTTAACTTTGTATTCATATTTTTAATTTGATTAAATAAAATGAACGTCTGCCCATTTCGCGCTAATTCCTTATACACTGCTTCTTTGATTATTTGGTTATTTTCAGCAAGGACATAAGTTTGAATTGGATATCGGTCGACTGGTGGAGTTTCAAGCATCGATAAACTACGAATTCCGGCCATTGACATTTGAAGGGTTCTTGGAATTGGGGTTGCTGACAAGGTTAAAACATCTACATTATTTTTGTATTGTTTTATTTTTTCCTTATGTTTAACACCAAATCTTTGCTCTTCATCGATAACTAGCAATCCTAAATCTTTGAATTTAACATCTTCACTTAATAGACGATGCGTTCCAATTAATAAATCGATTTTGCCTTCTGCTAATTTTTCTAAAATTTCTTTAATTTTTTTTGAACTAACAAAACGATTTAAAATTTCAATATTAATAGGAAACGACTTGAATCTCTGAATGGCATTTTTATAATGTTGTGATGAAAGAATTGTTGTTGGACATAGCATAGCAGCTTGCTTTCCAGATAAAATACATTTGAATATAGCGCGAAAAGCGACTTCTGTTTTTCCATAACCAACGTCACCGCATAAGAGTCGATCCATTGGCCTAGGTTTTTCCATGTCTTGTTTTATTTCTTCAGTAACTCTTATTTGATCGGCTGTTTCTGTATGTTCGAATTCTTTTTCAAAATCTATTTGTTCCTCAGAATCTTTTACGAAAGCATATCCCTCTTTAGACTCTCTAATCGCATATAGTTCTAGTAATTCTTCTGCCATGTCTTCAGCACGTTTACGAGCTTTGGCTTTGGTTTTTTCCCATTCATGACTACCAAGTTTATTTAATTTGGGTTCACTGCCATCTTTGCCAGAATATTTAGTAATTAAATCTAATTTTTCCACAGGAATATATAGCTTATCATTGTTTTTATATTCAATTGTTAAATAATCTTTATTAAGACCATTTTTAGGCATAGTTCTAATTCCTAAATATCTACCAATTCCATGGGCGCCATGAACAACGTAGTCACCTATTTCTAATTTGGTAATATCTTTAATACGACTTCCGTAACGAAATTTTGTTTTATAATTATTTTCTTCATTTTGATTGAATAATTCTCTTGGCGTGATTACAACATATTTATCGGTTTCAAATCCACTAGTTAGTTTTTTTACAATTAGATTTAATTTCCCGGGAAATAATTCTTGTTCGTTTGTATAGGTTAATTTAGGATTTTCTAAATTATCTATTAATTTATTAACTTGATAACGATTATCTAAGCAAATTATAACGTTTTTCTTTGATTTTAAATAGACAGTTAAACGATCATTAATATCCTTCGGGTTTTTTGGAAATGGTTCGATATCAAAGGTTTTATAACTTTGAATATTTTTAATATTATGATGATAATTTTCAAAAGTTTCAAATATTAATGGTTTCGATGCCTTAATATCTCCAAAATCATGCATATACTTTGTATCTTTTTCACGGTTAGCACTGATATTATAATTGGTTATTTCCTCTTGTAATAATTTATAGTTAGTTAGTAAATTATGATAATTATCATATACCGTTATTGGCTCATTCATATAACCTTCAATATTGGATACTTTTGTATATTTGTACATATCGCGATACGGAATCTCAAAAATATCTTTATCAATCAAAAACTCAGTATTTGGATAAATTGTTATTTCGCTTATGTTTTCATTTGTCCTTTGGGTATCAACATTAAAGGTTTTTAGTGAATCAATGGTATCACCCCAAAATTCAATTCTTATGGGATCTGAACTGTTTATTGGAAATACATCAAGGACAAAACCACGAACGGCGATTTCACCTGTCATGTTAACAGTAGTCTCTCTTTTGTAACCAAGTTTATAGAACTTTTCAATTAGTTTTTCGATTTTATAATCACTGCCTACTTTTAAATTTAAATAGCTTTCTTTAAAGTTTTTCTTTGGAGGTAAAAACCTTAAATATCCCATTAGATTGGTGATAACTATTCCCTTTTCTTCATTTAAAAGGTTATTAATGGTTTCTAAACGGCTAATTTTAAACTCTGGTGAAATAGCTATTGCCTCGCTAGTAAGAAAATCGTCCATTGGAAAAAACCATACTTTGTTAGTATAGTGGGATAATGAAGTATAAAGCTTTCCCGCTTCATGAAGATTTGAAGTTACTAATAGTAAGGATTTATTTTCTTTTTGAAATTTTTTATATAAATACAAACTTTTTAATTCACTAGTAAGACCAATAACTTCTTCTTCATCCTTAATATCAAAGATGTTATCTAGAAAACTCATGCGATCATCCTTTCGAATTATACTTGTTCATGACATTGTCAAAATTCATTGATAAAAAGTCATCTATTAAACTTTCAGCTTTTTTATTAACAGAGTTCATTAAATTTAATTCGTCTACTGGAACTTTACCAATGACATAATCAATTGAATCTTTATTCTTATCGTTCGAAATTCCAATTTTTAAACGTTTATAGTCCTGTGTTTTTAAATGGTTTTCAATATTTTTCAAACCATTATGCCCGCCTGATGATCCTTTATAACGAAGTTTAATTTTCCCTACTTCGGTGTCTAAATCATCAACTATAATTAACAAGTTGTTAACTTCGATTTTGAAAAAATCGAGATATGCTTTAATAACTTCACCTGATAAATTCATATATTTCTGGGGCTTTAATAATATAATCTTTTCACCATTGTGAAGAAAATCAGTATACAAGCCATTAAATTTTTCTTTATTGAAACTTAAGTTTTTGGCTTTAGCGTAACTATCGATAAATCTAAAGCCGGCATTATGTCTTGTATTTTCATATTCTTTACCTGGATTTCCAAGTCCGACGATTAATTTCATACATCTCACCTTTTTCTCTAATAGTATACTACATTTTTAATGAAATAAAAACATTTCATCAAAGATAACTGAAATGTTTTTGTTTGTTTACTATTTTAATTCAGATGGTGATATTCGTTATATACTTCACTTTTAGGAATGTTACGATCTTTAGCGACTAGTTTAATTGCTTCTTTCGAATCTTTTCCTTCTTTTAAATATATATTTATATGGTCAATTATTGAAAGATTACTAAAGTCTTTTTCTTCTTTATTACCTTCAATAACTAATACAATTTCACCTTTTAAATTATCAGCAGATTTTATTAATTCATCAATAGTTCCTCTAATTACTTCCTCATATCTTTTACTTATTTCTCTAGCAATTGCGCCTTTTCTATTTCCAAAAATTGATTTAATATTGTTTAAAGTTTTAGTAATGCGATGTGGCGCTTCATAAAAAACTATAGTAAATGGCGATTCTTTTAATTCTTCTAATTCTTTTTTACGTTTTGTTTCTTTACTGTTTAAAAATCCGTAAAAAGTAAATGGACCTTCACCCAACCCCGACATTACAACAGCAGGTATTACTGCTGTGGCGCCTGGCAAACAGACAACATTATAGCCGTTTTTAATAGCCTCTTTAACTAATATATAACCTGGATCACTAATAACTGGTGTTCCACGATCACTAACTACGGCAACATTTTTTCCTTCTTTTAAATATTCTATTTCTCGATTGCAATTGCTATTTTCATTATAAAGATGACTCGATATTAATGGCTTTTTAATATTGAAATAGTTTAGTAATTGATTGGTTACTCTAGTGTCTTCAGCAAATACTACATCAACTTCTTTTAAAATATTTAAAGCCCGATAAGTTATATCTTCCATATTACCAATTGGCGTTGGGACTATATATAGGGTTGGACTATTATCATAACTTTTTTGACTCATTTTATCACCTACTCAAAATATGATTGAACTTCTTTGGTATAATTGCCATCTTCTTCATGGCTAATTAAGGGCGGCAAAACTTTTAAACCTTCTTTTCCGTTTTTTTTGCCCTCAACTAAAACGATATTGGCTTCTTTTTTTTCTTTAGGATATACAAATCTAATTTTCTTTGGTTCTAAATTATATTTTCTCATGGTCTCTAAAATATCGGTTAAACGCTCTGGTCTATGGACCATGCCAATAACACCACCATTTTTTAACAGTTTTTTGGCAATTTCACAAATTTGATCTAAATTTAAAGTCACTTCATGGCGGGCCAAAGTTTTATAATCATTTTTATTGAACCTTGAATTATCATGTACTTTAAAAAAAGGCGGATTACAAGTAATTATATCAAAAAATTCTGAAGGATATTTTTCCTTTAAGTTATTGATATCTTCATTGATAATTGTAATTTGCTCTTTTAAATTATTTAGTTCAACTGATTTTTTAGCTAATTGGCTAGATTTACTTTGAATTTCTACTCCGATTATTTTACCATTGGTTTTGGTTGACAATATCAAGGGTATTGGAGCATTACCAGTTCCGATATCCATAATTTTTTGAACATTAGAATTAATGGTTATAAAATTAGGAAGGAGAACTGAATCTAATGAAAAGTTAAACATTTCCGTATCTTGATATATTCTTAAATTTTTATACCCTAATAAATAATTAACAACTTCCAACTACTTGTCCACCATAACGATTCCATGGGATGGAACATCAACTTTATATTGTTGTTTTAAAATATCTAAGCCAATAACGGTTCCAGGACCAAATTCGGTTTTTACTTTATCACCTATTTTTGGCAAACAGCCTCGGCAAGATTTATAATCTTCATCTTCATATTTTAAGCAACAAAGTAAGCGTCCGCAAACTCCGTTAATTTTACTAGGATTTAAAGATATGTTTTGATTTTTAGCCATATTTATAGAAACGGTATCTAGGTCTTTTAAAAATCTAGCGCAACATAATTGCTGACCACAAGGACCGCAACCTCCTACTTCTTTGGCTTTATCACGAACCCCTATTTGTCTTAACTCAATTCTAACTTTATAAATACTGGCTAATTCCTTGGCTAATTCACGGAAATCCACACGATTATCAGCTAGGAAACGAAATATTAATTTATCACGATCGAAAGTATAACTAGCATCAATTATTTGCATTTTCATTTTTTTCTTTTGAACCAAGTTACGACATTTTGCAAGGGCGTCTTTGCCATCTTTGAGATTTTTCATATGTCTTTTATAATCATCTTTACTAGAGATTCTAACTACTCGTTTTAGTTCACTTTTTAAAGCTTCTGGGCTGATTTCAATTCGATCGTTAATAACTTTACCAAATTGTAATCCTTGATCGGTTTCAACAATAACTGTGACATTTTTCTTTAATTTGTAGCCATTTGGGTCGAAATAATAAATGCGTCCATGTTCTTTAAAAGAAACACCCACAACTTCTATCATTATACCCCTCCTTCCAAAGTGATAATTAGCTTGTCCATAAGTAAGCTTGTATTAGCATTATATTTAATTTTTTCTTTAAATTCGGTAATTATATTTAATTTTTTACTAATGGTTTTTAAATTGTTTTTGCCCGCAATATATTCAATATCATTTTTATAATCAACAAATATTTCTAAATTACGATTAGTTAAATAATTTAAAATATCTTTATAATATAATACCATGATGTCAAAAGCAATCAATAAATCTTCTTTTGACTTGATATAATCGTGCCATAACTTTTGCATATATATTATAGTATCTATTTGATTCTTTTCATAATAATTAACAAAGTTTATAACTTTTTCATATTTTTCTAATTCTTCTTCAGCCTCGGCGATTTCACTTTTGCAAAGAAGGTGATGCAGACGCGCTAAAGTTTTTTCTTCTTTAAAATCCTTTTTTTCTTCTTTTAATTTTAT